>JAUXRN010000027.1 GCA_030681835.1 Actinomycetota bacterium
GCAGACCGCTCGACTGCGACCCACGGTGACGGCGCTCGGCGCCGACGTCGACGGCCTGGTCGAGCTCGCGACGCGCGACGATGTCGATCTCGTGGTCATCGCCACGGGTGGCGTCGTCAGCCTGCGTCCGGTCCTGGCCGCGCTCCGGGCCGGCAAGATCGTGGCCACGGCCAACAAGGAGACGCTCGTCGCGGGCGGCCACCTCGTCATGCCCGAGGCGGCGCGCCTGGCCGCGACGCGCGCGGCAGCGGACCCTCACGACCCGCTCGCCACGCCGCTCGCCTGGCTGCGGCCGATCGACTCGGAGCACTCCGCCATCTGGCAGTGCCTGGTCGGTGAACCGACGGCCGGGATCGCGCGGCTGGTGCTCACCGCATCCGGCGGTCCGTTCCTCGATGCCACCGCGGACGAGCTGGCTTCGGTCACCCCGGAGCAGGCCCTGAGGCACCCGACCTGGACCATGGGAGCCAAGATCACCATCGACTCGGCGACGCTGGCCAACAAGGGCCTGGAGGTCATCGAGGCACACTGGCTGTACGATGTCGACTACGACGCGATCGATGTCGTCGTCCATCCGCAGAGCGTGGTCCACTCGGCCGTCGTGTTCATCGACGGTTCGCTGAAGGCACAGCTGGGTACCCCTGACATGCGTCTCCCGATCCAGTACGCCCTGACGCACCCGGAGCGTCTTCCTTCGCCGACGACGCCACCAGACCTCGTGGCCATCGCGAGGCTGGACTTCGGCACGCCGGATGAGAGCCGATTCCCGGCCCTCCGGATCGCGCGCGAGGCGGGCAAGACCGGCAGCAGGGCCGCGGCCGTGCTGATCACCGCCGACGAGGTGGCCGTCGATCGCTTCCTGCATGGCACCCTCGACTTCATGGGCATCCCGCGGCTCCTGGAGTCGGCCGTGCGCCGCTACGGTGAGGGTGCCGACCAGGCGCCGGACGTGGATGGTCTCGTGGCGCTCGACCGCGAGGTTCGCGCCGCGTTCGCGACGGGTCCGGTAACGGCATGAGCGGCATCGTCGACACCATCGTCACGATCCTGCTGTTCATCATCGTGCTGGGCGGTCTCGTGCTCGCCCACGAGTTTGGCCACTTCGTGATCGCCCGGCTCGCCAGGGTGCGCGTCCTGGAGTTCGGGGTCGGCTTCCCGCCGCGGGCGAAGGTGCTGGGGCGCGGCGGCGAGACGCTCTACACGCTCAACTGGCTGCCGATCGGCGGCTTCGTCAAGCTCGAGGACGAGGATGGCGGCGACGGCGGCGATCCCCGCTCGTTCGGCCGGGCTCGGCTGCCGATCTCGCTGCTCATCCTCGTCGCCGGCGTCGCGATCTACCTGATCCTCTCGTTCGCGATCTTCTCCTCGATCGCGGCATTCGCA
>JAUXRN010000035.1 GCA_030681835.1 Actinomycetota bacterium
CGCGAAGGATGGATCGCCCGAACCGGCCAGCAGCACCTTGGCGCACCGCACGAAGGACTTGTCGACCTCGAGCGGCTGGCCGTAGCCCAGGGCGGCGTCGGCCCGGTGCCCGCCCTTGACCAGCCTGACCCGGACCCCGGCCAGCCGGGCGCAGTCCGCGTGGGTGCGCCGCAGGCTCGCCTGCAGCGTCACCCCCAGGGACCCGCCCGCGGCCAGCCGTGGCTCCACCCACTCCAGGGTCCGGCCGACCTCATCTGCCGGCCCCATGCCGACCATGACCGGCGTCCCGGCCGAGGCCGCGTGCGCGCACAGGCGGCCCAGCCGCTCGAAGGCGCCCGCGGTCGCCACCCCCTCGTGCGTGCCGAGGCTGCCCGGCAGGACGGCGATCTCGACGCCCGCGACCAGGTCCAGCGTGGCGAGGCGGTCGACAAGGGCCAGGTAGTCGGCGAGGACCCGGTCGGCGTCAGCCCCATCCGTCACGGCCGGGGCCGCCCGCTCCAGGCTGGCCCAGTAGCCCTGGTCGGCCAGCCCGGCCGCCACCTCCAGGGCCTCCTCCACCGTGTCACCGCCCACCACGCGCCGGAACACGTCACGCGCTACCGGCGCACGGCTGAGGGCCTGCCCGAGTGTCTCGTTGCGGGCGACCGCAGTCAGGGCCTCGCGGATCACCCGGCGCGGCCGGGGCCGCGCCCGGGCTCCTGGGTGGACGCGCGGCCGGGGCCGGGCTTGCGGGTGGGGTCGAGCAGGGCCTGCACGGCCGGCCCGACCAGTGCCACGACCTCGTCATCGCTGGCCGATGCCAGCGGCTCTATGCGCAGGAGGTAGCGAGTCGTGCAGACCCCCACGAGGTAGGACGAGATCAGCGTGACCCGCATCCGCGCGTCGGGAATCCCCAACGCCATGACCACCCGGTCGACCACCGTGCCCTGCAGGTACTCGGACACGAAGCGCAGGAGGGCCAGGGTCGAATCATCGCCCGCCGCCTTCGCCGCGGTGGACGACACGGCCGCCGCCCGGTCGGAGCGCAGCACCCGGGTGACGTCGCGCCGCACGGACTCGTCGCCCATCAGCGCCAGGGTCATGCGGACCAGCCGTTCGCCCATGCCGTCCAGCCCGGGAGCGATCAGTTCCGGAACCGCCTGCGCCGGGTCGAACGGCAGTCGCATGGCCGCGGCGAACAGCCGCTCCTTGTTGGAGTACAGGGACTTCACCACGCCGGGAGCCACCCCCGCGGCGACGGCGACGGACTTCATGGTCGTCTGGGCGTAGCCCCGGGAGGCGAAGGCGAGGCGGGCCGCCTGCAGGACGGCGCCCGCCGCGTCCTGCGGGTTCAGGCTGGGCGTCGGCACCATCCCACCCTAGGACGCGGCCGCGAGGTGCCGGCGGGCGAACGCGAGCGCCTCGACGAGGTCCAGCACACGGGCCGCCCGGTCGGCTGCCCGCCTGGTGCTGACCTCGACGATGACGGAGCCCCCGAAGCCGGTGCCCGCCAGCAGGTCGAGCACCTCCGCGACCGGCTGGTCGCCTCGGCCGGGGATGAGGTGCTCGTCCCTGGCCGAGCCCGAGCCATCCGCCAGGTGCAGGTGGGCCAGCCGATCGCCGAGGTCGCTGGCCATCTCGATGGCGTCCGAGCGCGAGACGGACGTATGCGACAGGTCGAGGGTCGTGTGCGGGTAGTCGTCGTTGCGGACATCCCAGTCCGGCAGGTACGCCGCGACCGACCCGGGGCCGGCCCGCCAGGGGAACATGTTCTCGACGGCGAAGACGACGTCGGTCTCGGAGCCCATGCGGGCCAGTCCGGACACGAAGTCACGTGCGTAGTCGCGCTGCCACCGGAACGGCGGATGCACCACGACCGTGGAGGCGCCGAGCCGCTCGGCCACCTCCTGGGCCTTCTGAAGCTTGCCCCAGGAATCGGTGCCCCAGACCCGCTGGGTGATGAGCAGGCAGGGCGCATGGATGGACAGGACCGGCACCTCGTAGTGGTCCACGAGCGCCTTCAGCGCGTCGGAGTCCTGGCTGGTCGTGTCGGTGCCCACCATGACCTCCACGCCGTCGTAGCCCAGCAACGACGCCAGTTCGAACGCGCTTGCCGTCGTCTCCGGGTACACCGACGACGTCGACAGCCCGACGCGCGGCCCCGGCGTCACTGGCGACGCCAGCGGTCGGTCACGAGCGAGACCGCCCAGACCAGCACCGCCCCGATGGCGCCGGCCACCACCGCGATGAGGGTCTCGACGTCCCAGGCGAGGTTCATCGAGAAGAAGTCGGCCAGCCACGGGATGAGGATGACGCCGAGGAAGCAGGCTGCCATGAGCGCGACGATGCCGATCCGCAGCAGGTTCAGCGGCCTGGCCGATTGGAGCAGCACAGCGGTCGCGACGATGAACAGGCTTGTCGTGGCCGTCGTCTGCGCGGTCGTGCGCGCGGCCTCCTCCGTCAGCCCGTCGGCCAGGAGCATCGACGTCACGACGGCGTAGGTGGTCAGTGCCGCGATCGCGGCGATGATCCCGCTCGGCACGGCGAAGAGCAGGACGCGGCGCAGGAACCCGGGGCGGAACCGCTCGGTGTTCGGCATGAGCGCGAGGAAGAAGCCGGGGACGCCGATGGTGAGGGCGCCGATGAGCGACAGGTGACGCGGCAGGAACGGGAAGGCGACAGCGAACAGGCCTGTGACCAGGGAGATGACGACGGCATAGCTGGTCTTCGTCAGGAAGACGTCGGACACGCGCTCGATGTTGCCCAGCACGCGGCGGCCCTCCGCGACGACGCTGGGCATGACCGACCACTTGTTGTCCAGCAGCACCAACTGCGCGACCGCCCGGGTCGCCCCGGATCCCGAGCCCATCGCGATGCCCAGATCGGCGTTCTTCAGCGCCAGGACGTCGTTGACGCCGTCGCCGGTCATCGCGACGGTCGACCCCCGCAGGTGCAGCGCGTCGACCATCTCCTGCTTCTGCGCGGGGGTGACCCTGCCGAAGACGCTGGCACTGCCGAGCACCTCGGCCAGGGCGGCCTGGTCCGACGGGAGCTCGCGCGCATCCACCGGGCGATCGGCGCCCGGCACGCCCGCCTGCTGGGCGATGGCGCCTACGGTCGCGGCGTTGTCGCCCGAGATCACCTTGACGGTAACGTCCTGCTCGAGGAAGTACGCCACGGTCTGGGCGGCGTCGGGCCGCAGTTGCTGGTTGATGACGACGAGGGCGGACGGCTCGAGCGGGCCGGGCCCGTGCTCGGCCGAGGGCCGCCCGGTGCCGCGGGCGAGCAGCAGGACCCGGGCGCCGTCCGCGGCGAGCGCCTCGGCGCGCTCCCGCACCGTGGCATCGTCCGCCGCGAGGATGTCGGGCGCGCCGAGCAGCCAGGTGCCACGGCCTTCGAACGTCGCCGCCGACCACTTCCGCGAGCTCGAGAAGGGGACGGTCTCGGTGGCCCGCCAGCCTGGGTCGGCGTAGTCCGTCGCGATGGCCTCGAGGGTCGGATTCGGGTTCGCCTCGCTGGCGCCCATCGCGCCCAGCGTCGCAGGGAGGTCGAACCCATCGCCTGTCGCACCGGCGCCGCCCAGGTCGACGACGTCGCGCACCCGCATCCCGGGCTCGGTGAGGGTGCCGGTCTTGTCGACGCAGATCGTGTCCACCCGGGCCAGGACCTCGACCGCAGGCATGTCCTGGACGAGGACCTTCTTCTGCGCCAGCCTGATCACGGCAACGGCCATGGCGATGCTGGTCAGCAGCACGAGCCCTTCGGGGACCATCGTGACCACGCCGGCGATGGTGCCGCGGATGGCCTCGTCGACGGGAAGCTCCGCGCGCACGAGCTGGGACCACAGCAGCAGGAGCCCGACCGGCACCAGCATGAACGAGATGCCCCGGATGAAGCCATTGATGGAATCCCGGAGTTCTGAGTTCGTGAGGTGGAACTTCTTGGCCTGCTCGGTGAGCCCGGCGGCGAACGAGTCCCTCCCGATGCGGGTCGCCTGGTACAGCCCGGAGCCAGCGACGACGAAGGAGCCCGACATCGCTCCGTCGCCGACGGACTTGTTGACCGGGTCCGCCTCGCCGGTGAGCAGGCTCTCGTCGATCTCCAGCCCGTCGGCCTCGACGACGATGCCGTCGACGACCAGTTGGTCCCCCGTGCGCAGCACGATGATCTCGTCGAGGACGACGTCGTGCGGGCTCACCTCGACGTCAGTGCCGTCACGGCGGACGGCCGGCTTCGCCTCGCCGATGACGGCCAGCTTGGCGAGCGTCCGCGAGGCCCGCCACTCCTGGATGATGCCGATGGCGGTGTTGGCCACGATGACGAAGCCGAACAGCGAGTCCTGGATGGGTGCCACGAGAAGCATGGCCACCCACAGCGAGCCGATGAGGCCGTTGAACCAGGTGAACGTGTTGGCGCGGACGATGTCGGACAGGCTGCGGCTGCGCGCGTCGGGCGCGGCGTTCACCTGGCCCAGGGCGATGCGCTCGGCCACCTGCGCGGACGAGAGCCCGGATGCTGTGTCGATGGCCGCCTCGGGAGGAAGCGGCGCCATGGCAGTCGTCATCGCGGCAGCTGGTCCATCCGCCGCAGGATGATTCCTTCGCGGAGGGCCCACGGGCACACCGCGAGCTCGTCCACCTCGAGCAGTTCCATCGCCGCCTCGGCCACGACGGCACCCGCCACCATCTGCTCCGAACGGCCCTCCGAGACCCCGGGGATCTTGCTGCGCTCGGCGGCGGTCATCTGCGCCAGCCGCGGCACGATCTCATGCAGGTCCGCAAGCTTGAGCATCCGCCGCGCATACATGCCCTCGCCTGACGGGGCTGCGCCGGCGATGCGGGCCAACTGGCGGAACGTCTTGGACGTCGCCACAGCAAGCCTGGGCTCGCCGACGCGCCGCAGCCGTCCGGCCACCTCGGCGATGCTCGCCCGGGCATGCCTCCGGGCCTCGCGGATCGAGTCCGCGCTGGGCGGGTCGCCGGCGAGGTAGGCCCGGGTCAGGCGCCCGGCGCCGAGCGGGACCGACACTGCGACGTCAGGCTCCTCGTCGGTGCCGGATGCCAGTTCGAGGGAGCCGCCGCCGATGTCCAGTCCGAGGATCCGCCCGCTGGACCACCCGTACCAGCGGCGCACCGCGAGGAACGTCATGCGGGCCTCGTCCTCGCCGGAGAGGACCTCGATGTCGAGCCCGGTCTCGACGCGGACGCGGGTGAGGACCTCGTCACCGTTGACCGCCTCGCGGATGGCGGACGTGGCGAATGCCATCACCTCGGTGGCTCCCTTGTCCTCCGCGAGCACCAGTCCACGGCGCACGAAGTCGATGAGCTGCTCCACGGCTGCGTCCTCGACCCGGCCCGTCCCGTCGAGCCGCTCGGACAGCCGCAGCGGCATCTTGAGCTTGGACGCAGGGATCGGCGCAGCGCCGTAGTGCGCGTCGACCAGCAGCAGGTGGACGGTGTTCGAGCCGAGGTCCAGCACGCCGAGTCGCACGGAACGAAACTAGCGGTGCCGGCCGCGCAGCGCACCAACGCACCCCTTCCGGCGCCGCTCGGGTGCGTCGGCCGAACCGAATAGGGTGGCTGCATGCCCGAGGTTCCACTCGACTTCCCTCGCCAGTGGGTCGAGTTCGTCGATCCGGCCGATGCCCGCCAGTTGATCAAGGCAGACCTCACGTGGCTCACCTCACGGTGGACATGCATCTTCGGGCGCGGCTGCGGCGGCATCGATGCCCGCCGACCCGACGCCGGGTGCTGCGTCCACGGAGCGCACTTCTCGGACAAGAAGGACCGCAAGCGCGTCGCGGGCTGGGTCGAGCGGCTCACGCCCGCGATGTGGCAGAACCATGCCACCGGCCGCAAGAAGGGGTGGACCGAGAAGGAGGACGGCTCCGACAAGACCCGGGTGGTCAGGGGTGCCTGCATCTTCCACAACGACGAGGGTTTCGAGGGCGGCTTCGGGTGCGCCCTGCACCACCTGGCCGCCGCCGAGGGGGTCTCGTTCATCGAGACCAAGCCAGACGTGTGCTGGCAATTGCCGCTGCGCCGGTCGTACGAGAACCGCACCTACGAGGACGGCGTCGAGCGCACCGTCATCGTGATCGGCGAGTACGAACGCCGAGACTGGGGAGCGGGCGGCCATGACTTCCCCTGGTACTGCACCGCCAACACCGAGGCGCATATCGCCACCGAGCCCGTCTACGTCACCAGCCGCGACGAGCTGGTCGCCCTGATCGGCACGCCGGCCTACGAGGAGCTGGCCAGGCTCTGTCGCGCCCGCGACCAGCTCCTTCAGTCCAAGCGATTCGACCTCGGCCTGACCCCCCATCCCGCCGATCCGAGATAGCGGCCGTGGCCAAGGCGCAGGTACCCCCGTATCGCTGCTCCGAGTGCGGCTGGACCTCGCCCAAGTGGGTCGGCCGATGCGGTGAGTGCCAGGCCTGGGGCACGGTCGACGAGGTCGGCGCCCCCCGAGCCCGGACCACTGCCGTCAACGCCGCACGGACCCCGGCCGTGCCCATCGGCAGCGTCGACCTTGCCGCCGCCCGCGCGGTGCCCACCGGCGTGGCCGAGCTCGACCGGGTCCTCGGCGGCGGCCTGGTCCCCGGGGCCGTGCTGCTCCTCGCCGGCGCGCCCGGCGTCGGCAAGTCGACGCTCCTGCTCGAGACGGCGGCCACGTGGGCGCGGTCCGGGCGGCGCGCGCTGTACGTCACGGGCGAGGAGTCCGCGGCCCAGGTTCGCCTGCGGGCCGAGCGCATCGGCGCCATCGCCGACGAGCTCTACCTGTGCGCCGAGACCGATCTCGGCAGCGTCCTCGGCCAGGTCGAGGCCGTCCGGCCATCCCTGCTGATCCTGGACTCGGTGCAGACCGTGAGCAGCGCGGAGGTCGACGGGTCCGCGGGCGGCGTCACCCAGGTGAAGGAGGTCGCTGCGTCCCTGATCGCGGTCGCCAAGGCCGGCGAGACGGCGGTGGTGCTCGTGGGCCACGTAACCAAGGACGGCTCGGTAGCCGGCCCGCGTGCTCTGGAGCACCTCGTCGATGTCGTCCTGCACTTCGAAGGGGACCGGCAGAGCCCGCTGCGGCTGGTCCGCGCGGTCAAGAACCGCTTCGGCCCGGCCGACGAGATCGGCTGCTTCGAGATGGTCGACGACGGCATCGTCGGCCTGGCCGACCCCAGCGGACTGTTCCTCGGCGACCGGCAACATCCGGCCCCGGGCACGTGCGTCACCGTCACCATCGAGGGCCGCCGGCCCCTCGTGGCCGAGGTGCAGGCCCTCATCGCGCCGACCAACGCCCCGCAACCCAGGCGGGTGACCAGTGGCCTGGACTCCGCGCGAATCGCCATGATGCTCGGGGTGCTCGAGCGCAGGGCCGGGATCCGGCTGGCCACGGCCGACTGCTTCGTCGCGACGGTGGGAGGGGTACGCCTGTCCGAGCCGGCCACCGACCTCGCCGTTGCCCTGGCCATCGCGAGCAGTGCGTCCGACCAGGCCCTCCCGGCCGGGCTGATCGCATTCGGCGAGCTCGGCCTCGCCGGCGACATCCGTCCGATCGCCTCGCTCGAGCGGCGTCTCGGCGAGGCCGCGCGCCTGGGGTTCACCACGGCTATCGTGCCGGAACGGGCCCTGCGCGCCCGGACGCCGGCGGCGGGGCCGCCGGCCGGGATGGCGGTGCACGAGGTCGGCTCGATCCAGGAGGCGATCGCCACCGCTTCGCGACTCACCCGACAGGAAGGTCGATGAACACAGAGCCAGCGTCCGACATCCGCATCCGCGAGGTCCTCGCCATGGTTGCGCCGGGCACGGCGCTGCGCGACGGACTCGAGCGCATCCTGCGCGGCCGCACGGGTGCGCTCATCGTGCTGGGCTGGGACCGCGGCGTGGAGCACGTCGCGAATGGCGGGTTCGCCCTCAACGTCGGCTTCTCGGCCACCCGGCTTCGCGAGCTGTCCAAGATGGACGGCGCCATCATCCTCGACGGCAACGGCAGCACCATCATGTGGGCGGCCGTGCAGCTGATGCCCGATCCGAACCTGCCCACCGAGGAGACCGGCACCCGCCACCGCACGGCCGACCGCGTCTCCCGGCAGACCGGGCACCCCGTCATCAGCGTCAGCAAGTCGATGAACACCGTCGCCCTGTACGTCGGGGGCCGGCGGCACGTCCTGGAGGATTCGGCCGAGATCCTGTCGCGGGCCAACCAGGCGCTGGCGACCCTCGAGCGGTACAAGTCCCGGCTGGATGAGGTCAGCGGCACGCTGTCCGCCCTGGAGATCGAGAACCTCGTCACGGTCCGCGACGCGTGCGCGGTGGCCCAACGGGTCGAGATGGTGCGCCGGATCCACCGCGAGGTGGCCAACTACGTGGTCGAGCTCGGCACCGAGGGCCGGCTGCTCACCTTGCAGCTCGACGAACTGGTCGCCGGCGTCGACAAGGACCGTGTCCTGCTCGTGCGTGACTACTGCGTCACCGGGAAGGGCAAGCGCCGGCGCGGGGTCGAGCAGGCCCTCGAGGAACTGGACGCGCTGACCGAGGCCGACCTCATCGACCTCGGCAAGGTCGCCCGGGCGTTCGGCTTCAGCGAAGGCGGCGACACCCTCGACCAGGCCGTGACGCCGCGCGGGTTCCGGCTGCTGAGCCGGGTTCCCCGCCTTCCGGAGGTCATCACCGATCGCATCGTCGACCACTTCGGCGGCCTGCAGCGCCTGCTCGCCGCCAGCACGGAGGACCTGCAGCAGGTCGAGGGCGTCGGGGAGGCGCGGGCCAGGTCGGTGCGCGATGGCGTCTCGCGGCTGGCCGAGGCGAGCATCCTCGACCGCTTCGTGTGACTAGCCCTTGCTGGTCAGCGCGAACGGCTCGGAGTCGCTGACGACCTCGCCGTTGCGGCCGACCAGGTCGTAGCGCCCAGCCTTGGCCTGGTCGCCCTCGGGATCCGGGCACCCCTTCGCGGAGAGCCGGCCATCCCACGTGATGCTCGAGGCGACTGTCTCGTCCGGCTTGAGCGTCATGACCTTCGACTTGCCGCTCGCGTTGCAGTCGTCGCTGGACCACACGTGATAGCCGCCCGACGTGATCTCCAGCTCGTTGGCCTTCGGACCGACGTCGCGCTTGCACGCCACGTCGCCGACGTTGGTGATCGTCAGGGTGAGCTTGGGCGTGGAGCCAACCGGATAGGTGGAGGCATCGGTGGTGGCCACCACCTTGATCGCCGAGTCCAGGCACTCCGTCGTGGCGGAAGCCGGGCTGGCATCGGGGCTCGCGGCTGCATCGGTGCCCTCGCTCGCCTGTGCATCGCCCTCGTCGGTGTTCTCGTCTGCGCCCTCGCTCTGCGAGGCGGACGCCGCCGGCGCGGGATCGCCGGATCCGCCGCTGCGCAGCGACGACACCAGCCACCAGGCCCCGAAGACGAGCGTGATGACGATGACGAGGATCGCGGCGCGCCTGATCCAGTACACCGCCCGCGGCTCGGGGCCTACGGGGCTGATGAGGTGGCTCACGGGGTCCACGGTACTGCGGGCTCCGGGAACGCGTGCAACGATCCCTTCGTGGCGAGCAGCTCGTTGACGGGCGACGGCTCGCCGATCGTGGCGGCATTGCAGCGCTGGTTCGACGAGAACGGCCGGGCGTTGCCCTGGCGATCATCCGATGCGTGGGGCGTGCTGGTGAGCGAGTTCATGCTCCAGCAGACCCCGGTCGCGCGGGTGCTGCCCGCATGGCACGCGTGGATGTCGCGGTGGCCCTCGCCGCCGGACCTCGCCCACGCGAGTGTTGCCGACGCGCTGCGCGAGTGGGGCCGGCTCGGCTACCCGCGGCGCGCCGCCCGGCTGCACCAGACCGCCGTCGTCATCACCGCGGAGCACGGAGGGTCGGTGCCCGACAGCGAGGCCGAGCTCCGCGCGCTTCCGGGGGTCGGCGAGTACACGGCGGCGGCGGTGATGGCGTTCGCTCATGGCCGCAGGTCCGTCGTGCTGGACACCAACGTTCGCCGGGTCCTGGCCCGCGCCCTCGAGGGGAGGGCGCGGCCGGCCGACCACATCACCAATGCGGAGCGCGATCGAGCGGCGTCGCTGTGGCCGCCGGGGGATCACGCCAGTGCGCGGTGGTCCGCGGCCGTCATGGAGTTCGGGGCACTTGTCTGCACCGCCCGGTCACCCTCATGCGGCGACTGCCCGATCCGGAGCCGCTGCGCGTGGCTCGCCGCAGGCAGCCCACCGCAGCCGACCGGCCCGCGGCGGCAGCCTGCGTACGCGGGCAGCGACCGCGAGGCACGAGGCCGTGTCCTGGCGGCGGTCCGCGCGAGCACGACGGGCATTACGTCCGCGACCCTGGCCCGGGAATGGCCTTCTCGAGAGCAACGCGAGCGGGCCGTCGCCTCGCTCCTGGCCGACGGGCTGGTGGTCCGCCTGCCCGGCGGCCGCTATGCCCTGCCGGGCTGACCCGATGGGGCGCTAGCCTCGCGGTTGGGAGGCGTGATGGAGGTCAAGGAACTCGGCCATCTGGTGCTGTACGTACGCGACCTCGGGGCGTCCGTGCGCTTCTACCGCGACGTGCTGGGCTGGCGGCTGATCATCGGCGGGGACGCGTCCCTGCCGTTCCCGGCCGCGGGCTTCTCCGCGCCGTCCGGCCGCACCCACCACGAACTGCTGCTGATCGAGGTCGGCGCCGACGCAGCCAGCCTGCCGCCGGGCCGCCGGGTGGGCATGTACCACTTCGGATTGAAGATCGGGGACAGCGACGATGACCTGCGCGAGGCCGTCTCGACCCTCACGGAGCACGGGGTCCCGATCATGGGCGCCAGCGACCACACCGTCACGCACAGCCTGTACATCGCGGATCCGGATGGCAACGAGATCGAGTTGTACATCGACGTGCCGGGGGTCGACTGGCGCAACGACCCCACGCTCATCGCGGCACCGATCAAGCCGCTCCGGCTGTAGCCCGTCGAGGCTGTCGCGCCGCCTCAGCCATCTTCCTGCGTCGTCTGGTCCCGCAGGATCGGCTCCCGGCCGGGGAGCCTGATCACGGTGCGCTCGCCGAGCGGGGCCTGCAGTGCCACATCAACCCACGCCACGTTCCCGCCCAGGGTGGCGACGGGACAGTCCTGCCGCCGCGGCCGGGTCAGGCTGGCCTCGACCTCGATCCGCCCGCCGCGCTCGAAGGCGACGGCCGACACGACGTCCTCTCGGCACAGCCCGCTGGCCGGCAGCGCCACCGCCACCTGGATCACCGACTCGGTCGCCGTCGGCCGGTAGGCCGTCGGGGTCAGCGCCTGGGTCGTCATGCCGAGGAACTTCAGTGGTCCAGCACCCGCGATGAAACCGGCAGCCAGCACAAGGGCGAGGACGACGCCCACGGTGGCCAGCAGCCAGGGCAGCCAGCGCGGAACGCGGCGACGCGGCACGTCGAACTCGCGCATCCCCGGGATGAGCGGTCCGTTGCTCATGGCGTCCTACCCGGCGATCGACTCACCCTCGGCGGTACCGGCAGCCTCCACCGGCGGCGCGTCAGGCAGTTCGCCCTTGGGCATGGCGGTGAACGTGAACGGTTCCTCGCCGTCGTCCGTGGCGACATCGACGAGCACGATCGAGCCGGGGTTCATGTCCCCGAACAGCATCTTCTCGCTGAGCGGGTCCTCGATGTCGCGCTGGATCGTACGGCGCAGGGGCCGGGCACCAAGGCTCGTGTCGTAACCGCGGTGGGCCAGCAGGGCCTTGGCCGCGGGCGTGAGCTCGATGGCCATGTCCTGCTCCTCGAGCCGCTTCTCGAGGTTGTTGATCATGAGGTCGACGATCTGCACGATCTCCGCCTCGGTGAGCTGGTGGAACACGATGACGTCGTCGATGCGGTTGAGGAACTCGGGGCGGAAGTGCTGCTTGAGCTCCTGCTGCACCTTCGCCTTCATCCGCTCGTAGGCGCTCTCGTCGTCGTTCTCCGGCGCGAAGCCGAGGGTCTGCCCCTTGGAGACGTCGCGGCTGCCGAGGTTGGTGGTCATGATGATGACGGTGTTCTTGAAGTCGACGACCCGGCCCTGCGCATCGGTGAGGCGGCCTTCCTCCAGCACCTGCAGCAGCGAGTTGAAGATGTCGGGGTGCGCCTTTTCGACCTCGTCGAACAGCACCACGGAGAACGGCTTGCGGCGCACCTTCTCGGTGAGCTGGCCGCCCTCCTCATAGCCGACGTACCCGGGCGGCGACCCGAACAGGCGTGACGCGGTGTGGCGCTCGGAGAACTCGCTCATGTCCAGCGCGATGAGGGCGTCCTCGTCGCCGAACAGGAACTCGGCCAGCGTCTTGCTCAGCTCGGTCTTGCCGACGCCCGAGGGCCCGGCGAAGATGAACCAGCCGGACGGGCGCTTGGGGTCCTTGAGCCCGGCGCGGGTGCGGCGGATCGACTTGGACAGCGCCTTGATCGCCTGCTCCTGGCCGATGACCCGCTTGTGCAGCTCCTCCTCCATGCGCAGCAGGCGGGCGATGTCGTCCTCGGTGAGGTCGGACACCGGGATGCCCGTCATCAGCGCAAGGACCTCGCCGATGAGCTTCTCGTCGACCTCGGCGACGACGTCGAGGTCGCCGGCCTTCCACTCGCGCTCGCGCTCGGCCTTCTCGCCGAGCAGCCGCTTCTCCTGGTCGCGCAGCGCCGCGGCCTTCTCGAAGTCCTGCGCGTCGATGGCCGACTCCTTGTCGCGGCGAACGTTCGCGATGCGGTCGTCGAACTCCCGCAGGTCCGGCGGTGCCGTCATGCGGCGGATCCGCAGGCGCGACCCGGCCTCATCGATCAGGTCGATGGCCTTGTCGGGCAGCTGCCGGTCGGAGATGTAGCGGTCGGACAGCCGGGCCGCCGCCTCGAGCGCCCCATCGGTGATGGACACGCGGTGGTGCGACTCGTAGCGGTCACGCAGGCCGCGCAGGATCTCGACGGTGTCCTTGACGTCGGGTGCCTGGACCTGAATCGGGGCGAAGCGGCGCTCGAGGGCTGCGTCCTTCTCGACGTACTTGCGGTACTCGTCGAGCGTCGTCGCGCCGATGGTCTGCAGCTCGCCCCGGGCCAGCATGGGCTTGAGGATGCTGGCGGCGTCGATCGCGCCCTCGGCAGCGCCGGCACCAACGAGGGTGTGCATCTCGTCGATGAACAGAATGATGTCGCCGCGCGTGCGGATCTCCTTGAGCACCTTCTTGAGGCGCTCCTCGAAATCGCCGCGGTAGCGCGACCCGGCGACGAGGGCGCCGAGGTCGAGCGTGTAGAGCTGCTTGCCGGTGAGGGTCTCGGGCACGTCGTCGTTGACGATGCGCTGGGCGAGGCCTTCCACGACGGCGGTCTTGCCGACGCCGGGCTCGCCGATCAGCACCGGGGTGTTCTTCTTGCGCCGGGCCAGCACTTCGATGGTCGTCTCGATCTCCTGCGCGCGGCCGATGACCGGATCGAGCTTGCCCTCGCGCGCCATCTTGGTGAGGTCGCGCGAATACTTGTCGAGTTCC
>JAUXRN010000036.1 GCA_030681835.1 Actinomycetota bacterium
CCTAGGGTCTGTTGACGTTTTGAAATAAGTATTTAATAGATAGAAACAAACTCGTAATATTGGGGTTCCCATACCACCAACAAAACGAGTTTGCGATGCCCCGATTGATGCTCAATGATGAGTTCTGGTCGAAGCTGGAGAAGATTCTGCTTCAAGAAGCGATTTATAACAAGCGCAATCTGCGCATGACAGTAGAAGGTATGCTGTATCGAATGCGGGTTGGCTGCCCGTGGCGAGACTTGCCTGAGGCATTTGGAAGCTGGAATTCCATCTACAAAAGATTCAATGCGTGGTCATTAAGCAGCAAATGGTTAAGGATTTTCAAGGCGTTGTCTATTGATCCGGATTGTGAATGGGAATTTATTGATGGCAGCTATGTTAAAGCGCACCAGCATAGTGCAGGCGCAGCGAGCAAGGAACCACAGGCAATCGGGAAAAGCCGCGCAGGCAATACCACAAAGATTCATTTGGTGGTTGATAGTTATGGCTTGCCGATTGAGTTTGAAATTACCGGTGGAGAAGTCAATGACTGCTCTGCAGCACCCGGCTTGATTGCCAAGTTACCTGATGCGGAGGTGATTGTTGCAGACAAGGGCTATGATAGCGAGTGCATACGAGAGCAAATAACGAAGCAGGGAGCTAGGGCTGTAATACCAAGAAAGCGCAACTCGTTGAAGGGTAACGCAGATATGGATTGGGGTTTGTATAGATACCGGCATTTGGTGGAAAATGCTTTTGCCCGGCTAAAGCAGTATCGGGCAGTAGCGACACGATACGACAAACTGAAGAGAAATTTTGAGAGTATGGTAGCCATGGCATGTGGATATCTGTGGCTACCTATGTGAAATGTCAACAGACCCTAATGCAAGGGCTAATAAACTAACTGAAGAACAACGTAAAGAAATTGCAAAAAAAGCATCACACAGTCGTAAGAAACTTAAGGGCACCTCTAAAAATCCATATTTGCGAGCAGCCGCTTTGCGGCTTGCCTGCTTACCCCGTTTCGTCACCATACTTCGTTGCTCACAAAAAATATTTCCTTACCTATCCATCATATGCTG
>JAUXRN010000039.1 GCA_030681835.1 Actinomycetota bacterium
TAGATGTACAGGGCGACCAGCACGAGCACGCCCAGCACCCTCAGCACGTGGTCATCCCTCCTCGCGGCGTCGCCCAGCGTCCCTAGCCTAAGCCAAGGTCGGCCACCCGCACTCGGCGCGCTCGGCCCGTCGGGCGTACCGTTGCCGCGTGGTTGATGCGGCACCCCAGGCAACGCGGGGCACCAAGGCGGTCGCGATCATCGTCTACACGGTCCTGCGCCTGGGCCTATTCGTTGCGGCGTGGCTCCTGATCGTCCTGCTCACCCCGGTCAAGGGGATCTGGGCCGCCGCAGCGGGGATCCTCATCTCTGGCGCGATCAGCTTGGTCCTGCTGGACCGGCAGCGCAGCGCCGTCGGAGCGGCGGTCAGTGGCTTCGTCGGCCGGATGAACGCACGGATCGAGGCGTCCGCCGCGGCGGAGGACTCAGCCGAGGGCGAGCAGGATCCCGAGGGCAAGTCCGTAGACCAGCAGTAGGACACCGGTCTGCTTGAGCACCGCGATGAGGGCGGGTCCGCTGGCGCCCGACATGACGGTGCGGACGGCCGGAACCCCGAGCAGCAGGGCAAGCAGCGCGAGGTAGGCCAGCGGCGTGGACATCAGCCCCACCGCGATCGTGGCGAGGCCCGCGCAGGCCAGCGAGCCGACGTACAGCAGTCGCGTGCTGCTCTCGCCGAGGCGGACGGCGAGCGTGCGCTTGCCGACAGCGGCATCACCCGGAATGTCCCGGAGGTTGTTCGCGACGAGGATGGCACACGCGAGCAGCCCGACGGCCAGACCCGCCACGGCGTCGACCGCGTGCATGGCAAGGACCTGGACGTAGGCGGTGCCCGCCACCGGCACGATCCCGAAGAAGACGAGCACGAACACCTCGCCCAGGCCCGCATAGCCGTAGGGCCGCGGCCCACCGGTGTAGAGCCAGGCGGCGGCGATGGACGCTAGGCCGACGAGCAGCAGCCACCACGCCGCGGTCAGGAGCACCAGGGCCAGTCCGGCCACTGCGGCGACGCCGAAGGACACGAACGCCGCGGCCCGCACGCGAGTGGGTGCTGCAAGGCCCTGGCCGACCAGGCGGAACGGTCCCACGCGCACCGCGTCGGTGCCCTTGATTCCGTCGCTGTAGTCGTTCGCGTAGTTGACCCCGACCTGCAGGGCGACCGCGACGACGAGGGCGAGCGCGGCCCGGACCGGGATCGCCGACGCGGCATAGGTGGCAAGCCCCGTGCCGACGGCCACCGGAGCCAGGGCGGCAGGCAGGGTGCGCGGTCGGGCTCCCTCGAACCACTGCGCTGCGGTCGCCATTACTCCCCTGCCCCTGCCGGGCCGGGTCCGGTCGCCCACGCCTCGAGTCGCTTTCGGTCCACCTTGCCATTCGGCAGGTAGGGCAGCCGGTCGATCGGCCAGACCCGTGCGGGACGGGCCGCCCGGCCCAGTCGGTCCTCGACCACGGCCTCGACCAGGCCGGCCAGTCCCTCTGCCGCATCGCGCGCCTCGATGAAGGCGTGCAGCGATGGCTCGCCGCCGATCACGGGGGCCACGACGGCGGCCGCAGCGACATCGGGGAGGTCCTCGATCACCCGCTCGACCGCTGCGGGAGAGACGTTCACGCCGTTGACCACGACGACATCGTCGATACGGCCAAGGACGGCGACGGTGCCGTCTTGGGACACGGTGCCGAGGTCGCTCGTGCGGAACCGGCCGTCGACGAAGCACAGCGCGGTGAGCTCGGGCGCTCCCCGGTAGCCCAGGGCAAGGCAGGGGCCCTCGATCACCAGCCGGCCAGGCTCCCGCTCCCCCTCCACGCCGACCGTGACGCCCGGCAGCGGAGTGCCGTCGAACACGCAGCCGCCGGCGGTCTCGGTCGACCCGTAGGTGGCGGTCAGGTTGATGCCCAGTCCGGTCGCTATCGACCGCAGCGACGGGCGCAGTGGCCCTCCGCCGACCAGGATGCGAGTGCACCCGCGCAGGGCCTCCACCCCGGCATCGTCGGCGAGCAGGCGGGCCACCTGGGCGGGCACGAGCGACACCCGCACGTCGGACGAGCGACTCCGCGCGACGCCGACAGCGGCAGCGAACGCCCCGGGCGTGAAGGGCTCGGCGCCGCCGAGGCTCGGCAGTGCCACCGGGGCGACGCCGGACGCCAGGGCGCGTACGAGGACGTTGAGCCCTCCCATGGAGGTGACCGGCAGTGCCACGATCCACAGCGGCGTGCCCGGTTCGCCGCCAGGCATGGCGTTGGCGACCGTGCACATCGCGGTGAGCGCCCGCGCCGGCAGCAGCACGCCACGGGGATCCCCGGTCGACCCCGATGTCGAGAGGACGACGGCGACGTCGTCATGCTCGAGCGGAGCGGAGCGGTCGTCCGGCCGCACTGCGGCGAGGACGGCAGCCACGTACGAGGTCGACACCGCTGCGGACGACACGGGCACCGGCGCCACGGGTGGTCCCGAGCCGGCCAGGGCGGCGGCAAGCGCGGGCAGCACGGCATCCACCCCCGCAATGCCGGGGGGCACTGGGAGCCGGGAGAGCAGAGGGCGAGTGGGCATCGGCCCGAGCGTAGGGCGGTAGGTTTTCGCGCATGGACACGCGTACCCGTTACCCGCTCCCGCCGGTCGTTCCCGAGGGCTCCCCGGCCCTTGCCGACCCGGCGCACTCGTCCATCGCCCCGGCCTGCGAATGGCGCGCAGTGGGGGAGTGGGGCGACATCCGGTACGAGGTCTCCACCGGGGACTCGGTCGGTATCGCGAAGATCACGATCGACCGTCCGGCCAAGCGCAACGCCTTCCGGCCGCAGACGCTGTTCGAGCTGCAGGAGGCCTTCAACCGGGCGCGCGACGACGACGCGATCGGCGTCATCGTCCTCACCGGGCAGGGCGACTGGGCCTTCTGCTCCGGCGGTGACCAGGTCATCCGGGGGGACGACGGGTACATCGGTGACGATGCGGTCGCCCAGAAGGGGATCGGCCGCCTGAACGTGCTGGACCTGCAGATCCAGATCCGCCGTACCCCCAAGCCCGTGATCGCCATGGTCGCGGGCTACGCGATCGGCGGGGGGCACGTGCTCCATGTCGTATGCGACCTCACGATCGCCGCCGACAATGCGCGCTTCGGCCAGACCGGCCCACGCGTGGGTTCCTTCGATGGCGGGTACGGCTCCGGCCTCCTCGCTCGCACCATCGGGCAGAAGCGCTCCCGCGAGGTCTGGTACACCTGCCGCCAGTACGGAGCGGCCCAGGCGTACGACTGGGGGCTGGTCAACTCGGTCGTGCCCATCGAGGACCTCGAGCGCGAGACCGTCGCCTGGGCCACGGAGATGCTGGCCATGTCGCCGCTCGCCCTGCGCATGCTGAAGGCTTCGCACAACGCGGCCGACGACGGCCTCGCCGGGATCCAGCAACTGGCCGGCGACGCCACGATGCTGTTCTACATGACCCAGGAGGCCCAGGAAGGCCGGGACGCCTACAAGGAGCACCGGACGCCGGACTTCGCCCAGTTCCCCAAGCGACCCTGACGTCCGCCGTGCCGGACGACCCCCGGCTGCGCGCCCTGCTGGCCGCGGCCGTCCCCTTCTCGCTGCCGCTGCGCCGGCGGTTCCGCGGCATCGACGTCCGCGAGGGCGTGCTTGTCTCCGGCCCGTCCGGTTGGGGGGAGTTCGCCCCGTTCGAGGACTACTCCGACGCCGCCGCCGCACGCTGGCTGGACTGTGCCATCGAGGCGGCGTTCGGCCAGTGGCCCCAGCCCGTGCGCGACCGGGTCGAGGTCAACGCGATCATACCGGCCGTCGGCGCGGACGATGCTGCGGTGCTCACCCGGGCTGCGGTTTCGGACACCGGGTGCCGTGTCGTCAAGGTCAAGGTCGGCGATGCGGACCTGGCCGCGGACGAGGCCCGCGTCGCCACGGTTCGCGACGTCCTCGACACCCTCCTCGGTCGTGGGCGGGGCGCGATCCGGGTCGATGCCAACGGCGCCTGGAGCGAGGATGCGGCGGCAACAGCGCTGCGCAGGCTGCAGTCCTACGGCCTGGAGTACGTCGAGCAGCCCTGCCGAACGGCCGAGGAGACCGCGCGGTTGCGCCGCCGGGTGGACGTGCTCATCGCGGTCGACGAACTGGTCCGCCACGCGGATGATCCCAGGACTGTTCGTCTGCGGGAGGTCGCCGACCTGGCCATCCTCAAGGCGGCCCCCCTGGGCGGGGTCGCGGCCTGCCTTCGGCTGGCTGACGCGCTGGACGTGCCGGTGGCGGTCAGCGGCTCGCTTGACTCCTCGGTGGGCCTCGACGCCGGGATCGCCCTGGCGGCCGCGCTCGACGACCTGCCCTTCGCCTGCGGGCTGGGGACCGGCGCACTGCTCGCCGCCGATGTCGTCGACGCTCCGCGGCTGGCGGAGGGAGGCACGCTGGCAGCGGGGCGCACCGCCCCGGACCTCCCGGCCCTGCTCGCGGCGCGCGACCGGCTCACCGACGAGCGGGCCGCGTGGTGGCGGGTCCGGCTGGCCGCAGCCTGGCAGGCGGGGTCGCGTGAGCGGATGGGGCACCTGGTCGAGGCATGAAAGGGTGAGCGCGTGAACGCCTCGACTGCCCAGGCCATCGTCATGGTCGACGAGCTGGTCCGCTGCGGCGTGACCGATGCGGTGGTGTGCCCTGGCTCCCGCTCGACCCCGCTGGCCCTGGCGATCGCCGAGGCGGAGAAGCGCGGCGTGCTGACCCTGCACGTGCGCCTGGACGAGCGCACCGCGGGCTACCTGGCCGTTGGCCTGGCGAAGGTCACGGGGATCCCGGCCGTGGTCGTCACGACGTCAGGCACCGCTGCCGTCAACCTGCACCCGGCAATCGTCGAGGCCGACCAGTGCGGGATCCCACTGATCGCGCTGACCGCGGACCGGCCACCGCAGTTGCGCGGCGTGGGCGCCAACCAGACCATCCGCCAGCCAACCGTGTTCGGCAGCGACGTCCGGCTGGCGGTCGACATGGCTGCCGCCACGGACCAGCCGGGGCAGGTCCGGTACTGGCGATCGACCGTCGCCCGTGTGGTGGCGGCTGCAACGGACGCGATCCGGCCCGGCCCGGTGCACGTCAATGCCGCCTTCACCGAGCCGCTGGTGCCGGGCGAGGACCAAGGCTGGATCGAGGAACTCGACGGTCGCCCCGACGGACGTCCCTGGACGGCGGATGCACGGCTTGTCGCCGGCATGAGCACGCCGCTTGACGACGTCCTGGCTGATCTGCTCGACGACGAGGAGGTGCCCACGCGGGGCCTCGTGGTCATCGGTGATCACGATGACCAGGAGGCCGTGGAGCTCGTCGATGAGCTGGCCGACACCCTCGGCTGGCCGGTCATCGCCGAGCCAAGCGGCAACGGCGCCGGCTGCACCACGGCGCTCTCGCACGGCCCGTTGCTGCTGGCGGACGCCGCCTTTGCGGACGCGCATGTGCCCGAGATCGTCATCACGGTCGGCCGGGTGGGGCTCAACCGCTCGGTGCTGGCCCTCGTCGCCCGGGCCGGGCTGCATGTCGCTGTCGATGCCCGCCCGGAATGGAGTGACCCGACCCGGACCGCCGACGTGGTCGTCGCGACTGTGCCGCTCCCGCCGACCGAGGGCGAGGTCGACGAGGGATGGCTGGCTTCGTGGCAGCGCGCCGACGTCCTGGCCGCGGCTGCCGTCGAGACGGCGTTGTTCTCGGCGGACGGCGTCCTCACCGGGATGCATGTCGCCCGTGTCACCGCATCGGCGGTCCCGGATGGAGGCCTGTTGTTCATCGGGGCCTCGTGGCCGGTACGGCATGTCGGCTCGTTCGCGGCCAATACCGTGCAGGACGCCGTGATCCTGGGCAATCGCGGCACGTCCGGCATCGACGGGTGCGTGTCGACCGCGTGGGGTGCCGCCGCCGCGCTCCAGCGCAACGGCGGGGCAGGTGCCATGGCCCTGGTCGGCGACCACACCTTCCTGTACGACAGCAACGGCTTGCTGGCCCCTGCTGAAGAGGAGCGGCCGGACCTGGTCATCGTGGTGTCGGACAACGACGGGGGCGGGATCTTCTCGTCACTCGAGCAGGGCGCCGAACGTCATGCGGAGCACTTCGAGCGGGTGTTCGGGGTACCACTCGGCATCGACATCCCTGCCCTGTGCAAGTCCATGGGCATCCCGGCGACACTGGTCACGTCTGCATCCGCACTGGCCGAGGCCATCGACGATGCAGTCGGCACGGGCGGCGTCCGGGTCGTGGTGGCGCAGACCTGCTCGCGTGAGCACGAGGCAGCCGTGCTGGTCAATGTGCAGCGCGCCGTAAGCGAGGCACTCGGCTCGGCCTAGCCGGACGTGCGGCTAGCGTGTGTCCATGGCCCTCGACCCTGAGAAGCGCGAGCGGGTGATCGAGGCAGCGGCCGCGGTCTACTCCGAGCGAGGCATCGTCAACGCGGGCCGGCGCGACATCGCGCGCGAGGCTGATCTTCCCTTGCGCACGGTCACCCAGGTGGGCCGGCACCGAGTCGACTTCCTTCGGCTGGCCGTGGAGCGGCTGCCGTTCCCGCCTATCGCGGAGCACGTCCGCGCCCAGGCCATCGACCCCGCGCAGCCGGCGCTCCAGGCCCTGCTCCAGGCTGCCCGCGAGGTCCTGGGTGACCCCGCGGCAGCGTGGGACCCGCTTGAGCTCCAGGGCATCGTTGCCGCGCGGTACGACCCGGCGATGCGCGAAGTGGTGTCGGTTCGGCTGAACGAGCGCTGGGATGCCGCCCTCGCCGTGGTCGACCAGTTGCGCGGATCGCAGCCGGCGGAGCCGTTCGACAACGACGCCGCAGCGCTGCACCTCATCGGCGTGGGCCTGGGCCTGTCGTTGCTGTCCCCGCTGGCCCCGCGCTGGAGTGACGCACGCTCATGGACCGCGCTGTCGGCCCGGCTGCTCGAGGCACTTGCGGCCGAGGATGCGGGTGACCATGACCGGGCGACGACTGCCTGGCGGGCCCGGCTCACGATCGCCGACGTGCCGAGCGCGATGGCGCGGCTGC
>JAUXRN010000042.1 GCA_030681835.1 Actinomycetota bacterium
CCGGGCGGTGCGCGACGGCGACGATTCGGACGTGCCGTGCGGGGGCTGCACGGCATGCTGCAGTGCGGGGATGTTCATCCACGTCGGGCCGGACGAGGCGGCCGCGCGGGCTGCCATCCCGGTCGGCCTGCTCGTCCCGGCACCTGGCCTCCCGGACGGGCACTCGGTCATGGGCCACGACAGCAAGGGGCGCTGCCCGATGCTGGTCGATGGCTCCTGCTCGATCTACGAGCATCGGCCGAGGGCCTGCCGGACATACGACTGCCGGGTCTTCACCGCGACCGGCGTGGTCGACGTGGACCCGGAGCGGGCCGGTGTCATGGAGCGCGCCAGCCGCTGGCGCTTCGACTACGCGGACGAGGCGGCCAGCGTGCGGCAGGGGTCCTTGCTCGCGGCGGCGGCCATGGGGCGGGAGTCGAACCCGCTCGGCCGGGCCCTGGCCGCCATCGCCACGTCAGAGCCCGGGGGCTGACCAGACCGGGAACCACCGTGACGTGTCGGCCTCCAGCGGCATTTCGCGCACCAGCAGGTCACGCACCTGGAGTTCGAGGATGGAGTCGCGACGGGCCTCCTCGTCGACCCCGTCCTGAGGGGCGAAAGGGTAGAAGGTGCCGCGCTTGAACAGGTAGACCATGGCCAGGACCCTGTCACCCGGTCCCCGGAAGGAGGCCAGCGAGCAGAGCAGTTGCGGCCCGAAGCCGGCCCCGACCAGCGCGGTGTTGACCGCGTGCACGTCGGTCACGGCGGCAGGCAGGTCGGCTGGTTCCGTGCGCACGACTAGCCAGGTGAAGCCGAAGCCGTCGCTGGCCAGTTCCACCGGGGGCCCGCCGTCGGCGTCCAGCAGCGCCCGCACGTCCGCCTCGACGTCGGCGAAGGCGCGGCCTTCCGGCGCCCGGAAGGCAACCGAGCCGCGCCCCGTCGGAACGAAATCGAGGGAGGCCTGGAGCGTGATCGCGGCCGACGGCAGCGCGAACAGGGCATCCAGATCCGGCCCCACGGGGGCTCGACGGCCGAGGATCCCGTCCAGGAACCCCACGGGCTACCGCTCGCCAAGCTGCGCGGCGATGCGGGCGAGCTGCTCGAGGCGCTTCTCCAGGGGCGGGTGCGTGGCCATGATGGAACCCAGGCTGAAGCCCCGGGCGCCGCTCAGCGCGGGCGCGAAGGCGAACGAGCTGACCGCCTCCATCTGGCGCAGGTCCCGAGTCGGGATCGCGGCCATCTCCCCGGACACCTTCTGCAACGCCCGCGCCAGCGCGGACGGCTTGCCGGTGAGCAGGGCAGCGCCACGGTCGGCGCCGAGTTCGCGGTAGCGGGACAGCGCCCGCATGAGGATGAACGACAGGAAGTAGACGACGACGCTGACGAGCGTCACCGCCATGAACACGACCGCTGCGTTGTTGTCGCGACCCCTGCCCATCGAGCCCCACATGGCGCTGCGCATGAGGAACCCGGCCAGGATGGCGGTGAAGGAGGCCACGGCCATCACCGTGACGTCACGGTGCGCCACGTGCGACAGCTCGTGCGCGAGGACGCCCTCGAGCTCCTCCTGGTCCAGCCTCTTGAGCAGGCCTGTTGTCACGACGACGACCGAGCGGTTGGGCGATCGTCCCGTCGCGAAAGCGTTCGGCACGTCGCTGTCGGCGATGCCGACGCGTGGCTTGGGCATGTCTGCCATCGCGCAGATCCGGTCCACGACGGCATGCAGTTGTGGTGCCTGCTCGGGCGTGACGACCACGGCACGCATGGCCGCCATGGCGATCGAGTCAGAGAACCACCACTGGCCGAACAGGAGCCCGGCGCTGATGACCAGCACGAAGATGGCGTTGACACCGACGGCGATGAGCACCGCCGCGAGGACGACGTAGAGCAGGCCAAGGCCGAAGAGGGTGCCCACCATGCGGGCGGACAGGCCCCGGTCGTGCTCGTACCGGGAACGTGCCATGCGCGTCCTAGCCCTCGAGCTCCGGCTTCGCCGGAGCCGCGCCCAGTTCGGCCTTCATGGCGGCGAGCTGCGCGTCGACGTCCGACTCGCTGGCCATGCGCTCGAGCTCGACGGTGATGTTGTCCTTGCCCATGCCGGATACGTCGGTAAGGGCGCCTGAGGCGACGAGCTCGTCGATCGCGCCTGCCCTCGCCTGCATCTGGGCGGTCTTGTCCTCGGCCCGCTGGACCGCGAGGCCGACGTCGCCGAGCTCGGACGAGATGCCCGCGAACGCCTCGTTGATCCGCGTCTGGGCCTCGGCGGCGGAGTAGGTCGCCTTGATGGTCTCCTTCTTCGTGCGGAAGGTCTCGACCTTGGACTGCAGCTGCTGCATCGCCACGATCAGCTTCTCCTCCTGGCCCTGGAGGGTCGCCAACTGCTCGTTCAGGTCGGCGATCTGCTGATGCAGCCCGCTCCTTCGGGTGAGCGCCTCGCGGGCAAGGTCCTCGCGCCCGCCGGCGAGCGCGGCACGTGCCTGCTGGTCCAGCTTGGCCTCCTGCTGCGTGATCCCCTGGATCTGCAGTTCGAGGCGCTTGCGGCTGGTGGCGACATCGGCCACGCCCCGGCGGACCTTCTGGAGGAGCTCAAGCTGCTTCTCGTACGAGTAGTCGAGTGTCTCCCTCGGGTCCTCGGCGCGGTCGAGGGCCTTGCTCGCCTTGGACTTGAAGATCATCGTGAAGCGCTGCCACAGACCCATGGTCGACTTACCTCCGGAAGGACGACGGACGCCCGCGGTGTCCTGACTGCCGCGTGCACGTTCTTGCCCCCAGACTAGGCGGCTGCGGCGGCCGTGACCACCGCGGCCCCGGCGCTCACCCACTAGGCTGCAGGATCATGTTCGGACGGAAGCCGGCCCAGCCAGAGGAATCGCCGGCGCAGGCCGAATCCGAAGCCCTCGATGCGCGCTCGCCTAAGGGCCGGCCCACACCATCCCGCAAGGACGCCGAGGCGGCCCGCAAGAGCCAGTTGAAGATCCCGAAGAACCCCAAGGACGCGCGCAAGGCCGCCCGCGAGCGCGACCGCGACGAGCGCGCCCGCAAGCGCGCCGCGATGATGGCCGGGGACCAGCGCTACCTGCCGGCCCGCGATCAGGGCCCCGGCCGGGCCTTCGCCCGCGACTTCGTCGACTCACGGTTCACGATCGCCGAGTACTTCATCTTCGTGGCGATCGGCGTGCTCGCCCTCGGCTTCATCCGCAACCAGGTGATCCAGTCCAGCGTCTCGATCTTCTTCTTCGCCTTCACCGCGCTCATCGCGGTCGACACCGTCGTCCTGCTGGTGCAGCTGAACCGTCGTGCCCGCCAGGCGGTCCCCGACGCCAAGGACCGCAAGGGCATCACGATGTACGCCCTCCTGCGCACGATCCAGATCCGTCGACTGCGCCTGCCCCCGCCGCGGGTCCGGCGGGGCGGGGCGCCCGTGACACCGAAGGCACCGAAGGGCTGATCATGGAGTTCCGCACCCTGGGCCGCAGCGGCCTGAAGATCAGCGAGCTGACGTACGGGAACTGGATCACGCACGGATCCCAGGTCGACGACCGGACGGCGCGGTCCACGATCCAGGCCGCGCTCGACTGCGGCATCACCAGCTACGACACCGCCGACGTGTACGCCGGCACCAAGGCCGAGGCGATCATGGGCGAGGCTCTGAAGGGGCAGCGCCGCGACGGCATCGAGATCTTCACCAAGGTGTACTGGCCGACCGGCCCGGGCGCGAATGACCGAGGCCTGTCCCGCAAGCACATCATGGAGTCCTGCCACGCCTCGCTGGACCGCCTCAAGACCGACTACATCGACCTGTACCAGGCGCACCGATACGACCACGAGACGCCGCTCGACGAGACGCTGCGGGCATTCGACGACCTGGTCCGTCAGGGCAAGGTCCTCTACGTCGGGGTGTCGGAGTGGACGGCGGGCCAGATCCGCGAGGCGATCGCCCTGGCCGGACAGATGGGCCTGGACCGGATCATCTCCAACCAGCCGCAGTACTCGATGCTGTGGCGGGTCATCGAGGCCGAGGTCGTGCCGACCAGCGCAGAACTCGGCCTCGGCCAGATCGTGTGGTCCCCGTTGGCGCAGGGAGTACTCACCGGCAAGTACCTGCCGGGGGAACCGGCCCCTCTGGGCACGCGCGCCACGTCAGCCGAAGGATCCGGGATCATCTCTCGCTGGCTGCGCGACGACGTGCTGGCCGCGGTGCAGCGGCTCAAGCCAATCGCGGCTGACCACGGGCTGACCGTCGCGCAGTTGTCGTTGGCCTGGGTGCTGGCCAACCCCAACGTGTCGGCAGCCATCATCGGCGCGTCGCGGCCTGAGCAGGTCGACGAGAACGTCAAGGCGTCCGGGGTGTCCCTCGGGCCTGACGTCCTGTCGGCGATCGACGACGTGCTGGCCGACGTCATCACCCGCGACCCCGGCCTCACCGCCTCCCCCGCCCGCCGACCATGACATTCCATTGGGCCTACCAGGCACCGGATGGCACCGAGCCGTCCGACCGGCCCGCCTCGCAGGCCTTCCCCACCCAGTCGGACGCGGAGACCTGGATCGGCGAGAACTGGCGGGGCCTGCTGGAATCCGGTGTCGACCAGGTGGCGTTGATGGAGGACGACCACGCCGTCTACGGCCCGATGAGCCTGCGCCCGGCCGACTGACGCACGGCGACACGCGTCGCCGCGCCCTGCTTTGACACGCATGGCCGGCGCGTGGTCGGATCAGGCCACAACTGCATCCCGCTTTCGAGTTCCAGGGGAAGTCCGGTGAGATCCCGGCGCTGTCCCGCAACCGTGTTCCCCCGTGTGGGGTGAGTCGGAGCACCTGGCGAGAGCGAGCGGCTCCATCCGTCGAGGTAACGGGACGGGAGCTCGGGTCACGGCCCGATCGCCCCTCTTGCGCACGTCGCAAGAGGGTTTTCCATGCGATCGATGCCGGGGCGTGAGCCTTCGGTCCCGGACCGCTCACCCCAAGAAGGACGCTCATGCGCTTCACGAAGATCTCCGCCGCGGCAGCCGCGCTCGTCGTAGGCCTGACCGCATGGGTCACGCCCGCAGGCGCGAGCCCAACCGCACCCACGGCAATCCGCTCGACGAACGGCCTGTTCGGGTCGGCCGACCCGACCTACGACGGGACCTTCCGTCAGTCGATGGCCCTGCTCGGCCTTGCCGCAGCGAAAGCACCCCTTCCCACCTCGGCCGTCTCGTGGCTGGTCGCCCAGCAGTGCGCGAACGGGTCCTTCCAGGCGTATCGCGTCGACATATCGCAGCCCTGCGCGGCCCCCAACCCCGCGGCCTTCTCCGGGCCAGACTCGAACTCGACGGCACTCGGGGCGATGGCGCTGCGAGCGGCCGGGCGCACTGCGCAGGCGGCGCGCGCGGTGACCGCGCTGCTCTCGACGCAGAACGCTGACGGAGGTTGGGGATACACCCTTGGCGGAACGTCGGACGTGAATTCCACTGGCCTGGCGCTGGCGGCCGTCACCCGAGAGGGCAGGGCGAAGGCCGCCTCGGCACGAGCGACGGCCTACCTTCGCAAGGCACAGTCCTCCTGCTCAGCGCCGGCCACCTCGCGCTTCGGGCTGCCGTACCAGCCGGGCGGACCGGTCGACGTCCTGTCGTCCGCGCAGGGCCTCATCGGCCTGTCCGGCACCCTGCCCATCTCGCCGACCACGTCGCCGAGCGTCCGCAAGGTCACGTGCAGTTCGGCTCCCGGTGCACGGGTGGCGGCCTTTCTCGACCGCGTCGTCCGGACCACGGACGGGGCCATTCCTTCTGTAGTCGACAGCACCGAGACGGACTGGAACACCACCGCCGTTGCATCCCTGGCGCTCTCGGCAGCGGGAGGCGCGTCACGAGGCGTGTCGATCGCGCTGGCCGCTCTCGGCCAGAACACCACGGCATACACGGGCACCGGCGCGACGGCGTCGCCAGCGGCCCTGGGCACGCTCATCCAGGCTGCCGCCGCTGGTGGAGCCAACCCTCGCAAGTTCGGTTCGACCCGAGTCAATCTCGTCGCGATTCTGCTCGCGACGTTGCAGAAGTAGGAGCCCACGGTGCGCCGTGCCATGACGATCACCGCGATCCTCCTGGTCGCGTCGATCCTCGTGGTCGGCGCGGCTGTGCCGGCGCAGGCCGCCTCGTTCCGGTACTGGACGTACTGGCACGGCTCGGCGGCGGGCTGGTCCTTCGCCACGGCCGGACCCGCGTCCATCATTCCGGCCGACGGCTCGGTGGAGGGATGGCGCTTCGCGGTCACTGCGACAGCGGGGGCACCAGGCGACCAGCCGAGAATCACGCCGTCGTTCGCCGATGTCTGTGCCGGGACCCCCGCGGAGGCTGGCCGCAAGCGAGTCGCTCTGGTCATCGACCCGGGTCCCCAGTCCACTGCCCCGGACGGCCAGTCACCGGGCCCAGTGGTGGCCACGTGCGTCGTTACCGATCCGGAAGCCAACGGCTACCAGGTGCTCCGCTCGGTGGCCGAGATGCGGACCGAGGACGGACTGGTGTGCGGCATCGCCGGCTACCCGACCGGCGAGTGCGCCCCGGTGATCGACAGCGACCCTGGCACCGACCCGACCGCCCCGCCTGAGTCAGTGGCGCCGGCATCAGTCGTGGCCCAGGGCGCACCCGCCGCATCGGATGGCGCGGCTGGCGCACCCTGGCCGACGCTGCTTGTCCTCTTCGTCGCCGGCGCGGCCGGCCTGCTGTTCTGGCGCAGGCGTCATGGGTGAGCCTCGCTGGCTGCATGCCGCCGCATGGTGGGGGTGGGCCCTGGGCCTGGCCACCGCGGCCAGCCGGACGACCAACCCGCTCCTGCTCGTCCTCATCGTCCTCGCGGCCACATGGGTCGTCCACGCCCGCCGACCACTGGCTCCTTGGGGGCGATCCTTCGCCTTCTTCCTGCGGCTCGGCGTCGTCGTCATCGTCGTCCGCGTGGCGGTCCAGGTGCTCTTCGGCGCCTCGGTGGGCACGACGGAGGTCATCTGGCTGCCGGGATTCACCCTGCCGTCGTGGCTGGCCGGCGTGCGGATCGGCGGCGAGGTCACCCTTGAGTCGATGCTCCTTGCGCTGTACGACGGGATGCGCCTGGCCACGATCCTCATCTGCGTGGGTGCCGCCAACTCGCTGGCCTCGCCCACGCGGCTGCTCAAGTCCGTGCCGGCGGCCCTGTATGAACTGGGGGTCAGCGTCGTGGTCGCGCTGACCTTCACCCCGCAGTTGGTGACCGACGTCGAGCGGCTGCGCACCTCGCGCAGGCTGCGCGGGCGCTCGACGCACGGCGCGCGTGCGATCGCGGCGTCGGCCGTCCCGGTGCTCGAGAGCGCGCTCGAACGGGCCGTGACCCTTGCCGCGGCCATGGACTCCCGCGGCTATGGGCGTCGCGGGACCGTCACCGCGCGGCAGCGCCGGCTCATCGCCGTGGCTTTGCTGGGGGGCCTCGTCGCAGCCTGCATCGGCAGCTACGCGCTCGTCTCCGCTGGCTCCCCCGCGGTGCTCGGGCTGCCCCTGCTCATCCTCGGCGTGATCGCCACCGCTGCGGGGCTGGTCGTGGCCGGACGTGCGTCCACGCGCACCACGTACCGGGCCGACCCGTGGCGGCTCGCCGAATGGCTGGTCCTCGGCGCGGGCGTGGCGGTCGCTGCGGCCTTTGCCCTCTTCGGCGCCCTGGGCCTGCCCGGCCTTGACGCCCCGGTCGACCCACCCGGCTGGCCGGCGCTGCCCCTGGTGGCCGTGGTCGCCATCGGGCTGGCGGCGACCCCGGCGTGGACCGCGCCACCGCTCCCGCCCGGGCATGCCGCGTCCGCGCGCGTGGAGACCGCGGCCCTGGAGCTGAGCGCATGATCACCTTCGATCGCGTCACGATCACCTACCCGGGTGCCGCTGAGCCCGTCCTACGCGACGTCAGCCTGGTCATCCCCGAGGGCGAGCTCGTGCTGGTGGTCGGCCGAACCGGAAGCGGCAAGACGACGTTCCTGCGTGCCATCAACGGCGTCGTCCCGCACTTCACCGGCGGACGCATGGCGGGGAGGATCGTGGTCGGCGGCCGCGACACGGCCACGCACCCACCGCGCGACCTCGCCGACCTCGTCGGTGTCGTCCCGCAGGACCCCATGAGCAGCTTCGTCACGGACATGGTCGAGGACGAGCTTGCGTACGGCATGGAGTGCCTCGGCCTCGCGCCGGATGTCATGCGGCGACGAGTCGAGGAGACGCTGGACCTGCTCGGGCTCGCCGACCTCAGGCAACGGCCGCTGATGTCGCTATCGGGCGGCCAGCGACAGCGGGTGGCGATCGGGGCGGTGCTGACGGCCCATCCGCGGGTGCTCGTCCTTGACGAGCCCACGTCCGCGCTCGACCCCGGGTCCGCGGAGGAGGTCCTGGCAGCCGTGCATCGGCTGGTCCACGACCTCGGCGTCACGGTCGTGATGGCCGAGCACCGGCTCGAGCGGGTGGTGCAGTACGCCGACCGGGTGATCATCGTCCCCGGCCACGGCCAGCCGCTCCTGTATGGCAGCCCACCGGAGCTCATGCGCACCGCGCCCATCGCTCCCCCGGTCGTCGAGCTGGGCCGCCTCGCCGGGTGGCACCCACTGCCCCTGACCGTGCGTGATGCGCGACGGGCCGCCGGGCCGCTGCGGGACCTGCTGGTCGGCCACACTCCGCACCTGCGGGCCGTGCCCGCCGCGAGCGACGCCTTGGCGACGATGCATCGCCTGGTCGTGCGGTACGGCCCGGTGCCCGCCCTCCGCGGGGTCGACCTCTCGTTGCCGCCAGGCCAGGTCGTCGCGCTCATGGGCCGCAACGGGGCCGGCAAGTCGACCCTGCTCAACGCCCTCGTCGGCATCGGGCCGGTCGCCCAAGGGGCGGTGACGGTGGGCGGTCGCGACCCCCGGGCACTGCCCGGCAGCGAGCTCCTCGGCTTCGTCGGGCTCGTGCCGCAGGAGCCCGGCGACCTGCTGGAGTGCACGACCGTGGCCGACGAGTGCCGTGCCGCCGACCGGGATGCCCGATGCGCACCCGGGACGACCCGGGCCTTGGTAGCGCTGATGGCGCCGGAGATCGAGGACGGCCAGCATCCGCGCGATCTCTCCGAGGGCCAGCGGTTGCTGCTGGTGCTGTGCGTCGTGCTCTCCGCGCGCCCGCCCGTCCTCCTGCTGGACGAGCCCACCCGAGGGCTGGACTACCCCACGAAGGCCCGGCTCGCGCGGATCCTCGCCGACCTCGCCGAGGCGGGGCACGCCATCCTGCTGGCCACCCACGATGTCGAACTGGTCGCCGAGGTCGCCGATCGCGTCGTCATCCTCGCCGACGGCGAGGTCGTCGCCGACGGGCCGACAACGGACGTGGTCACCTCGTCGCCGATGTTCGCCCCGCAGGTGGCCAAGATCCTCAGCCCCCAGACCTGGCTCACGGTCGACCAGGTGGCCGCTGCGCTGGGGCCCGTCGATGGCCCCGCCAGCGCGGGGCTCGGTGGGGAGCAGGCCGGGTGAGCACGAGTGCCATTCGGCTGGGTCCGCGGTCGCGAGCCGCCATCGGACTGGCGTCGGCCGTTGGCGTGCTGGCCTTCACGTGGCCACTGCTGGCCAGTCCCCAATCAGCAGCCGTGGCACACGCCGCCGACGCCCCGTTCCTGTTCGCTGTCGTGGTCCCTGTCCTGTTGCTCGTCGTGCTCGCCCAGCTCGGTGACGGCGGCATGGATGCCAAGGCCATCGCCGTCCTGGGCGTGCTGTCGGCCGTCATAGCGGCACTCCGGCCACTCGGTGGCGGGACCGCGGGGATCGAGCCGATCTGGGTGATCCTGGTCCTGGGCGGCCGGGCCCTCGGACCGGGCTTCGGCTTCTGCCTGGGCGCCATTTCCCTGTTCGCGTCTGCCCTGCTGACCGGGGGGGTCGGTCCGTGGCTGCCCTTCCAGATGCTCGCGGCGGCCTGGGTGGGCTTGGGTGCGGGGCTCCTCCCGCGTGCCAGTGGCCGTCGGGAACTCGCGCTGCTGGCCGGCTACGCGGCCGTTGCCTGCATCGCCTACGGCTTCCTGCTGAACCTGTGGTTCTGGCCCTTCACGGCAGGACTGCCCGAGCAGATGGCCTTCGTCCCGGGCGCGTCCTTCGGCGAGAACCTGGCCGCCTGGCTGCGTTTCTGCCTGGTGTCGTCCTTGGGGTACGACATCCCGCGCGCCGTGCTCACCGTCGTCCTCATCCTGGTAGCCGGCCGCCCGATCCTGCTCGCCCTTCGCCGCATGACGCGCCGCGCCGCCTTCGACGCCGCCCCGGAGTTCGTCGCGCCCATGCCGCAGACTCCGGCGTCGTAGGCTCGGCGCCGGGCGGCAGCGCGAGGAGGGGCACATGGCGAGCGACGCACTGCCCGCCGAGGTGTCGGCCTCCATCGCCCGGATCGCCTCGCCGACGCAGTCGGCCGTCGAACTCCCACCGGGGGAACTGGCCAGGCTCGACGCCTGGTGGCGTGCCGTCGGTGACGGGCAGGCCCCACGCGTGGCCTGGGTCACTGCCCCGCCCGACGCACGCGACTCGCCGAACGCTCTCTCGGCCGGGCTCGCCGCCGCCGACGCGGCCATCGACGCCGGGGCCTCGCTCATCGTTCCGACCGTCCCCGCACCGAATGCCGTGGCGGCCAGGACGGTGATCGCGGTGCTCTCGCGGGCCGGGGCCTCGACGGTCACCTACCAGTCCCCCGGGATGACTGACGCGGCATGGATGGCCGTGTGCGCGCAGATCCGCGACCGGTCAGCCGACGTATCGTCCTTGCGAGCCACCCCTTTGGCCCTCCTGGACGCCCTCGGCGCGGTCGCCATCGCGTACACGGCGGGAGTGCTGCTTGGGTCGGCCGCGAGGCGCACCCCATGCCTGGTCGACGGCACCGATGCCCTGGCCGCCGCCCTGATCGCGGATCGACTCAGCTTCCGGGCCCGCGAGTGGTGGCGGGCCGCCGCCACGAGTCCGGATCCGGGCCGGCAGGTGGCCGCAGACCGGATCGACCTGTCGCCGGGACTGCCACTGGGCCTGGTCGTCGAGGATGGTTCCGGTGCGCGTGCCACCGTGGCGCTGCTGGGGATGATCGCGGAGGACGCGTCCTAGCGCGTGCTTGGCGTGACGAACGGCGGCTTGACCACCCGGAACCGGGAGGCACGGCCACGGACGTCGACGATGACCTCGTCATCCACGGTGACGCTGGCATCGAGCAGGGCGAGCCCGATGCCCTGGCGAAGCGTCGGAGAGAAGGTCCCGCTGGTCACGTCCCCCACCGGCTCACCCCCCTGCTCTGCCAGCACCCGCATGTGCGGCCGGGGGATGCCCCGATCCAGGGCCAGCAGTCCCCTGAGCCGTCGCGCCGGCCCGGCGGCCCGCTGGGCAGCGATGGCCTCCCGGCCGGAGAACGCCGGCTTCTCCCAGCCGACGGCCCAGCCAAGCATGGCCTCGACCGGCGAGATCTCCGGGCTGATGTCCTGGCCGTGCAGCGGGTATCCCATCTCGGTGCGAAGGGTGTCCCGCGCACCCAGCCCGGCCCGGGCGACCCCGAGTCCGGAGCCGTGCACGAGCAGGGCATCCCACACGTCGCCGAGGCTCGCGGCCGGCGCGACCAGTTCGTATCCGTGCTCGCCGGTGTAGCCCGTGCGGCACACCACGACCGGGACACCCTGGAAATCGGCGGACACCATGGTCATGTAGTCGTGCTCGGTCGGGAAGCCGAGCGCGCCCACCAACTCGGCGCTGCGCGGCCCCTGCACGGCGATGATGCCGTGGTCATCGTGGTGGTCATCGACGCTGACGCCGACGGGCGCGGCCGCACGCAAGGTGGCCACGACCTTCGCCGCATTCGCGGCGTTGGGGATCATGAAGACCTCGTCATCGGCCCATCGGTAGACGATCAGGTCGTCGATGACGCCGCCGCGGTCGTTGAGCAGCATCGTGTACTGCGCCTGGCCGCTGCCGACGCGCCCGAGGTCGTTCGCCAACGTGGAGTTCAGGAAGTCGACCGCTCCCGGGCCGTGGATCCGAGCCTTGCCCATGTGCGACACGTCGAAGATCCCGACCGCCGTGCGCACCGCCGTGTGCTCGGCCACGACGCCGTCGTACTCGATGGGCATGTCCCAGCCGCCGAAGTCCGCGGTCTTGGCTCCGGCCGCCGCGTGGCGCCCGTGCAACGGGGTGCGCTTCAAGTCGGTCATGGGGCGACCGTAGCCGGTCACGCCACGGCACGCGTATCCGCTCGCGCATAGGGTTGGTGACATGACCTCGACCCCTACCGCGAAGATCGTCCTGTCCGACGCCAAGCCCAGCAGCCTCGCCGTGGATGCCCTGATCCTCGCCCTCGCTCCGGGCCGGGGCAAGAAGGTCGAAGTGGCGTCCGCGGGACTTGCGCAGTCGGTGCGCACGCGGCTGGCCGAGGGGTTCCTCGCCGTTGGCGCGAACGGACGCCCCGGCGGGATCGCCAAGGTCCCAGCGGGCTCCGGGATAGCAGCGCCCATTGTCGTGGGGATCGGCGACGCGGCCGGGTCAGCCGAGGCCCTGCGCCGGTCGGTCGGCGACGCGGTGCGCAGCCTCTCCGGGAAGCGCCGGATCGGGATCGCCATCCCGCTCGTCGACGCCGATGCGTTGCTCCATGTCGCCATCGCGGCGCAGCTAGCCTCGTACGAGTTCACCTCGTTCAAGGGCGGCAGCAGCCGCCCCGCCTCCCGAACGATCACGATCGTCGTCGAAGGCCCCGTGACGGCCGAGCAGCGGCATGCGATCAAGGACGTGACCGCGGTGGCCACCGCCGTCAATCTCGCCCGAGACCTGGTTAACACCCCGCCGAACGCGCTGCCGCCGAGCGCACTCGCCGACGCGGCGGTGGCAGCCGTGGAGGGCCTGCCCGTTGACGTCGAGGTCTGGGGGGTCGACGACCTGACCGCGCAGGGCTGCGGCGGGATCCTGGCCGTGGGGCAGGGCTCCGCCAACCCGCCAAGGCTCGTGCGCATGTCGTACGAGCCTGCCAATGCTGCCGCGCACCTGGCCCTCGTCGGCAAGGGCATCACCTTCGACACCGGTGGCATCTCCATCAAGCCGGCCGAGAGCATGCACGAGATGAAGGGCGACATGGGAGGCGCAGCCGCCGTCCTCGCGTCGATCCGGGCAATCGCCGAACTGGGCCTGCCGGTGAAGGTCACCGGGTGGATCCCCATGGCAGAGAACATGCCGGGCAGCGGGGCCCAGCGACCCGGCGACGTCATCACGATCCGCGGAGGCACGACCGTGGAAGTACTGAACACGGATGCGGAGGGTCGGCTCATCCTCGCCGACGCCCTGGTCCTGGCGGCTGAGGAGTTCCCCGACCTCATCATCGACATCGCCACCCTCACGGGCGCCCAGCGGATTGCCCTCGGCACGCGAACCGCGGGTGTCATGGCCAACGAGGACGACGCGCGCGCCGCGGTGTGCGCGGCGGCCGAGGAGGCCGGCGAGCAGATGTGGCCCATGCCGCTGCCCGACGACCTGCGGTCATCGCTGGAGTCGACCACCGCCGATCTCGCGAACATCGGCGAGCGCCTCGGCGGCATGCTCACCGCCGGGGTGTTCCTGAGCGAGTTCGTCCCGGCGACCCAGCCCTGGGTGCATATCGACATCGCCGGTCCGGCCTTCAACGCGAAGGGGGCCTACGGCTATACGCCCACGGGCGGCACTGGAGCCGGCGTGCGGACCTTCGTCCAGGTGGCCGCCGAGATGGCCGGCACCGCGGGATAGCGACCCACCGCCGGTTGGCAGGGGGCGTGTCGCATCGGGTGCGATCGGTGACAGGATGGGCCGAGCGTCGATGACGCCCGCGACCGCGACGACAGGGGTGGACGAGAGTGGCGAACGCAGACCTGGTGATCCTCGGCGGCGGCAGTGGTGGCTACGCCTGTGCCCTGCGCGCGTCCGAACTCGGGATGTCCGTGATCCTCATCGACAAGGACAAGCTCGGCGGCACCTGCCTGCACTACGGCTGCATCCCCACCAAGGCGCTCCTGCACGCGGCCGAGGTGGCCGACAGTGCCCGCGAGGGCGCGAAGGTCGGGGTCAAGAGCTCCCTCGAGGGCATCGACATGGCCGGCGTCAACGCCTACAAGGACGGCGTGATCGCCAAGCTCTACAAGGGACTGCAGGGGCTCGTGAAGTCCCGCAAGATCACCCTGGTGGACGGCACGGGGCGCTTCGAGGGCCCGAACAGCGTGGTCGTCGGGGACGACCGCTACGTCGGCAAGAAGGTGGTGCTCGCCACCGGCAGCTACGCGAAGTCGCTGCCCGGCCTCGACATCGGCGGCCGCATCGCCACCTCCTACGAGGCGATCCACCTCGACGAGGTCCCCAAGCGGGTCGTCGTGCTCGGCGGTGGCGTGATCGGCGTCGTGTTCGCCAGCGTGTTCAAGTGCTTCGGCGCCGACGTCACGATCGTCGAGGCGCTGCCGCACCTGGTGCCCAACGAGGACGAGTTCGCGTCCAAGGGCCTGGAGCGCGCGTTCCGCAAGCGCAAGATCACCTTCAAGACCGGCGTGAAGTTCACCGGCGCGAAGCAGACCGACGACGCCGTCACCGTGTCGCTGGAGTCGGGCGAGGAGATCGAGGCCGACCTGCTGCTCGTGGCCATCGGCCGCGGCCCCAACACCGCCAACGCCGGGTACGAGGAAGC
>JAUXRN010000045.1 GCA_030681835.1 Actinomycetota bacterium
GCGGCCAGCTCGTCGGCCAGCGACTGCGGGTCCCCCGGCTCGAAGCTCCAGCCGGTCCGGCCGGCTTCGACGATCTCCGCCAGCCCGCCGGCGCGCGCAACGACGACAGGAGCACCCAGCACCATCGCCTCCAGCGCGACGAAACCGAATGGCTCGTATAAGGAGGGGACGACCGCCGCGTCAGCAGCGGCCACGGTCGCCCGCAGGTCGGCTTCCGGCACCCACCCCGTGAAGCGGACCCGGGCCGAGATCCCTCGATCGCGTGCCCGCTCGCGCAGCCAGGCCTCCGCGCCGCCCACGCCCATGACGACGGCTCGGACGTCCGGCACCGTACGGCGAAGGATCGGCAGTGCGTCGAGGAGGGTCTGGACGCCCTTCTCCCGCTCGAGCCGCCCGGCGAAAACCACGAGCGGTCCGCCGTGCTCCGCCTTCGCCTGATCGCGACGACGCGAGCTCACTCGCCAGCTGGCCGGGTCGATGCCGTTCGGGATGACGGAAAGGGAGCGGGCGTCCAGGTCGAACAGATGAGCCACCTGGTCGCGCATGTAGTCACTGCAGACGATGACCCGATCCGCCAGCCCGGTGACCCACCATTCGGTCGAGTGGATCGCCCACGACTGGTCAGTGGAGAGGTCGCCGTGATGACGACCGGCCTCGGTGGCGTGGACGGTGACGACGAACGGGACGTCGAAGGCCTCGTGGACGATGACCGACGCCTGCGCCACGAGCCAGTCGTGGCCATGGACGACGTCCGGTCGCCAGCCGCGCAGCACGGCGACGGCCCCGCGGGCCAATGCCGTGTTGAGGCCGAAGCACCAGGCGATGAAGCTTCCCTGCGCCTCCGGCAGGAACGGCGCATCGTGCGCGACGCGCACGATGCGCACGCCGTTGACGAGCGACTCGGACGGGGCACCCGCCGCCGACTGCGTGACGACGACGACCTCGTGCCCCGCGGCGGCCTGCGTCTCCGCGAGCGCGTGCACGTGCCGCCCGAGCCCTCCATACAAGATGGGTGGGTACTCCCAGGAGAGATGGAGCACGCGCACGGGCCAACCATAGGTCTGGATCAGTTGCCGGTGAACTCGGCCTTCCCCGGACCGCTCGCGATGAAGGAGTCCATCCCGACCTGTCGGTCGTCCGTGGCGAACAGTGCGGCGAAGTGCTGCCGCTCGATCGCCAGGCCAGTCTCGAGGTCGGTCTCGATGCCGCGGTCGATGGACTCCTTGGCAGCACGCAGCGCCAGGGCGGGGCCGGCGGCGAGCCGCGCGGCCAGTTCCTGAGCGGCCATGAACGTGTCGGCCGAGGGCACGACCGTGTTGACCAGCCCGATCGCGAGCGCCTCGTCGGCGCGCACGAACCGACCGGTGAGCACGATCTCCTTTGCTCGCGAGGGGCCCACCAGCCGGGGCAGCCGCTGGGTGCCGCCCGCGCCGGGGATGATGCCCAGCAGGATCTCGGGCTGGCCGAGCTGGGCATCGTCGGCCGCGATCCGCAGGTCGCAGCACATGGCCAGCTCGCAGCCGCCCCCCAGCGCATACCCGGTAACCGCGGCGATGGTGGGTTGCGGGATGCGGGCGACAGCGGTGAAAGCGTCCTGCAGGCCGACTGACGCCCGGACCATGTCCTGGTAGGTCATGCCGGCCATCTCCTTGACGTCCGCACCGGCCGCGAAGAGCTTCGGCCCGCCGTAGAGGACGACGGCGCCGACGTCCTTGCGGGAGCCGAGCTCTTTCGCGGCCGCCGCGATCTCCTGCTGCATCTGAATGCACAGGGCGTTCATGGGCGGCCGGTTCAGCAGCATGGTCGCCACGCCCGCCTCGACACTGACCTCGATGAAGTCCGCCATTGCCCAGCCGCCTTCCGACTCGTCCTGCCGGCCCGTGCACGGACCGATCGGCGCGAGCCTAGTGTCGGGGCCGGCACGGGCGGCGGGACTAGTAGCGTGGACGGGTGACCGGACACGGGACTCGGGGCTGGGACCCGCTGGGGGTCACCCCTGACGGCATGGGCGGGGCCAACGTCGCCATCTGGGCGCAGGACGCAACCTCGGTGGACCTGTGCGTGTTCGACGACTCGGGTCGCGAGGAGCGACTGCCCCTGACCGAGCGGGTCTTCAACGTCTTCCATGGCCACGTCGGCTCGATGCCGGCGGGCACCCGGTACGGCTTCCGGGTCGACGGGGCATGGGACCCGGGACACGGCCATCGCTGGAACCGCAACAAGCTGCTGCTCGATCCCTACGCACGCGCCATCGACGGCAGGTTCACCCTCAACCCGGCCGTTTTCGGGCACCTCGGCACGGACGACCTGCGCCTGAACCCGCTGGACTCCGCGCCCTTCGTTCCGCGCAGCGTGGTCGTCGACGACCGGTTCGACTGGGGCGACGACCGCTCCCCCGGCACGTCGTGGGGCGACACGGTCATCTACGAGACGCACGTGCGCGGGCTGACGAAATTGCACCCGTCGATTCCCGAGCATGAGCGCGGCACCTACGCGGGCTTGACCCATCCTGCCGTGCTGGAACACCTGACGACGCTCGGCGTGACCGCAGTCGAGTTGCTCCCCGTCCACCACTTCATCGACGAGAACCACCTCATCGACCTCGGTCTGACGAACTACTGGGGCTACAACTCCATCGGCTACTTCGCGCCGCACGCTGCCTACTCCTCGACGGGATCGCTGGGCGGCCAGGTGTCGGAGTTCAAGCGCATGGTCAAGGCGATGCACGCCGCTGGACTCGAGGTCATCCTCGACGTCGTCTACAACCACACCGCCGAGGGCAACCAGCTTGGTCCCACCCTGAGCTTCCGCGGCATTGACAACGATGACTACTACTACCTGCGCGACGGCGGTCGCTTCTATGCGGACTACACCGGCTGCGGCAACACGCTGGACGTGTCCAAGCCGCACGTCCTTCAGCTCGTGATGGACTCCCTTCGCTACTGGGTGCAGGAGATGCATGTCGACGGCTTCCGCTTCGACCTCGCGTCGGCCCTGGCCCGCTCGTTCCACGACGTCAACATGCTCGGCCCGTTCATGACGACCATCCAGCAGGATCCCGTCCTGCGGCGGGTGAAGCTCATCGCCGAGCCGTGGGACGTAGGCCCCGGCGGGTACCAGGTGGGCGAGTTCCCGCCGCTGTGGACCGAGTGGAACGACAAGTACCGCGACAACGTGCGCGACTTCTGGCGGGGCGGAACCGGCATCGGCGAGCTCGGCTGGCGGCTGTCCGGCTCTGCGGACCTGTACGCCAGCGAGGGCCGGCGGCCGTTCGCGTCGATCAACTTCATCACGGCGCACGACGGCTTCACGATGCGCGACCTGGTGACCTACGAGCGCAAGCACAACGAGGCCAACCTGGAGTCCAACCGGGATGGCAGCGACAACAACCGGTCGGCCAACTACGGGGTCGAGGGCGAGACGGACGACCCCGCTGTCAACGAGGTCCGGCACCAGCAGCTGCGCAACATGCTGGCGACCCTCTTCCTGTCCACGGGCGTGCCCATGATCTGCGGGGGAGATGAGTTCGGGCGCACCCAGGGCGGCAACAACACCGCCTACTGCCAGGACAACGCGATCTCCTGGTACGACTGGACGTGGCAGGCGTGGCAGTCCGACCTCAAGGTGTTCGCCAGCCAGGTCCTGCAGTTGCGTCGCACCCACCGGGCCTTCCGCCAGCGCTACTTCTTCGACGGGCACCCGCTGCATGAGGGCGGTCCCAAGGACCTCGCCTGGATCGGTCCCGACGGGCACGAGGTCTCCGCCGATGCATGGCACGAGGCGGATGCCCGCAGCCTCGGGTTGTTCCTCGCCGGCGAGCTGCACGGAACCGACCACGAAGGGCACCCGCTCAGGGACGCGTCCTTCCTGGTCATCCTGCATGCCGGCACGGAGCCCCTCGAGTTCGTCCTGCCCGGGGCGCCGTACGGATCGGGCTACGTCCCGATCATCGACACCACGACGGGCCAGGCGGTCGAGGAAGGCCCCGTCTCGCCGGCCGGAACCGCGGTCAACGTGCAGCCGCGGTCGCTGATCGCCTACCGGGCGATCGCCTGACCCGCACCGCACCCGCGACTATGGTCCGAGCCGTGCACCCTCGACCGATCTCGACTGCGCTGGGCCTGACCCTTCTCGCTGCGACCCTGACCACGGCGATCCCGGCAGACGCAGCGGAGCAGCCCGGTTCGGCTCCCATCTCCGCGTACACGCTGGTCGCGCCGCGGTCGACCGCCGCATCCGGCCTGGTCGTGCGCGCCGTGATGCCGGCCGGCGCCGATTGCCCGGAGGTCGAGGTGGTCCGGCAGCGCAACGGCAACGTGCACTTCGGTCGGCTGGACATGCGCGAGAGGTCCGCACCGGCCACCACCTACCCCGCGTTCGCGTCCATCCTCGTGTGCTCGGCGCACCTGCCTCTCGACGTGATCGGGGCATCCGTTGCCGGCCGGCCCGTGCCAGCCGCACTTCCGGCCGTCGTCGACGAGGTGGCGATGGTCAGCGACACGGGCTGCCGCATCGCCAGCTTCGAGGTCCAGGACTGCTCGTCGGCCGTTGAGTGGCCGCTGGCAGCGATCTCGCAGTCCATCGCGGACGAGGAGCCGGACGTCGTCCTCGTCGTGGGCGACTTCTACTACCGGGAGGCAGCCTGCCCGCCTACCGCTCAGGCGCTGTGCGGGTCGAGCCCGCCGCCGGTCACGGGGCTGCCGTTCACGGACAGCGCCTACGGCTGGATCGCCGATGTCCTGCTGCCCATGGCTCCGCTGCTGTCCTCGGTTCCGCTCGTCATGGTCCGAGGCAACCACGAGGCGTGCAACCGCGGCGGCAACGGCTACTTCCTGCTGCTGGACCCGCGGGACGGCACCGAGGACGCCTGTGCGCCGGTTCCCGGCGACACCGGGCTGGTGGCGGCGGCGACCGTCCCGACCGGCACGTACGCGATCGACATGGCGGTGGCGCCCGGTCGCACCTTGCGGCTGGCCGTCGTGGATTCCGCCGGCGGGAGCGACACCCGCGTCACGGCGTTCGCCAGCCTGCAGCGTCCGGCGTACCAGCGTGCGGCCGGCCTGACCCGGTCACGGCCGGGCCGGGAAAGCTGGCTGCTCACGCATCGGCCCGTCTACGGCTATGTCACCACGCAGTTCGCGGTACCCGGCGCGCCCTTCAACCCCTGGACGTCCGCCGACCAGACGGCATCATCGGAAGGACTGCTCGGGTCATACGAGATGGTGCTGTCGTCGCACATCCACATTGCCCAGGCCGTGCGGCTGCCCGGGCTGCCCAGCCAACTGGTCCTCGGCAACGGTGGAACGCAACTCGACCCGGCGATCGGCTACCCGCTGCCCAGCACCCCGCCCACCGCCGGCTACCCGTTGCCCGACTGGGCATGGGTGGCTCCTCGGTTCGGGTACGCCATCGCGACGCCCCTGGCCGATGCAGGCGCCTGGCGCATCAGCATGCGGGACCCGGCCGGCGAGCAGTTCGCGCGCTGCGGACTTCGCGACGCGAGCCTGTACTGCGTGGACGGCAGCTAGCCGCAACCGCTAGCGCAGCACCCCGTCGGCCATGCCCGCCGTCAGTGGCGGCAGGGCCTGCAGGCCCATCTCGAACGGCGATGCGAGCGCGTCGTGACGCGGCAGGACACGGACGGTGTAGCCGAACGGACCGTTCTTGTCGAGGGTGACGACGAGCCGGTACTGCCAGCGATTGCCCTCGTACTTCTCCACCGCCTCCATGGCCGCGTGCTGGGGGCGCGTGATGCGGTCGTCAGCGTCGACCCGTCCGTACACGGTCTCGACGACGACGTCGTCGGGAGCGAGGTCGCCCAGTGTCACGAACACCCGGACGGTGATCGGGGTTCCCATGACCACCGCGTCACCGACGCCATCGGCCTCGACATGCTCGATCCGGATGGAGCCCCATGACTGGCGCACCCGTCGCTTCCACGCGGCGAGTGCCTTGGCCCGTTCATGGGCAGGGCCGTCGACCGACCGCGACGCCTCGACAGCCGGGACGTACAGCCGCAGGACGTACTCGCGGAGCATCCGCGAGGCAAGGACCTTGGGACCGAGCGTCCGGAGCGTGTGCTTGACCATCGCCAGCCAGGCTGGCGGCAGGCCGCGGTCGTCGCGCTCGTAGAACGCCTTCGTGACCGAGGACTCGATCAGCGCATACAGGGCCTCGGCCTCGATGTCGTCACGACGGTCGGCATCCTCGACGCCGTCGGCCGTCGGGATGGCCCATCCGTTGCTGCCGTCGAACCACTCGTCCCACCAGCCATCGAGGATCGACAGGTTCAGCGCTCCGTTGAGTGCTGCCTTCATGCCCGACGTTCCGCTCGCCTCGAGGGGCCGGATCGGGTTGTTCAGCCAGACGTCGCACCCCGGATACAGCACTGTCGCCATCGCGATGTCGTAGTCGGGCAGGAACACGATGCGGTTCCGTACCCCCTCCTGGTCGGCGAACCGGACGAGTTCCTGGATGAGGCGCTTCCCGCCGTCGTCGGCGGGATGGGCCTTGCCGGCCACGACGAGCTGCACCGGCCGGTCCGGGTCGGTGAGCAGCGCCGTCAGCCGCTCGGGGTCGCGCAGCATGAGCGTCAGCCGCTTGTACGAGGGGACCCGTCGGGCGAACCCGATGGTCAGGACGTCGGGGTCGAGCACATCGTCGATCCACGACAATTCGGCGTCGCTCGCGCCACGGGTCAGCCAGGAGTCGCGCAGCCGGGTGCGGACCATGGCGACCAGGTCCTCCCGAAGGTGCCGCTTGGTCGCCCACAGATGGTCGTCCGCCGTGTCCGCGATGGCCTCCCAGCCAGGCGCGTCGTCGATCGACCGGCCCTGCGCGAGGTCGATGACCTGCCGGGCCACCCACGTCGGGGCGTGCACGCCGTTCGTGACGGAGGTGATCGGCACGTCGTCGCCGTCGAAGCCCGACCAGAGGCCGGAGAACATGCCGCGGGACACCTGCCCGTGCAGCAGGCTCACGCCGTTGGCCCGCTGGGCCAGGCGCAGGCCCATGACCGCCATGTTGAACACGGTCGGGTCGCCGCCCTCGAAATCCTCGACCCCGAGCGCAAGGATCTGGGCGACGGGCACGCCCGCGGCCGCATTGTCTCCGCCGAAATACTGCTCGACGAGGTCGAGCGGGAAGCGGTCGATCCCGGCAGGCACCGGCGTGTGCGTGGTGAACACGGTGCCGGCCCGGCTCACCTCGAGGGCATCCGCGAAGGTGAGGCCAGGGGTCGACTCGACGAGTTCGCGGATGCGCTCGACTCCGAGGAAGCCGGCATGCCCCTCGTTCGTATGGAACACCTCCGGCTCCGGGTGGCCCGTGATCCGGCAGTAGACGCGCATCGCCCGCACGCCGCCGATGCCCAGCAGCATCTCCTGCTGAAGCCGGTGCTCGCCACCGCCGCCGTAGAGGCGGTCGGTGACCTCGCGCTCGGCCGGGCCGTTCTCCTCCACGTCGGAGTCGAGAAGCAGCAGCGGCACGCGGCCGACCTGTGCCACCCAGATGCGGGCAGCTACGAAGCGCTGGCCGGGCAGGCCCACGACGACCTTCGCAGGCGACCCATCGGCTTCGCGCAGCAGCGAGACGGGGCTGCCGTCGGGGTCCAGAACGGGGTAGCGCTCCTGCTGCCAGCCGTCGCGTGACAGCGACTGCCGGAAGTAGCCGGAGCGGTAGAACAGCCCCATGCCGATGATGGGCACCCCGAGGTCACTGGCCGTCTTGAGGTGGTCGCCAGCCAGGATGCCCAGCCCACCGGAGTACTGGGGAAGTGCAGCCGTGATCCCGTACTCGGGGGAGAAGTAGGCGATGCCGGCCGGGGCCTCGGCACCGAGGGACTGGTACCAGCGGTCCGACGTCTGGTACTCCTGCAGGTCCGCCGCCGTGCGGGAGACCCAGTCGACGAAACCCTCGTCCGCCGACAGTTCCTCAAGCCGCTCGGCCGAGACCTCGCCGAGCAGCCGGACCGGATCGAAGCCCCCGGACGCCCACAGGTCGGCGTCGATGGCCGCGAAGAGGTCGCGGGTGCGTGGGTCCCAGGACCAGCGCAGGTTGATGGCCAGGTCCTGCAGGGCGGCCAGGTTGGCGGGCAGGACGGTGCGCACGGTGAATCGTCGGATGGCTCTCACGCGGCACAACCTAGCGCCAGCAAGGGGTTCGGGCACCGCCGGGGAGCCGAGAACGTGCGTCGGAGTGTCGGATTCTTGCAACTTGCGCAACATTTTGCACACGAGTCCCGAACCCGCGGAGCCCTGGTCACCGTCCGGCTTGGGCCCGGCGCGGGCGGAGGGACGCCGCTAGTGTTTCCGCCATGGCAACCGCGCGTCCCCGACGCAGTCGGCCGACCCCGCCAGGCGAGGTGCTTGCCACGCCGTCCCGCCCCACCGGCCCGGTCCCGTGGCTGCCCCAGCGGCTGGACCCGCCCCAGGAACTGAGCGGCCGGTTCCCCATCACGGACGTCTCCCCCGTCGTGCTCGGCGGTCGCCGGCCGGCCGCCGGAGCCGTGGGAGAGGCCATCCCCGTGCGGGCGACCTCGTTCCGCGAGGGGCACGACTCGATGGGACTGACGGTTTCCCTGTCCCGGCCGGACGGCACCGTGGCCCAGGTGGTCCGCATGGAGGCCGAGGGCTTCGGGATGGACGGCTGGCTCGGGCACGTCCGCCCCGATGCCGTGGGCGACTGGTCCTTCACCCTCGAGGCCTGGGGCAGCCCGTGGGACACCTGGACGCACCGGGCCGAGGTGAAGGTCCCCGCCGGCGTCGACGTCGACCTCGAACTCCTCGAGGGGTCGCTCCTGCTCGAGCGGTCAGCCCGGGACGATACCGCCCTCAGCGACCCGGAGCGGCAGACGCTGCTCACCGCTGCCCGCACTCTGGTGAACGGGGCCCTTCCCCCGCCCGTGCGCCTGGCGGCCGGCACCGACCCCGCCGTCACGGCGATCATGCACGGTCACCCGATCCGGGAAGGCGTGACCACGAGCGGCCCATGGTCGCTCCGCGTCCAGCGCCGCCGCGCCCTCGTCGGCTCGTGGTACGAGTTCTTCCCACGCAGCGAGGGGGCCGGCCTCGACCCGCCGCGATCGGGGACCTTCGCAACGGCCTCCGAGCGCCTGCCCGCGATAGCGGCGATGGGCTTCGACGTGGTCTACGTGCCGCCCGTGCATCCCATCGGCGCGGTCAACCGCAAGGGACCGAACAACACCCTGTCCCCCGGGCCGGAGGATCCGGGCTCGCCGTGGGCCATCGGCTCGGCTGCGGGCGGCCACGATGCCATCCATCCCGACCTGGGAACGCTCGCCGACTTCGACCGGTTCGTCGCGCGCATCGCCGAGCTCGGCATGGAGATCGCTATCGACCTGGCGCTGCAGGCCGCGCCCGACCACCCGTGGGTCAAGGCCCATCCGGAGTGGTTCACCACGCGGGCCGACGGAACGATCGCCTACGCGGAGAACCCCCCGAAGAAGTACCAGGACATCTACCCCCTCAACTTCGACAACGACCCCGAGGGCCTGTACGCCGAGGTCGAGCGGGTCGTGCGGTTCTGGATGTAACACGTCGTGCGGATCTTCCGCGTCGACTACACGAACACCAAGCCGCTGTGGGTGTGTGACCGACTGCTC
>JAUXRN010000063.1 GCA_030681835.1 Actinomycetota bacterium
GGGTGCAGAACATCGGCCAGGCCGCCGAGCGCATCAACGGCACCCTGCTCCTGCCCGGCGAGACCTTCTCCCTGAATGACACGATCCTCGAGCGGACCGAGAAGAACGGGTACACCGAGGGCTTCGTGGTGGGCGAGGGCGGGGTGTTCGCCGAGGCGCTCGGCGGCGGCGTGTCGACTTCGGCCACCGCGGCCTGGACTGCCGCGTTCTACGCAGGGATGGAGCGGGTCCAGACGGTCGCGCACTCCATCTACATCTCGCGGTACAAGCCGGGCCTGGAGGCGACCGTCGCATGGGGGCTGTTCGACCTGAAGTTCCGCAACGACATGCCCACCGCCGTCTTCATCACCTCGTCCATCACGAACGGCTCGATCACCGTCTCGTTCTGGGGCACGAAGGAGTTCGACAAGATCGAGGCCGAGTACGGCAACCGGACGAACATCAGGAAGTTCGACACCATCTACGACAAGTCGAAGGAGTGCCTGGGGCAAGGGGGCGTCGACGGATTCACGATCACGGTCGACCGGGTCTTCTACAAGGACGGCAAGGAGGTTCGTCGCGAGCCGATCACGACCACCTACAAGCCGGCCCCTGAGGTGATCTGCGGAAAGAAGCCGGAGAAGCCGGACAAGCCGGACGAGCCAGTCGACCCGAGCCCGTCGCCGTCGGCATCGCCGTCGCCATCGGACCCACCCGTGGACGAGGGCGTGCCGGCATCGCCGTCGCCATCGCCCACGAAGCCCAACCGGATCCGCTAGCGCTGGACCTGCTGGCCGTCAGGGGTGTCGACCACCGGGTAACCGAGCGCGGCGAGTTCGTCGCGGAGCCGATCGCTGCCGGCCCAGTCCTTCGTCGCGCGGGCCTGCGCCCGCTCGGCAAGCAGGGTGGCCACCGCATCCGGGAAAGGCTCGGCGACCGCCGGCCGGCCCACGTCACGGACCAGGTCCAGGCCGAGCACCCGGTCGAGGTAGGCAAACGCCTCGAACTTGGCGCCGGCCGGGACGTCCGGGTCGCGCTCGAGCGCACGAAGGGCAGTGATGGTGCGGGGGGTGTCGAGGTCGTCCTCCAGCGCGCTGACAGCATGGCCGACCGCCGCGGGCAGCGCGGCCGAGGGTTCTGTCGCCCAGGCGGCCACCCGCTCCCGCCAACGGGCCAGGGTCGCATTCGCGGCCACGAGCGCATCCCAGGTGAGGTTCAGCTGCTGCCGGTAGCGGTGCTGCAGGAAGGCCAGCCTGAGGGCGAGCGGGTCCAGCCCGCGAGCGACCAGGTCGCTCACGAGCACGACGTTGCCGGCGGACTTGCTCATCTTGCGGCCCTCGAAGAGGAGGTGCTCGCCGTGGACCCAGTGGCGCACGACATCCGTCCCGGTGGCGCAGTTGCTCTGCGCCCGTTCGTCCTCGTGGTGCGGGAACCTCAGGTCGATGCCACCGGTGTGCACGTCGATGTCCGATCCGAGCAGCGACAGGCTCATCGCGCTGCACTCGGTGTGCCAGCCGGGGAAGCCCACGCCCCACGGCGTGTCCCAGACCAACTGGGTGCGGGTGTCCTGGGCCCGCTTCCACAGGGCCCAGTCGGCGTGGAAGCGCTTGGCCGGGTCGACGTCCCCGTCGAAGCGATGTCCCGGGCGCAGGTCGTCCAGCCGGTTGCCGCTGAGCTCTCCGTAGCCGGCGAAGCTGCGCGCGTCGAAGAAGACCGAGCCGTCGCCACCGACATAGGCGTGGTCACGGTCCATCAGGGTGCCGATGAGCTCGATCATCAGGTCGATCGACTCGCTGGCGCGGGGGTAGTGGGTGGCCGGGTAGATGTTGAGGGCCGAGAGGTCGCGATGGAACCGGGCCTCGTACTCACGCGCGATGTCCAGGGCCGTGCGCCCTTCGACGGCGGCCTGCTTGAGGACCTTGTCCTCGCCCGCGCCCTGCCCCTCGTCGATGCCACCGTCGCCAAGACCGGTGTCGTCGGCCATGTGGCCCACGTCGGTGATGTTCTGCACCACGGTGACAGCCAGTCCGGACAGCTCGGCCGTGCGACGGATGAGGTCGGTCAGCAGGAAGGTGCGCATATTGCCGACATGGGCGTCGCGGTAGACCGTAGGCCCGCACGCGTAGATGCTCAGCGCCCCCAAGCGGGCGGGCACGATCGGGACGACCGCCT
>JAUXRN010000082.1 GCA_030681835.1 Actinomycetota bacterium
GGCGCCGTCGTCCTGCTCGCCGGTGCCCAGCTCCTGCAGAACTCCCGCGGGGACCTTGGCCTGTACTACCTGAGCCCGTACCACTGGGCCTTCAGCGCCAACCCGATCTCCGAGCGCATGCATACGGCCGTCAATGCCCAGGAGTGGCTGCTCGCCAGCACCGAGGACACCGACCGGATCCTGCTCTGGGTCGGTGGCGACTGGGTGGACGGGGACCGCGAGCTGTACGTCGTCGCGGGCATGCAGCTGTGGGGCGAGAACCGGGTGACCCTGGCACCGACGATGGATGACGACGGGGTGGCGAGGCTCGCCGCTGGCCGGCCGTCGGTCGTGGCCATGTACGCCCCGACGATGGACGCCATCGACGCGTTCTGGGCCAGCCTCCCGCGCGAGCTGTCTCCCACCACGCCCGACTGCTACGACTTCACGTGGGCGCCGAACCCGGCCAGCCCCCACCAGGTGACGCAAGGGCATGCTTGCCTCACGCGCGTCACGTGGGAGGGCTAGTGCCGGGAACCAAGCGGATCGCCATCGAGGCGGCCGTGAGCGCGGGCGTGGCCTTGGTCCTGTCGCTCATCGTCTTCGCGCCGATCCTCGGGGACCTCGATGTCGGATGGTCGGGCGGCGACATGCTCAGCACCTACGTCAACACGGAGGCCTGGAACGGCTTCTGGTACTCCACGACGACGCAGTTCGGGTTCCCGCTCGGGATGAACCTCAACTACTTCCCGGGCATCGACATCACCGAGAACACCTTCGCCGCACTGGTGAATGCGGTGACGGGGTCCACCTTCCTGGGGATCAACCTGCTGATCGTCCTGTCGTTCCCGCTGGTGGCGGCGCTGGCCTACCTGGTGATCCGCATGGCCGGGCTGCAGGGGCCGATGGCGATCGCCCTGGCCGTGGCGTTCGCCTTCATCCCCTTCCACTGGGGCCGGGCCCTGGGCCATACCTACCTGTCCACGCTGTACTCCGCCGTCGTCGGCGTGGCGCTCGTCCTCCTGGTGGGCAGCGGCCTGTTCGAGCACCTCCTGCGCACCGGCAGCCGCAGGCGCCGCACCGTGTTCGTCGTCGCGGTTGTCCTGATGGTCGCCACGGTGGCGTGGACCGGCGTCTACTACGCAGCCTTCACGATCATCCTCGGCGTCGCGGCGCTCCTGTGGCGGTTCGCCCACCGGGCGAACTGGCGGTCGATCGCGACGGAGTCCGTGCCGTTCGCCGGAATCGCGGTGCTCGCAGCCATCGGGTTCCTGCCGGCCCTGCTCACGCTGCGCGCGGATCCTCCGCTGGCCAGCCTCGGCGAGCGCACGGCGAGCGAGAGCGTGACCTACGCGGGCAACCTCGCCATGGCGATCCTGCCGATCCCGCAGAGCTCGCTGCCCCGCATGGGCTACTACAACGAGGCGGTTCTCGCCGCCTTCGCCGACGCCCCGTTCGGCGAGAGCAACGTCATCACGAACTTCGGCACCTGGGTCACGCTGGCGGCGCTCGTCACCCTCGTCGTCGGGCTGGTACTGCGAACGCGCCGGCGCACGTCGGTGGACCTCGACGAGGCGGGCGTGCCCGTCATCACCGTGGGCCTCATCGGCTACCTGCTGGCCGTCTCGGTGCTGTTCTTCGTCCCCTGGGGCCTGAACTTCCTGTTCGCCGACCTCGTCACCGCGCAGATCCGGGCGTGGAACAGGCTCCTGCCGTTCCTGCTCCTCCTCGTCCTGCTGGGCGCCGCCGTGATCCTGCGGCGCACCGCTCTGGCGGAGCGCATGGCCCTGGCCGTCCCGATCGCACTCGTCGTCATCGGCCTCACCGCCGTCGATTCGGTGTACCCCTTCCGCGCGGCCTATGCCGGCAGCGTGGCGGAGGGCCGGGAGGTGACGGATGCGGCACGTGCCTACGCAGCCGACGTCAATCGTGCGATCCCCGAGGACTGCGGCGTGCTGCAACTGCCTTACATGGGGTATCCCGAGTTCGGCGTCGTTCGCGGGATCAACGACTACGACCACTTCTGGACGGCCATCACCAACCCTGGCAAGGACTGGAGCTACGGCTCGGTCAAGTACACCGACGCCAGCATCTGGGCCGGGCAGCTGCCCGACCTGCCGACCGACGAGCAACTTGCCCTGGCCCGGGCAGCAGGGTTCTGTGCGGTGCACCTGGACCTGCGCGGCTTCGTCAGCGAGGAGCGCGGGCCGGTGACCGAGAACCTGGCGGGACGCCTGGGCGCTCCCGTGGCCGCCGGCTTCGACGGGATGTGGCACATGTACTCCTTGGCCGGTCTCGCGCTGCCGGACCCCGCCGCCGCCGACGTCCAGGCCTTCCTGGGCCAGGCGTTCATCGAGCATGACCACGCGACTGCGCTGCCGCGCGAGTCGGAGTTCGGGCGGTACTGGTGGTGGGCCACCGCACCCGCAACGGAGTTCGCCCTCACCCCCACGTCCCCGGAGCATCCGGTCCGCACCGTCACCGGACGGGTCGCTGCCCCGCCCTGCGGCCCGCTGCCGGTCGAGGTCACCCTCGAGGCCGGCGGCCAGGTGCAGTCCACGACGCTCATCGCCGAGCCGGGCGAAGGTGCGCCTTTCGCGTTCGAGGTGGCCGCGCCGACCGACGCAGCGGCCGTCCTGATCATCACCGCGCCGGGGCGCGGTTGCGATGTCGAGGGCATCCGTCCCGCGGTGTTCGCTCAGGTCATCGACGTCGAGGCTCGCTGAGCCTTTCGCACCGGCAGCACCGACCGCACCAGATAGGCGCCCGCCGCCCCGAAGCAGAAGGCCCCGGCCACCGTCGCCGCGATCGTCGACAGAACGGTGTTCCACGACACGACCGACACGACGGCGATGAGCGCGAGGACGGTGATCGCTGACGCGGCTACGACGACGCGTCGCGAGCCGACGAGCGCGGCGACCAGGGGCACGCCAAGCAGCAGGAACGTCGCTTTGTATCCCCAGCCGAAGCCCGACAGCAGCACGCTGGCCAGCAGCATCGACGAACCGGCGATGGCGAGCATCGCCGGGTGGCGCAGGCTGCGCTTGGTGGCCAGCGCCACGGCCGCTCCCCAGGCGGCCGCCGCGAGGGCGACGGCGTAGACCAGCAGATCCCCCGGCTGCAGGCTGGTTGGGTTCACCACGGAGCCGATCATGCGCGCGACGACGACGATCCGGCCCATGGCACCGACCTCGCGGTAGTCGACCATCCCCGAGTTCGATTCCGCGCTGAAGGCGAAGTTCGACCAGGTGATCGCGACGAACAGCGCCGCCGCCACGAGGTAGCCGGCGAGAACCGTCCATCCCCGTCGCAGGCGCAGGGCGGGGATGAGCATGAGTCCCATGGCGAAGGGGTAGTACTTCCACGTGCCGAGGAGCCAGATGATCGCGGCGGCGAGGGACCACGCCCAGAGCCGGTCCCATCGCCGGACGAGGATGACCGATGCCACGGCACCCCACAGCACGACGGCATCGATGTTTCCGCGCTCGAGCAGCAGTTGCCAGGGACCGCCGACGGCCGCCACCAGCAGGACGACCTGGCCCGTGCCCGTCGAGGCCCGGGCGAGCCACACCAGCAGCAGGCTCGACAGCAGGACGGCGGCAACACCGAGCCACTCGGCGTGCGCCGCGGAGAAGGCACCCAGGGGGACGAACCGCAGCCACAGCACGCCAGGGCCATAGATGGCAGCGTCCGACAGGCAGCCGTTGCCGGGCGCGAAGACGTCGTACCCATCAGCAGCACAGTCGACGCTCTGCAGGACCAGGGTCAGGTCCCAGAACGGGATGATGCCCTGCGGCACGTGCAGGGCCCGATACAGCGATTGCGCCATCCCGGCCGCCCCCGAGTGGACCGCCCACCACGGCGCAAGGGCTGCTATCGCCGACAGCGCACCCACCGCCCAGGGCAGGGCTCGACCCGTGCCGACGGCCAGTCGCCGGACGAACACACCCACGACGAGCACGGCTGCGAGGACCGCCGCCGCCGCGTACGCCTTCGGCAGGTAATCGGCGTCGATGTCGGGCAGGTACCGCGTGACAGCAGTGGCGCCAGGATCACTGCCACTGCGCAGGATCTGCACGACGACGGCGGCGACCAGCAGCGCCGTCGCAGCGGCTGCGCCCAGGGCCCAGGCCCGGGTCGACACGCGGCCCCGCAGCGAGCCCGCTCCGTCCACAGCCGGATACTAGCCACCATGGGGCCGCTCGTTTCCGTCGTCGTGCCCGTGTTCAACGGCATGCCGCACCTGCCCGCCCTGGCCGAGTCACTGCTGGCCCAGGACTACCCGGACCTCGAGATCGTGTTCAGCGAGGGCGGCTCCACCGACGCGTCGCCTGAGTTCCTGGCTTCCCTGCGCGACCCTCGGGTGCGCATCGTGACGCAGCCGCCGGGCACCACTGCCGGCGGCAACTGGACGGCGTCCTGCCAGGCGGCCTCGGGCGAGCTGATCAAGCTCGCCTGCCAGGACGACCTGCTCAAGCCCGGTGCGATCACGCGCCAGGCCCGGCTGCTGCTGGACCACCCCACCGCCACCATGGCGGTGGCGCAACGCGACATCGTCGACGCCCACGGCCACGTGCTGTACCGCGGCCTGGGCTGCGGCGGCCTGCCATCCGGAAAGGTCCCCGGCAGCGTGGCGATCCGCGCGTGCTACGTCCAGGGCACGAACGTCCTCGGCGAGCCCGTCGCCGTCCTGTTCCGGCGTGACCCGCTGCTGGCCAGCATGCCGTGGGACGACACCAACCCGCTCGTCCTCGACCTCACGATGTACGAGCGGGTCGCCGCCCTCGGCGACGTCGTGGTCGACCGCACGTCGATCGCCGCCTTCCGCGTGAGCGGAAGCTCCTGGTCCACGCGCCTGGCGAAGGTGCAGATCGAGCAGTTCCGTCGCTGGCAGCATGACTACGCCGCGTCGCTGCCGGGCGGACCGGCCCGGTGGGAGCATGCCCGGGCGAGCGCCGGCCGGCACTGGCATGCCCTGCGTCGCCGCAGTGCCTACCGGTGGCTGGCGCTGAAGGGCTCGTTCGGCTCCGAGGGCTGACATCGCATTCTTGCTCGCCGGTGCCCACCACCGACCTTCCTTGGCCGCGACGTTCCCGCTGGCGGGGCGGGGGTCAGGGTGCTGCCGCGGCCCGGGCCAGTGCGGTAGACAGTCGTCGGAGACGGTCCACGAGGACGGCGCGCGGATCACTCATGCCCAGTGCCTGCCGGCAGCGGTCGATCACGTAGTCGCGGTCCAGGAGCATCGAGATCGCCGACTGGGCGTCCTCGACCACGGCCGGACCGTAGGCGGTGGTGGCCTTGCCTAGGGCGTGAGTAAGCCTCGGGCCGTCGGGTCGGATCATGGCCAGGTCGATGATGTCTCGGCTGAACACGGTCGGGTCGGCCCACCGGTCCGCGTTGGCCAGCAGCTTGGTCGCCAGCAGGTCGGTGACGGTCGCTGTGGCGATCCCGAGGACGTCGTCCCCCGGGCCCGGGCTCTCCAGGGTGATGCGGCCCTCCCGGATGATCTCGAACTTCACCGGGACTCCGGCCACCGATAGACGGGTGCGGATGCCGTACTGGTCGATGCGCAGGGGTGCGGCCTCGACGACGCGCTGGCCGGGCACGGTGAGCGCGGTGAAACCCTGCGGTCCGCGGCAGGCGGTGCGCAGCGTCCGGTAGGAGTCGTCGTCGGCGACGATGAAGTCGATGTCCACCGATTCTCGGTACTCCCCGAACCGCATCGCCAGTGCGGTGCCGCCGGCGAAGTAGCAGCGGGCCTCGCGCAGCATCGCTGCGTCCAGGCAGCCGAGCGCGACTGCGATGACGCGGTGGTGCTCACGGGTGAACGTCATCGGCCAGCGCCTCCCGCAGGTCTTCGATCAGGGTGCGCTCGGCGTCGGTGAGGGCGGCGGCGTCCAGGTACCGGGCGTTCGTGTCATACAGGTCCAGCACCTGGCGCGGGGTCAGCTGGGTGCCCGGCTGCAAGCTCCAGGCCAGGGCTCGCAGTTCGGGGTAGTCCCCCACCGTGATCCGCGTCGGGATCGACCTCGGAGCCCGAACCGAGGCGACACCGTCCGCCTGGTCGAGGTCGGCGAGGCCGAGCGCGTCCAGGGCGCGCGCGTAGCTGCCGGCGGCCACGCCGGGGGCGCCCGCTTCCATCCGATGCCAGGTCACCCGGGACACCCCCGCGGCCTGCGCCGCCGCGACCGCGGAAACCCCCAGGGCCTTGCGGGCCGCCCGGAGGCGCTGCCCCAGGGCCTTGAGCCACAGCTCCCTGTCGGGCGGCTGTCCCTTACCATCAGCATTCATGTATCTGATTATTTACATTTTGGTCGTAATGTCAATTATCCAAGACAGTTGATGCCCGAGAGTGGCTCCTGTGGGGCGTGGGAAGGGCGACGCGGGGGCGGCGGGGCTGGCGACGGGGCCGGTCAGGAAACGTCGGCCCGAAAGTTGGACAGATCTACCGCGTCCACCGCCTCCTGCGTGACGCCGACGGAAGCGAAAGCGTCTTCCCAAGACATTTCCGGTTGCCCGACTCGTGCCTGAATGGTCTCAGCGACCAGTATGTCCTCGATCGCTGGCAGGAGAGCGCGGAACATCTCGTCCGGGATAGCGACCGCTTCCCCGTCGCCGCCATTGTCCCTGTTCGCCGATGGCACGACCGCGCAGCAGATCTGCACGCAACTGCCCGACCTTGAACCCCAGGACGTCGCCGAGGCGCTCAGGTTCGCCGGCGGGGCCGTGCGTGATCGCCGGGTGCCCCTGGCCGCACCCGCGTGAGGGTCCTGCTCGACAACGACCTCGCGCCAGTCGTCGAGCAGTTGTGCGGCGGCGCCACGGGCTCCCTGGGAGCGCATCGCCGTTAGGATCGCGCTCGTGAGCCATGACGCAACGGCCCGTCCGCTGGCCGTCAGCGTGGTGATCCCCGTTTACCGCGGCGAGGACACCCTGCCGGCCCTTATCGCCGAGCTGGCCGCCCTGCAGGAACCCCAGGTCACGAAGGGTGGACGCGCCTACGCCGTCACCGAGGCCGTCCTCGTGTGGGACCGGGGGCCGGGCCGCAGCCACGACGTCATCCGCGACCTTCAGGCCGCCTACACGTGGGTCCGGGCAATCTGGCTTTCGCGCAACTTCGGGCAGCACGCCGCGACCCTGGCCGGAATGACGTCGTCGTCGGGCGACTGGATCGTCACGATGGACGAGGACGGGCAGCAGGACCCAGCCTTCATCGCGGACATGATCGACCGCGCCTACGAGACCGAATCCCAGCTCGTCTATGCCCAGCCCTCGAACCCGCCGCCGCACAGCGCCATGCGCAACGCCGGCTCGCGCCTTGCGAAGGCCATCTTCGTGCGCTTCCTCGCCGACCAGCAGTTCGAGGAGTTCAACAGCTACCGGCTCGTGCTCGGCGACGTCGGGCGCAGCGTGGCCGCGTACACCGGCACTGGCGTGTACCTCGACGTCGCACTGTCATGGGTCGTCGCCGACGTCACGACGTGCCCCGTGACGTCGCGGGCCGAAGGTCGCCCGGCCGGCAACTACAACTACGGCCGGCTCTTCTCGCACTTCGGCCGGCTCGTCGTGTCCTCGGGCACCAAGCCGCTGCTCTTCGTATCGGCGATCGGCATCGCCTTCGTCGTGGTCGGCGGGCTGGCAGCCCTGTGGGTGGCGTACCGCGCTGTCTTCGGCGCGGTGCCGGCGAGCGGCTGGGCCTCCATGTTCGTGGCCCTCATGGTCGTCGGCGGTGCGGTCATGCTGTCGCTGGGAATCATCGCCCAGTACATCGGGGCCGCCACGAACATGTCCCTCGGCAAGCCGCTGTACGTCGTCGTGCGCGATCCCGCCGACACCTTCCGGCCACCGGCCGCGCCGGATGGCTCGGGCAGGCCGGACGGCCCGGCCGCTACGTGATCACCTGGACCGTCGGCTCGGGGGGATTGCTCGGCGGGGCCGTGGAGCGGGCTGCTGGCCGGGCCTTCACCGGGTCGCCCGTCCCGTGGTCGGACCCGGCCGGGTCTGGAGCCATCCTCGCCGCGGACGCTGCGCGCTTCACCCGGGAGGCGGGCCAGGACCCCTGGCGCCTCGTCTGGGCCGCTGGCGCCGCGACCGTCTCGGCCTCCCAGGAGGAGGCGGATTCCGAGATTGCGGCGCTCCGGCAGCTCCTCGAGGCCCTGCGCATCACGCCTCCCCGAGGGCCGGGCTGCGCGTTCATCACCTCCTCTGCCGGCGGTGTCTACGCGGGATCGGCGGCCCCGCCCTTTGATGCTGCCACCGTCCCCGCGCCGATCAGCGCCTACGGCCGACTGAAGCTTGCGCAGGAGGCGCTCGCCGTCGACGTGCTGCACGGGGTATGCCCCGTGGTCATCGGCCGGGTCGCCAACCTCTACGGGCCGGGGCAGAACCTCGCCAAGCTCCAGGGCCTGGTGTCACGCCTGGTACTGGCGACGCTCACGCAGCAGCCCATCAACATCTTCGTGCCGCTGGAGACCACGCGCGACTACGTCTACGTGGACGATGCCGCCGCTGATGTCATCGCCCTGTGCGACGAGGCGGCCGCGACGCAGGCGGAAGCACGCGTGACGGTCATCGCCAGCGGGGTGGGAGTGAGTGTCGGCCAGTTGATCCGGTCGGTTCAGCTGGTCACCAAGAGACGTGTCCCCATCGCCCTCGGCACTCATCCCAGCTCGCGCGACCAGGTGATCGACCTGCGCCTTGTCCCGACCTCGCCGCATGCCGGGATGGCATTGCCTGCAGGGATCAAGCGGGTTCAACTGGACCTGCTCGCCCGGCTGCAGCGGATGCCGGTCACGGCCTGACTACTGCGCGGCGTCCTTCGCGGCCTGCACCCGCGCCTTGCTGTACTGGTCCAGCAGGCTGTCGATGGACTGCAGGCCGATCACGTTGCTCGCCTCGTCCATGAGGATGAGTGGCTGCGACCGCACCGACTGCGGCATGGCGGCCAGGCCGTCATAGACATCGGTCCAGGCCGGCGTGTTGGTCAGCCACTCACGACGCAGCCAGTCGACCAGCGGCTGGGCGGTCGAGTCGGCGCCGGCCAGTCCCGCCAGCAGGCGCGTGCACGCGTAGGCGCGCTGCGGGTCCGGGAGGTCCGTCAACGCCGACGGGGCGATGGCGCCGGGCGGGAGGTAGATGCAGCCCACCGGGTTGCCCGCGATCGTCTGCACCGGTGCCTCCCGCACGTCGGCAGGCCACCAGTTGCTCTGCTCGTTGGTGAACGCGACGTCCGGCGACCACTGCTGCGGCCGCAGCGACACGACCGAGCGAGGCAGCACGGTGTCGACGATGAGCAGGAAGACGACGGCCGACAGCCCGGCCCAGCGAG
>JAUXRN010000087.1 GCA_030681835.1 Actinomycetota bacterium
GCCGGTCGCCACCACCACCTCGTCGTACGACGCCAGGTCGGCCGCCGTCGCCTCCTCGCCGAGGCGGACGGTCACGCCGAGCACTTCGAGCCGGCGCGCGTAGTAGCGCAGCGTGTCGGCGAAGTCCTCCTTGCCGGGCACGGCCATGGCCAGCCGGAACTGCCCGCCGTCCAACGTGGTACCGACGAGGTCGGGAGCCTGCGGCCGCTGGTCGGCCGGCAGCAGGACGATCGAGCCGTCACCCGCGACGAACCCACTGTCGGCCTGGGGCCCAGGTGCATCGGAACCGCATGCAGCCATCGTGCCGACCGCAAGGGCGGCCAACGCGGCCGCGAGGAGACGGCGCACCGTCAGGCTCCGGCGATCTTGCTCGCTCCGGGCAGCAGGTCGCGCGACGGCTCGGTATAGCTGATCGCGGCCAGCCGGTCACCCTCGAACTCCAGCGATGTCACGGAAGCCAGTGTGCATTGCCGGTGCCGTGGATCGTGCCAGAGGCGGCGCTGCTCAGCGCGCAGCCGAGCAATCCAGATGGGCAGTTGGTGGCTGACGAGGACCGCTTCATGCCCGCGGGCCTGGTCGCGCGCGCTCGCGATGGCCGCGTGCATGCGGTCGGCCACGACTTCGTACGGCTCCCCCCACGAGGGGCGGAAGGGGTTCCACAGGTGTCGCCACGCGCGTGGCTGCTTGAGGATCCCGTCGCCCACGCTCACTCGCTGGCCCTCGAAGACGTTGTCGGCCTCGATAAGCAGCGGGTCCAGTTGCACCCCAAGCCCGTGCCGTTCGGCCACCGGCGCCGCGGTCTGCTGGGCCCGCTCCATCGGCGACGACACCACCAGGCTCACGTCGTGCGCCGCGAGTGCCTCCGCCGCCCGGCCGGCCATCTGCACGCCGAGGTCGGAGAGGTTGAACCCGGGCAGGCGCCCGTACAGCACGCCCTCCGGGTTGAACACCTCACCGTGGCGCAGCAGGTGGACGACCGTGCGATCCGCGTTCATCCGGCAGGACTCACGTGGCCTTGCGGCGCGCCGTCGCCCTGCGCCGGCTTGGGCGCCAGGTGCCCTCGCCCGCGTCGATCGCCGACTGCCGCAGCGACTCCCCGTGCGCGGCAAGCGCCTCCACCAGCCCGGCCACCGTGCTCGTCTCGGCCAGAACATCGACCCGGAGGCCGTGCTCCTCGGCTGCCTTCGCCGTCTGCGGGCCGATGCACGCCACGACGGTGCTGTGGTGCGGCTTGCCAGCGATGCCGACGAGGTTGCGCACCGTGCTGCTCGACGTGAACAGGACCGCGTCGAAGCCGCCGGTCTTGATCGCCTCGCGCGTCTCCGCCGGCGGCGGTGCGGCCCGGACGGTGCGGTACGCGGTGACGTCCTCGACCTCCCAGCCGAGCTCCGCTAGGCCAGCGACCAAGGTGTCGGTCGCGATGTCCGCGCGAGGCAGGAAGACCCGGTTGATGGGGTCCGTGAGCGTGTCGTAGGCCGGCCACTCGTCGAGCAACGCCGTGGTGGTCTGCTCACCGACCGGCATGATGTCCGGGCGGACGCCGAACTCGATGAGGGCCGCCGAGGTGGGTTCCCCAACCGCCGCGACCTTCAGGCCGGCGAAGGAGCGCGCGTCGAGTCCGTACTCCTGCAGCTTCTCCCGGATCGCGCGCACAGCGTTGACGGACGTGAAGCCGATCCACTCGTAGCGCCCCGAAACCAGCCCGTGCACCGCACGGTCGATCTGCTGGGGCGTGCGAGGCGGCTCGACGGAGATGGTCGGGACCTCGATGGGCACCGCGCCGTGCCCGCGGAGCAGCCCGACGCTGGAATCGGCATGGTCCTGCGTACGCGGGATGAGGATGCGCCACCCGAACAGGGCCTTGACCTCGAACCAGTCCAGCTTCTCGCGCTGCGCCACGACATCGCCGACGACGACGAGCCCGGGACCAGCCTGCTTGGCATGCTTGGTCGCGACAGCGACCTCGCCCAGGGTGGAGACCATGGTCCGCTGGTCCACGGTCGTGCCTCGACGGGTGACAGCGATGGGCAGCCCGGGGTCGGCGCCCGCTCCGAGCAGCCGAGCGGCGATCTCGGCCGCACGGTCCGCGCCGTCGAGGAACACGACGGTCGTGCGCGGGACGGCCAGGTCAGACCAGGCGAGGTCCGTGTCGTTGGCATCGACGATCCGCACCTGACGGGTTCGCCCGCCGGTCAGACCGAAGCCCGCGTAGGCCGGCACGCCGGTGACCTCGCTCACGCCGGGTGCGATGTCGAAGTCGATGCGTGCCTTGCGCAGCGCCGCTGCCTCGTGCAGCAGCGTGCCGTCGATGACCGGATCGCCGGCGATGAGGCGGACGGTGGCCTTGCCCTCGCGGGCCGACTCGATGACGAGGGCGCTTCGCGCCGCCTGGTCGAGGGGCAGTCCCGCGTCGTTGACCGCGACGGTGATTGTCGCCTGCGGTCCGGCGTGGGCCTGCGCGACAGCAACCGCGTCCGCGTCGACGATGATCACGTCGGCCTGGGAGAGCAGGCTGGCCGCCCGCAGGGTCAGCAGTTCCGGGTCCCCCGGGCCGGCCGCGACGAGCGCGACCGTGCCGGCGGGCACCTTCTTGCGGGAGAGTGCCTTGGCCGGGGTCTCGCGCACGGGCGCCGACTCGGCGGCCGGGACCAGGGGCTTGGCGACCGGCTTGGCTGCCGGCTTGGCTGCTGGCGTGGCCGGAGCCTTCGCCGCCGGCTTCGCGGCCGGCTTGCCCGGGGCCTTGACGACCGGCTTGGGGGCAGGCTTCGGCGCAGGCTTGGCAGGGGCGGCCTTGCGGGCCGACGGCTTCGCCGGTGCGGTCTTGCCTGTGGTGGCCTTCTGGCCGGTAACGGCCTTCGGGCTGGCGACTCTCGTTGTCATGCGTTGATCGCCTCTCCCAGCGATTCGGGATCGAACGCCTCAGCGTCCGACGGGTGGTCAAACTCGGGGATCAGGTCGTTTCGACGCTGCTCGTGGAACGCGAGGATCTGCAACTCGACCGCGAGGTCGACCTTGCGGACCTCGACATCGCCCGTGACGGCCAGGACGACGGGCGCGAAGTTCAGGATCGACCGGACCCCGGCCGCGACGAGGCGGTCGCAGACGTCCTGGGCGACCTCTGCCGGCGTGGCGATGACGCCGATCTGGGCGCGCCCGCCAAGCACGATCTGCTCGAGGTCCGCCATGGGCCGCACGGATACCTCGCGACCGGGCGAGCCCAGCCGCTGCCCGATGACGTCGGGGTGGGTGTCCAGGAGGCCGACGATCTCGAACCCGCGGGAGGCGAACCCCCGGTATGCCACGAGCGCGTGACCGAGATTGCCCGCTCCGACGATCACCACTCCCCATGGCTGGGTCAGGCCTAGCTCACGGGCGATCTGGTAGGCCAGGAAGCGCACGTCATAGCCGACCCCACGCGTCCCGTACGAGCCGAGATGCGACAGGTCCTTGCGCAGCTTCGCCGACGAGACTCCGCACGCGCCGGCCAGTTCCTCGGAAGAGACCGTGCTCACGCCGGACTCGACGAGCTGCCCCAGCACCCGGTGGTAGATGGGCAGGCGGGCGATCGTGGCGTCGGGTATCGCCCGATTGACGTCCCGATTGGCGTCCCGACGACGCTCGGCGACACGAACAGGCTGGGACACGGTGCTCCAGGGGAAGTACGGCTGGGATCAGATGCGAATCTCACGCGACTGGGCTGCGATCGCGCGGTATCGGCCCCCATAGGTTAGGCACTTGCGCACGAAGGCACAAAGTTGACCGGACATTCGCGTCCGTTTATCGGTCTAACGTGCTGCCCAAGGCGACCCGGAGCCGCTCCGCGTCCACCCGCCAGAAGTCGTGCTGCTCCCCATCGACCAGGACAACGGGGATCTGCTCGGCGTACTGGTCGTACAACGCGGGATCCCCCTCGATGGACCATTCCTGCCACGTCTGGCCCATCTCGGCGCACACCGACTCGACGACTGCTCGTGCCTCGTCGCACAGGTGGCAGCCCGGCTTGCCGATCAGCGTCACCCGCGCTCGGCTCACGTGCCGTAGCCGGTGTCGCCGTAGACGTCGCGAAGCCGACCCTTGGCGACCTTGCCCGTGGCCGAGTGCGGAAGGGCCTCCACCACCCGGATGGTGGCCGGGCGCTTGAACCTGGCCAGCCGGGTCGAGCAATGCTCGGCGATCTGCTCCGGGGTCAGCGTCACGCCGGGAAGGGGCACGACCAAGGCACTGACCGCCTCCCCCGTCGCGTCGTCGGGCACGCCGACCACGGCCGCCTCGCCAACCCCGTCCATCGCGTCGATGACCAGTTCGATCTCGCGCGGGTAGACGTTGAACCCGTTGACGAGGATCACCTCGCGCCGCCGGTCCACGAGGTGCAGGTCGCCGTCCTCGTCCGCGTACGCCACGTCACCGGACCGGAACCAGCCCTCGGCATCCGGGCCCCCCGCTCCGTCGGGCCAGTATCCGCGGAACACGGAGGGACCGCGCACGCAGACCTCGCCGGGGTCGCCCTCGTCGACCTCGCCACCGGACTCGTCCACCAGTCTGAGCTCCAGCCCAGGAAGTGGCCGGCCCACGGATCCCGCCTTGGGCACGCCGGACACCAGGGTGGTCGCGATGACCGGCGCCGTCTCGGTCATGCCATAGCCCTCGAAGATCTCCTTGCCGGTGAGCTCGGCGAACTCCGCGAACACGCGTCGCGGAAGCGGCGCCCCTCCGCTGGAGAGCAGGCGCACCCCGGCCATCGCCTGGCCGACGCCGGGCGTGCGGCACCACGCCTGGTACATCGCCGGCGCCCCGGCGACCGTGGTGACCCTTTCGCGCGCGATCAGCGCGAGCGTCTCGACCGGGTCGAAGCGGTCGCTCAGCACGCAGGTCGCCCCGGCCGCGACCGCCATCCCGAGCGCCGTGTTCAGCCCGTAGACGTGGAACATGGGGAGGACGATGAGCACCACGTCGGAGTCCACCACCGCCGGCGGCTCGGTGAGCGACATGAGCAGGTCGATGTTCGCCCGAAGCGCGGCGTGGCTGAGCATGGCCGCCTTGGGCCGGCCGCTCGTGCCCGCCGTGAAGAGCAGGAGGGCCAGTCCCTCGCCGTCGATGGCCAGTTGGGGGGGCCCGGCGCCCTCCCCGGAACGGCGGGTCCTGGCCCATTCCGACCCGACGACGCTGATGACCTCGCAGCCGGGCAGGGCTGCCGCGGCGTCCTCACCCACGGTCTGCGTGGAGGGTTGCACGAGCAGGAGGCGGGTATCGGAATCCGCCAGCAGCACGGCGACTTCGGGGGCGGTGTACGCGGGGTTGAGAGGGACAGTGACCAGCCCGCACCGCGCCGCCGCGTAGTACGCGACGATGAACTCGTAGGTGTTGCCGAGCAGCATCGCCACGCGATCTCCGGGGTGCAGTCCCCGCTGGGCCAGCCCGACGGCATACGCATCGACGTCGCGGTCGGCCTCGGCCCAGGAGTACTGCCGGTCCCCCGAGATGACGAAGGCCGCATCGGGATGCCGGGCGGCCGAAGCGCGCAGGAACTCCGCGATGTTCGCCGTCACGCCGACCCTCCCGTGGCTCAGCCGGCAGGTCGCCCGGCCCCGCGTCCGAGTGTGGCACACGCCTGCTCGCCGCTGGGTAGTCTCGCCGCGTGAACACCACCCCGCCGGTGCCCGACCCGCTGTCGTCGCGGGATCGGCACGACGTCTTGTCGAGCTATCGCCAGGCGGGAGAGGCATCCGCCCGGGCGGGCGGCGCCCGCGTGACGAGCGGGCCGACCTCGGACCCGACGGCGGCCGCCTTCTTCGACGTGGACAACACCATGATGCGGGGCGCGAGCATCTTCCACTTCGCCGTCGGGCTGGCGCGACGCAACTACTTCACCGGACGGGAGATCGTCGGCTTCGGTGTCAAGCAGGTGAAGTTCGTGCTCAGCGGATCCGAGGACCTCGAGGACGTCGCCTCCGCAACGGCGGCCGCGCTCTCCTTCGTCCAGGGCCGGCGAGTCGATGAGCTCGTCGCCTTGAGCGAGGAGGTCTTCGACGAGAGCATGATCGACAAGCTGATTCCCGGAACCCTGGCCATCGCCCAAGGCCATATCGATGCTGGCCAGCAGGTGTGGCTGGTCACGGCGACGCCGATCGAGCTGGCCAGCCTCATCGCCACCCGCTTGGGCCTCACCGGTGCACTCGGCACGGTGTCGGAGATCCGCGACGGCGTGTACACCGGGCACCTCGACGGCCCCCCACTCCACGGCCTGGCCAAGGCAGAGGCGATCAAGGCCCTCGCCGCGCGGGAGGGCCTTGACCTGGCCCGTTGCTCCGCCTACTCGGACTCGTCCAACGACATCCCCATGCTGTCCACGGTTGGCAACCCGGTGGCCGTCAACCCGGACCCGGCGCTGCGCGCGCACGCTCGCGAGAACGACTGGAAGATCCGCGACTTCCGGCGGCGCGAGCAGGTGAAGCGGTTCGCGTTGCCCGCGGCGGCCGGGGCGGGGGGCATCGCGCTGGGGATGGCGGTGGGCTATGCCACCGCCCGGGCGCGTCGCTACTAGCCGAACGCCGAGGGGCGCTTCACGAGCAGCCGGTAGATCGACTGCTGGATCTGCTCGCGGACCTGATCGGTCAGGTTGAACACCACCATGGGGTCATCGGCAGCGCCCTCGGGATAGCTGTCGGTCGGGATCGGCTCGCCGAAGTGGATCAGCCACTTGCTCGGCAGTGGGACCAGGCCCAGCGGGCCCAGCCATGGCCAGGTCGGGGTGATCGGGAAGTAGGGCAGGCCGAGGATCCGGGCCAGCAAGGACGCATTCCCGAGCATCGGATACGTCTCCTCGGCGCCGACGATGGCCGTGGGGATGATCGGGGTCCGCGTGCGCAGGGCCGCGGCCACGAAGCCGCCCCGACCGAAGCGCTGCAGCTTGTATCGCTGGCTGAACGGCTTGCCCACGCCCTTGAAGCCCTCGGGCCACACGCCCACGAGCTCACCGGCGGACAGGAGTCGCTCGGCATCCGGGTGGCAGGCGAGGGTGTGCCCGGCCTTGCGGGCGATGTCTGCGACGACGGGCGTCTGGAAGACGAGGTTCGCACCGAGCATCCGCAGGTGCCGGTGAGCCGGATGCTCGTCGTGGAGCGCGACCTGGGTCATCGCCGCATCGAGGGCGATCGTGCCCGAGTGGTTGGCGACCACCAGGGCGCCGGACTCTGCGGGCACGTTCTCGAGTCCCGTGGTCTCGACCCGGAACCATGACGTGTAGAGCGGCCGGAGCATCGCGAGGAGCACGCGGTCGGTGAACTCCGGATCGAAGCCGAAGTCGTCGACCGAGTAGTCGCCGGCCAGTCGGCGCCGCGCGAAGTCAAGCCAGGAATCCGTGCCAGCCCCCGGTCCCTGGGGCATCGGCGATGGGGTGGGCGCGGCCACCAGGACCCGCTTGGCCTTGCGGGGAGCACGGGCGGCGGGCAGGCGGGCAGGCTGGGCCGACCTCGTCGCCGTCGGCTGCGGGCCGGTGTTGCCGACCAGCCGAGCGGCCTTCGACGGGCCTGCCGTCCGCCCCGGGGGCACCGCCATGTCAGGCAACGTCCACCGCCACGCGGGCCTCGCTGCGCCCGACGAATGACATGAAGGCCGCATCTGACGTCCAGGCCGGCTCGAACCCCAGCACCGTGCGCATCGCGGTGGTGTCGAGCCCTCGGCCGTGCGTCAGGTAGCGGACGGCTTCAGGGGAGAAGTCCGCCAGCCCCGCGGGACCGAGGCTGCGGCCCACCGTCGAGAACATGAGCCGGGGCACGATGATCCATCGCCGGCCGGTGCGACGCACCGCCTGGGAGAGCAGCAGCACGCCGTCGCCCGCGACGTTGAACGTCCCGCGCCTGGACGTGAGCACGGCCGTGCGGATGGACTCGAGAAGGTCGTCCTCGTGGACGAACTGCAGCCGAGGATCGAACCCGAACACCGTCGGGATGACCGGCAGCGAGAAGTACCCAGTGATCGCCGTCTGCACGCGCGGGCCGATCACGTTGGCGAAGCGCAGCGTGGTCACCGATACGTCAGGGCGGCGGCGGGCGAAGCCGCGCACGTAGGTCTCCACCTCGACCGAGTCCTTGGCCCAGCCGTGGCTCGGCGCGTGCTTGGGCTCCATGTCCTCGGTGAACTTCGCCGGGTCCTTGGGCCCCGACCCGTAGACGGAGGCCGTGGACTTCACCACCAGCGAGCGCACGCTCGGCGTGCGCTGGCACGCCGCGAGGAGCTGCATCGTTCCGATGACGTTGATCTCCTTCATCGTGGAGCGACCGCCCGCCTGCTTCGGCGTCGCGATGACACCCATGTGCACGACCGTGTCCACGCCGGATTCGCCCATGACCTAGGCGATCACCGGGTTGCGGATGTCTGCCCGCACGAACGAGGTGCCCGGGATCTCGCGTTCGGGAGCCACGACATCGACGCCGATGACGTTCGCAACGTCGGGGTCGGCGGCGAGGAGAGCGGCCATGCGGCCGCCCAGGTAACGCGACACCCCCGTGACCAGCACGGTACGACCCATGCGACCCCCTCGATCCTGGCCGCTTCTTGCCGCTACTTCTTGTTGCGGCGCTGGACTCGGGTACGGCGGAGCAGCTTGCGGTGCTTCTTCTTGGCCATCCGCTTGCGCCGCTTCTTGACCACAGAGCCCATCAAGTGTCCTTATCGTCCTTGGGGCCCGTCCGGGCCCGTGTCACGAGCCCCCTGAGCCTATCCGCCGGGCGGGCGCATCACTCGGCCGGTATCGACTACGCGGTCTCGACGAAGGAGTCTCGCAGGTAGTCGTGAACGGCCTGCTCGGGAACGCGGAAGGAACGGCCCACGCGCACGGCGGGCATCTCGCCGTTGTGGACGAGGCGGTAGACCGTCATCTTGGAGACGCGCATGACAGCAGCGACCTCCGCGACGGTCAGGAACCGGACCTCAGCGAACGCCCGATCAGGGGTCGTGGACATTTGCGCACCGAACTCTCTGCCCCGGACCGTCCCGGCTTCCCCTCCGGAGACTCACGGCATGTAGGCGTTGCGAAGACTAGTGGCCTCTGTGGTGGTTGTGAATGTTGAATGGAGGAATCGATCGAAGGTCGCGCCCAGCGCGGGTGCGGCTAGAACCACAGCCCAGGCTCCGCGGTGAGGCCCCACCGCGGGAAGACGGCCAGCCGGGTCGCGAGGACGGCTGCGTCCAGGGCGTCGTCCGCATCGAACCCGTGGTCGAAGGGCTTGGGCCAGGGCTGCCTGCCGTCGGTCATGCGCCCGGGCGCCTGTCGGCCCAGGGACTCCAGCACGAACTCATGGAAGCCGTCGGGGAGCAGCGCCTCCGGCTCGATCGGCCGTCCGGCGGCGATGGCGATCAGGTGGGTCCACGCGCGCGGGACGACATCGACCCACTCGTAGCCGCCGCCGCCGAGCGCCAGCCAGCGTCCGCCGGCATAGCGATGGGCCCAGCGGTGGACGGCCTCGAACGCCATCCGTTGGCCGTCCATGGAGACGAGCAGATGCGCGAGGGGATCCTCGAAGTGGGTGTCCACGCCATGCTGGCTGACCAGCACCTGCGGGGCGAACGCCTCGAGCATGTCGGGGACGACCCCGTGCAGCGCGCGCAGCCAGCCTTGGTCGCCGGTGCCGGCCGGGACCGCGATGTTGACCGCCGTGCCAGGCGCGCGCGGCCCACCGGTCTCGGCAGGGAACCCGGTGCCCGGGAACAGCGAGCGGGGGTCCTCGTGGATGGAGATCGTCATGACCCGCGGGTCGTCCCAGAAGATCGCCTGGACGCCGTCACCGTGGTGGACGTCGACGTCGACGTAGGCCACGCGCTCGACTCCCTGGTCCAGCAGCCAGTACACGGCGACCGCGATGTCGTTGTACACGCAGAAGCCGGCGGCCGAACCGCGCATGGCGTGGTGCAGGCCCCCGGCAAGGCTGACCGCGTGGTCCACGGTCCCCTCGTGGACCGCCTGGGCCCCGAGCAGCGAGGCGCCGACGACGCGGGCCGCAGCGTCGTGCATGCCGGGGAAGACCGGGTCGTCGCTCGTGCCCAGGCCGAACGCCTCGTCGTAGAAGTGCGGTTCGTCGGATCCCTGGCGCACGGCGGCGACGTAGTCGGCGTCGTGGACGCGAAGCAGCAGCGCGTCGTCGACGGGCTCGACGGGCCCGAGCGTGGTGACGTGAGGGTGGGCCAGGAGTCCGAAGTCACCGGCCAGGCGCATGGCCAGCTGCGTCCGCAAGGGGGAGAACGGGTGGCCAGGTCCGAAGTCGTACTGCGCAAGCCGGTCGTCCCACACGACGCCGAGCCGATCGCCCATGCTCAGCCCCCTGACAGCTCGCGGCTGCGATCGCGGGCAGCCGTGATCGCCGAGACGACCGACTGCCGGACTCCTAGCCCATCCATCGTCGAGATGGCCGCGGCCGTCGTCCCGTTCGGAGACGTGACGTTACGCCGCAACTCCTCGGCAGTCTCGGCGGAGACATCGAGCAGGACTGCGGCTCCCAGCAGGGTGCTGTGGACCAGCCTCTGGGCGGTCGCCGGATCCAAGCCGAGGTCGACCCCGGCCTCGATCATCGCCTCCGCGAGGTAGAACAGGTAGGCCGGGCCGCTGCCCGACACCGCCGTCACCGCGTCCTGCAGCGCCTCAGGCACCTCGACCACCGCGCCCACCGACTCCAGCAGTGACACCGCGGTCGCCAACGAGGAAGGGGGGCAGGCCGCGCCCGGGCTCACCCCCGTGGTTCCGCGATCCACCCGCGCCGGCGTGTTCGGCATCGCCCGCACGACCGCGATGCCGGCGGGCAGCCGCTCCTCGATGAAGGCCGTGGTGATGCCCGCGCAGACGGAGATGACCAGGGCATCGGCGAGGACGATGCCGGAGATGTCGTCGAGGAGTCCGCCGACATCCTGCGGCTTGACCGCGAGAAGGATCACGTCGGCCTCCGCGACCGCAGTGGCGGGCTCGGCGAGGTCCACGCCGTGACGCGCCTGCAGTTCCTCCGCCCGCTCGCGACGCTTCTCCGCTACGACGACCGATGGGCGCGGGTTCAGCCGGCGGAGCAGGCCGCTGGCCAGGGTCTCCCCCATCACCCCACCGCCGAGCACGGCTACGCGCATGGCGACCACCTCCGAGCCACGTGGGTCGGGGCGACGGCCATCACCCCGGGAGCAGCGACCGTACCGCAGCGGCGATGCCGCTAGGCCGCTCCGCCAGGCCGCCCACGAGCCGGGCAAACCAGTCTGGCCCGTACGGCACGTAGATCCGGACCCGGTGCCCGGATTCCGCCAGCCGGCGCTGCTCGGATGCCAGTCGGCCGAGGTAGAACGCGAACTCGTACCCGTCGACGGGCCGGCCATACCGCTCGGCCCGGTCCGCGACGATCTCGACCAGCCTCGGATCGTGGGTCGCGAAGGATGGATCGC
>JAUXRN010000103.1 GCA_030681835.1 Actinomycetota bacterium
CCCGGGACATCCCGAACCTCTCCGAGGACATCCTCAAGGACCTCGACGAGCGCGGCATCATCCGCGTCGGCGCCGAGGTCGAGCCGGGCGACGTGCTCGTCGGCAAGGTCACCCCGAAGGGCGAGACCGAGCTCACCCCCGAGGAGCGGCTCCTGCGGGCCATCTTCGGCGAGAAGGCCCGCGAGGTGCGCGACACCAGCCTCAAGGTCCCCCACGGCGAGGTCGGCAAGGTCATCGACGTGAAGGTCTTCACCCGTGAGGACGGCCACGAGCTGCCCCCCGGCGTGAACCAGTTGGTGCGTGTCTACGTGGCGCAGAAGCGCAAGATCAGCGTCGGCGACAAGCTGGCCGGCCGCCACGGCAACAAGGGCGTCATCTCCAAGATCCTGCCCCTGGAAGACATGCCGTACATGGCCGATGGCACCGCCGTCGACATCATCCTCAACCCGCTGGGCGTGCCCAGCCGCATGAACGTGGGCCAGGTGCTCGAAGCGCACCTCGGCTACGCGGCGCGCTGGGGCTGGCACGATGCGAAGAACAACAAGCAGGTCGGCGACCCGCCCATTCGCGGCACGGAGACCAAGACCCGCCCGATCACCAAGCCCAGCACGTTCATCGCCACCCCGGTGTTCGACGGTGCGCACTGGGACGAGGACGAGGCCGCCGGCAAGCACCCGACGATCCAGAGCATCTTCGACAACCTGAACCCCGAGTCGGTCGACGGTGTGCGCCTGATCCAGCACGACGGCAAGACCCCGCTGTACAACGGCCGCACCGGCCTGGTGTACGACAACCCGGTCACCGTCGGCTACATGTACATCTTGAAGCTCGCCCACCTGGTCGACGACAAGATCCACGCCCGCTCCACCGGCCCGTACAGCATGATCACCCAGCAGCCGCTCGGTGGTAAGGCGCAGTTCGGTGGCCAACGCTTCGGTGAGATGGAAGTGTGGGCCCTCGAGGCCTACGGCGCCGCGTACTGCTTGCAGGAGCTGCTCACCATCAAGTCCGACGACGTGCTC
>JAUXRN010000118.1 GCA_030681835.1 Actinomycetota bacterium
GCCGGCGACGACAGGCTCGCCGAGGGGGACGACGCGACGGCCGACGGGCCGTCCGACGACGACGGGCTCGACGCGGAGGGCGAGGGTGCACGAGTCGCCGCACGCCATCCGAGGATGGTGACCAGGACCAAGACGCTCACCACGCCGATGCCGATCGCGGTGTTCACTGCCGGCCTCATCCCGTGAAGCCACCCAGGGACAGTTCCATGTGCACCAGTGGACGACCATCACGCGTCACGCTTTCGGACACTGCCCGCCAACCACGATGCTCGTAGAAGTCGCGGCCAGAGGCGTTCTCTCGTTCGCGTACCAAGTGCAGGCTGGCAGCACCGGCCTGCTGAGCCCCCTCGACGTAGGCACGCAGCAAGGCCGCCCCGACTCCCCGCCGACGATGCCCCGCCGTCGTGCAGATGTACAGCAGTTCGCCGTGGCGAGGCTCCGCTGACGGGCGGCGTGGCCTCACCGCCCTCGAAACGAAGCGCCGCGCGTACCACAGCGCTCGCCGCCGCGCGAAGTCGCTCCAGAGCGAGGGGCGGCGCGCGAGAGCCGAAGCGCCGGCGGCCGCAAGCACGGGAGCCGCCGGTCCGTTCATCAGCCGGTCATGTGCGGCATCGTCGACTGTACCCACGAGGTATCCCACGAGGCCCGAGCCATCGCGCTGTTCCGCGACCAGGCCGATCGCGGCCGGCGAGCGGAAGTACTGCTGGAAGTAGCGCGCCATGAACGCCGGCCCGAGCCGGGCATAGAAGCCATCAGGGAACTGCCGAAGGTGGACCTGAACGATCAAGGCAAGATCGCGTGCCTCAACCAACCGGACATCGAACGCAGCCGGAGCAGCCGTGCCGAGGCCGGCCGAGGCGGGGAACACGGGCAGCATGGTCGGCGATGTCATGAGTCCACCGTGGGGCCGGACCGGTACAGGTTCGTTCAGGGAATCCTCAAGGAATGATCAAGGCGCACCCTGACGGGTTCCTCGCCGCACTCGGCGGGCGCCACGAATGCACGCAGAACCTTAACGATCACCGCAGCACGACGTCAAAAGTGCGCGCGGATGATGGTCTTCAGAGCCAGTGAAAGCGAGCGGGCCGGAATGAAGGGAGCACGGCGATGATGGATTGGTACGGAGGTGGCCTCAACGGGGCCGCACCGTTCATGTGGATCGGGATGGGCCTGTTCTGGATCGTCCTGATCGGCTTGATCGTCTTCCTCGTGGTGCGCCTGCTGCCTGGCAGCGGGACTGCAAGCCAGCCGCCTGCCGCATCCGGCCCGCGGCCGGAGGAGTCCGCCGAGCAGATCCTTGACCGGCTGTTCGCCACTGGCGAGATCGATGAGCAGACGTACCGTGCCCGACGAGGCGCGCTTAGCGAAATGAGGAAGCAGTCATGAACGCATCACGACGCATGTACACGGTGGCCATCGGCGCAGCGAGCGTGGTGCTCGCCGGAACCATGATCGGTGCCGTGGCGTATGCCGCCGACGGTGGACCGACCGGGAGCAACGACAGTTCCTGGAACCAGGGGATGAACGGCGGGATGATGAACGGCGGCTGGAACACTGGCGGGATGATGAACGGCGGCTGGAACAGCGGCGGGATGTTCGGCCAAGGGTGGGATCAAGGCGCCTCCGAGGAGGCTGCCGCGGTGACGCTGGGCCAGGCCACGAAGATTGCCGGTGACTGGATTGCGGCGAACTACCCGGGCGCCACGGTCGGCGTGGGGACACCGATGCCGATCGGGTACTGGTTCGTGGCCAGCAAGGACGGCAGCACCATCGCGCACGTCATGGTCAACGACGACACCGGCCAGGTCCTGGCCACCAACGGCCGGAGCTTCGGCGGCATGATGGGCGGCGGGTGGGGCAACGCCACCAATGGCACCAATGGAGGCGGAATGATGGGTCAGGGTCAATGGGCTGCATCACCGGCCATGAGTGGTCGCAGCGCCTGACGATGGCCGAAACTGGATCCCAGGACGACCCGCTGCATGTCCTCGTCATCGAAGACGAGGACATGATCCGGCGGGTCGTCGTGGGCTATCTGGAGCAGGCAGGCTACCGGGTCACGGAGGCTGCGGAAGGTCACGCGGGCGTCGACCTGGCTCGGAGCGAATCACCGGACGTGTTGGTCCTGGACGTCGGCCTGCCGGGTATCGACGGCATCGAGGTGTGCCGGCAGGTACGGACTTTCACCGACGCGTACATCATCATGCTGACGGCACGCAGTGACGAGGTCGACAAGCTCATCGGACTGTCCGTCGGCGCGGACGACTACCTGACCAAGCCATTCAGTCCGCGAGAGTTGGTGGCGAGGATCAAGGTCATGCTGCGTCGACCGAGAGCGCAACCGGTCGCAGGCGACGTGCAGGCACGTGTGTTCGGCGAACTCCGGGTCGATCCTGAATCCCGTGAGGTGACCCTTGCGGGTGCGCCCATCGACGTCACCCGCACGGAGTTCGACATCCTGGACGTTCTCAGCGCGAATCCGCGCCGCGTGCACAGCCGCGCCCGCCTCGTCGACGAGGTCTGGGGTCAGGGCTGGGTCGGCGACGAGAGGGTCGTGGACGTGCACGTCGCCCATATCCGCGCCAAGCTCGGCGAGGACGTCGCCGAGCCCCGGTACGTGCTGACCGTTCGTGGCGTCGGGTTCAAGATGGGTCCTGGGTGAGCGGGCCTGGCGATCCGCGCGGGCCACGGTTGCGCACGCGCATCCTGGGCGCCATGGCGCTGGTGGTCCTTGCCGGTGCCGGAACCCTTGTCATCGTCTCTCTCCTGCTCGCCCCTGCGATCTTCTACAACCACCTCCAACAGGCCGGGCTCGCCCGGAACGATGTGCTCGCCACCCACGTGGACGAGGGATTCGCGACCGCGATCGTCGTCTCGACCCTCGTGGGGGTCGGCATCGCCACGGCCGTTGCCGCCGCGATGGCGACACTCGTGTCACGGCGCATCAGCCGGCCCGTCGCGATCGCGGCCTCGGCGACCACCCGGCTCGCGAGCGGCGACTACTCGGCCAGGGTCCCGTCACCTCACATGGGTCCGGAGCTCGATTCCCTGGCGGACGGCGTCAACTCCCTGGCCGAACGGCTCGAAGCCACCGAGGGAGCACGCATCCGGCTCATGGCCGACCTGGCCCACGAGCTCCGCACGCCGCTGGCCGCCATCGATGCCACCGTCGAAGCGATCACTGACGGCGTGCTGGCAGCGGACGAGCAGACCCTGGCGACCTTGACTGCAAACGCCCAGCGGCTTTCGCGCTTGGTTGACGACGTTGCCTCCGTTTCCCGTGCCGAGGAGCGCTCCTTCCGGCTGACCATCTCCGAGGTGGACCTGGCCGAGCTTGCCCGACTGGCGATTGCCAGCACCTCGGCTCTCGTGACGGCCAAGGGAGTCGACGTCACTGCACCGCCGGGGCTCGGGCCGTTGGTGCGCGTCGACCGCGATCGCATCCTCGAAGTGATCGGCCAGCTGCTCGCCAACGCCCTCAACGCGTGCTCGGCCGGGGACCGCATCACGGTAGACGTGTCGTCATCCGGCTCGGACGCCCTGCTCACGGTCAGCGATACCGGGACCGGCTTCGCGCCCGACGATGCCGATCGACTGTTCCAGCGATTCTTCCGTGCGAGCCCGACGCATTCACCGGGCGCGGGCAGCGGCATCGGGCTCACCATCGCGAGGTCCCTTACCGAGGCGCACGGCGGAACCCTCACGGCGGCAAGCGCAGGACCGGGCACAGGAGCCACTTTCACGCTGACGCTTCCTAAGCCCGCCTGAGTCGGGCACTGACGTCGTCGGATGACGTCGGGACCTGCACGTCAAGCCCTGCCTGCCCTTTCCAGCGCGGCAACGAGCTGCGCGGTCGTTGGTGAGCCCTGGAGCCCCTCGGGAGTGCGGTATAGGCGGCACGACAGGCCCACCTGAAGTGACGGGTCCTCGAATGGGTCGCGGCCGTCAATGAGGATCGTCGGCGATCCCCGGAAGCCCGCGGCCTCCGCCTTGGCTCGCGTGTCAATCACCTCGTAGCTCACCGCCACCGGGACACCGACCTGCGCCGCCGCCGCGTGCAGGCACTCATCCAGGACGTGCCAACTTGGGCAGTCCCCGAAGTACTGGATCGTCGCTTCCATGCGGGCCAGGCCCTCAGCCGGCCAGCGCACCCACGGCCTGGGCCAGCAGGTCATCGGGATTGAGCCACATTCCGGGATACTCCCCATACCAACGCTGCATTCCGGTGGCGTCGATCACGACGAAGCTGTGCCCAGGCAGGTTCGAGTGCATCCCCTTCCCAATGGTCCCGTAGGCGGCGGACACGGCGCCGTCATCGAGAAGGAATGGCGTGCGCACATCGTTGAGAGCCATGTCAGCGACGATCTGCTCGCGCGTGTTCATCACGATGGGCAGGACCACCAGGTTCGCGGCGGCGAACTGGCTGCTGGCCTTCTCGATCTCCGCCATCTGGACCAGGCATGACTGGCATCCGGCGCCTTCGCTGAAGTAGAGCACGACGTTCTGCCCACGGAAGTCGCTGAGGCTGCGCGTCTCACCACTCGTGTCCGTGAGGGTGAAGGGGGGTGCCGCGCGCATCGTGGTCGACTCGTTGGGTCGACTCGTCGCGAGGCCCACCGCGACTGCGGCAGCGATGAGCACCACTCCGGCGCCCCAGGCGAACCGAGCCGTGCGGCGGCTCTTCCGGGACTTCTGCTCGTCGCTCGCCTCGAGTTCGCGGATCGACCGCCCGCGCTGCCTGGTCGCACGCCCACTGGTCACTTGCCTACCTCCTTGTTGCTGGTTGACCCGGATCCGGACGGGTGGCAGTGTCCTGGTCCGGCTTCGGCGCCTGGCGGATTCTGATCAGGGACGTCCGGCCCGGACGTCTGCCGCCGGTCCGGTGCTCGTCGACGAAGCGTGGCCATCACGAACACTCCCGCAAGCAGGACCAGGCCCAATCCGAGGAAGGCCTCGGGCACAGGGGCCAGCCACGCCTGGATCTGGGTGAACGCCACTGCGATGCCGGTGCCGACGGCCACCTGGAAGCCGGGGCCAGTCGTCATCGTTCCGGTGTCGGCGAGGTACAAGACGAAGGCGCCCATGATCGCGAAGGCGGCGGCTACGCCGATGTTGATCGTGTTGGTGTGCAGCGTGCGTCCGCGGGGCAGGTGGAGCGTCACCGGGCGCGCCTGCAGGAAGCGGCGCTCGCCGAGCCGGAACCGGTCCCACAGCAGGGCCATCACCAGGAGCGGGAAGACCATGCCGAAGACGTAGGCCAGCCCGAGTACCAGGCCCCCGACGGCACTCCCGGACAGGGCGGAAAGGGTCATGACGCCGACCAGCACAGGGGCGCAGCACGCGGACGCGACACCCGAGAAGACGCCGAGGGCGAAGAAGCTGGCGGAGTCTCCACCGCGGGTATCGGGCGCGCGCAGGAAGGATGGCAGGCTCCACATGCGGCCGCTGAGCGACCACGCAGCGAGCAGCAGCATGAGGATTCCTCCGGCCGCGTACAGCCACTGGTGGTACTGGGCGATTGCTGCCGACAACAGGCTCATCCCGAGGGTAAGGGGGATCAGCACCATGGCCAATCCAGCCGCGAAGACGAACGTCAGCGGAAGGAGGCGCCAGCGACGGTTCTTGACGGCCACCGCAAGGTAGCTCGGGGCCAGGAAGACGATGCAGCAGGGGGCGAACAGGGCGACGCCGCCCGCGAGGAATGCCGCAAGCACGGAGCCCGTTGTCAGCAGGTCGGTCATGGCGTGCTCGGCTGACGGACGGCCGCCTTCTCGGCGAGCAGCTTGCGCAGACGACCGCGAGGCAGTCGCCCCGAGCTGACATATTCACCATCGAGGAGCACCAATGGGCTCATCGACGCACCGAACTGCTGGATCAGGCCCGAGCCCTCGGGGCTCGTGAAGCGCACCCGCGTGACGTGGAGGGGGTGTTCCCGCGCGATCTCGGCGATCGCGGATTCGGCATCTGCACAGAAGTGACAGCCGGATGAAGCGACAATGGTCACCTCGGGCAGGAGGGTCGCTGGCCCACCGTGCTCAAGCGCCGTTTCAGTGTTCATGCTGCGAGTGTCTGACCCACTAGAGCAAGGATCTGAAAGTTCGGATCAAGGTTTCGTCAAGGTGCCTGCCGCAAGCCCCGGCGTCGGCTTCCTGTGGGACTTTCGACCTGCCGGGACACTGTCCTTGTGCCTGCTGTCAACGATTGGTGCTGTCGCGGTCATCGACAGGGTGGTCCGACCAGGAGTCCGTGCCGTGCCCGCCCATCATCACCATCATCACGATCATCATCAGCGGGCACGCGAGGATGAACGCAAAGGGAAGAACTGTCGCCAGCGGCAGGCCCGCCCAGACCAGCACTACGACGACGAGGGCGCCAACGGCTGCCGTGCCGGCTACGTGCTTCATGGACATGTTCATGATGAGCCTCTCCAACGTGGGCGCTGAGTGGCGCCATGCGACAACCATCTGCCCGGATTTCTGCATTTCCCCGACAGCCCCGGTCAAGGTTTGCTCAAGGAGTGGGCCACGTCCCGCCGCACGCTTGGAGGATGCGCTTGATCGCGGCACGCTTATGCCGTGACCCAGCCATCCATCGCCCTGGCCGTCACCCGGTCGGATGGCCACCGCACCCTCACGTGGCTGGCACTCGGGGCGCTCGCGGTGGCCCTCGGCCTCGCCGTGCTGGGGCTCCCCGCAGTCGACCTCCACGGGCCGCTGCACCGCCTGGGAATCATGGATCCCTTCTGCGGCGGCACCCGCGCAGTCCGCTACACGATGCTGGGTCAGTTTGGGCTCGCCTGGACCTACAACCCGCTTGGCATCGCGGCCGTCGGAGCGGCCGGCCTCCTCGCCGTACGTGCCTCCGTGGGAGCGGCCTTCCACCGGTGGATCAACCTCCACGTCACGTGGACCCCGCGCCTACGGTGGCTGCTCGTCGGTCTGGTGGTCGTGGTCCTGATGGTCCTCGAGGTTCGGCAGCAGGCGATCGCTTCGTTGCTCATGCAAGGCGCTCCCTAGAGCCGGGCATGGCCGAGCTGCCTGTCATAGGACCGTCTCGAATCCGCCGATCTGCACGCGCATCCAGATGCTCAGTTCCGTCCACGCACCCGTGACGAGCAGCAGGCCGATGGCAACCATCGCCACTCCGCTGAGCCGGAGGATGAGCGGTGTCCGGCGGCGAGCCCAGGAGACCGCGGAGACGGTGGAGTCGAAAGCCAGGCCGACCACCATGAACGGCACGCCCAGGCCGATGCAGTACGCGACGGACAGGAGGGCTCCGCGGGCGGCGCTGGCCTCGGTGAACGCGAGGGTCTGCACGACGGCGAGTACCGGCCCGATGCAGGGCGCCCAGCCCAGGCCGAACACGACGCCGAGCACCGGTGCTCCCCACAAGCCTCGGGACGGCCGATGGGCCGACCGCCACTCGCGATTGAGTGCGGGTAGGTCGAGCAGGTAGGCGACTCCCAGGGCCACTACCAGCACGCCGAGCACCCGGGTCAGGGGTTCCTGGTAGGCGAGGAGCTGGGACCCCAGGCCGCCGAACACCAGGCCGAAGGAGACGAATACGCCCGTGAACCCGGCCACGAAGAGGGCCGTTCCGGCGATGATGACCCGGCGACGATGCCACGGAGCGATACGCACGCCGGAGCGACGCTGGTTCGCCTGCTGGCTCGCGGACATGCCGGTGACGTAGGCGACATACCCCGGCGCTAGCGGCAGCACGCACGGGCTGAGGAACGAGACCAGGCCCGCGGCGAGTGCCAGCGGAATGGCTAGCAGCAGAGATCCGGACTGGACGACGTCGCCCACTCGGGTCAGTCGTCCATGGCGTCGGTGGAGTCGGTTGTGGAGCCGGCCGACTCGCTCGCTCGGTCCTCGTCCAGCAGGGCGGTGAGCACGGACCGCAGGGTGGCCTCTGATGCCCGGCCCAGGATGCGTGCCGCCACTCGTCCGTCGCGGTCCACGACCACGGTGGACGGGATGGCATTGGGGTTGAGGTCGCCAGCGAAGAGCAGCTGGAGCCGGCCGTCGCGGTCGACGAGGCTCGGGTAGGAGATGGCGTACCGGCGCTCGAAAGCGAGCGCAGGTACGTCGCTGTCCCGGGTGTTGAGCCCGACGAAGGCGACGCCTTGGCCCGCGAACTCCTCGGACACGCTCTTCAGGGCCGGGGCCTCGGCGCGGCACGGCGCGCACCATGAGGCCCAGACATTGAGGACAACAACCTGGCCCCGGTGCTCGGCCAGCGACCACCTGCCCCCATCAAGGGTCGTTCCAGCCACGTCGGGTGCCGGGTTGCGCTCGGCCGGGGAAAGGACGGTGATGCTGCCGTCGACCGCCTCGTAGCTCCCTGACGCCGGGCCCGGAGATCCGGCCGCGGTGCCGGCACATCCCGCCAGAAGGGCGCCCGCCGCGAGCGCGGCGACCGCCCACCGTATGCCGCCGGTCGCAGCGGCGATGACGGCCGTCACAGGTGTGTTGACCCCACGGCTAGTGCGCCAACGGCGATGGCGAGGACCAGGCACCCCACCGCCAAGGCCATCATCCGGCCACGTCGCGAGTGCGGGCTGCTGCGGAGCGGGAACAGCACCTGCCGGAGGACCACATACGCAGCGAACACAGCAGCGAACAGCGCTCCCGCGGGATGGGGCAGGCCTCGCCATGCGAGGACGAACGCCACGATGCCGATCGCGGCGGCGGCGGCGCCCTCCATCATCTGGACGGGGATCCGCTTGATCCCGATTTCCCGATCGGTCGACCACAGCGCGAACCGGTGGGTGGAGGGCCTGCCTGCACAGCAGCCCGTCTTCCAGCATCCCGCCCGCCCGAACATCACGCCGAACATCACCCCCGGCGCGGCGAGGTCGAGCAACGTCCCCGTCGGGACGTTCAGCAGCATGGACCCCGCCGCGACCGTCGCGAAGGCCCCGATCACGAAGCCCTGGATGCACATGCCGCCTGTCGACAGCAAACTCGTCTTGGAGTCCGATTGCAGGACGAAGTACGCCTTTGCCCCCGCCAACCCGACGATGCACGCCACCAACGCCACCACCGCCAGGCCTGCGACGGACATGCCGTGCCGGCTGGCGAGTACCAGCAAGGACGCCACGCCCGCTACAGCGCCAAGGGCCACGAGGGCTGGCCAGGAGCCCATCGACATCCCAGGGGCGAGCTCGCGCACCACGGGCAGGAACGCCGTCCTGCCGATCGCGGACGCTGCGGACGGGCGGGGGGCCGCAGTCGGAAGAACCGGCGCCGCCGTCACATGCCAGGCCCCAGGCGCGACGTCCGCGAATCGCGCGGTGTACGCCACCCGCCCGGCACCCGGCAGTACGCCGTGGACAGTACGGCTGGCCACGAACTCGGCCGGCTCCTCGTCGGCCTCGACCGGTGTTCGTGTGCCGCTGAAGCGCACCTCGAGGTCGTGGGGCTCGCCGTCGGCCGGGGCCTCGAACCAGTACGTCACGCCGAGCCCCTGGGGCTCCAGCTCGTCCAGCGCATCGCAGTTGACGCTCGTGACCTCGACTCGACCGGTCGGCCCGCCGGCCACCACGTCCACTGAAACGGCTGGCGTGGGCGCCTGGGGAAGGACGGCAGCCGAGCGAGTAGGTGGCAGATGACCGAGGAGCAGGGCGCCCGGCGAACGGGACGCGGGTGTTGCAGGCGGGATCCCGGTGCGGGACGAGGGGCTGGCTGGCGGCCTGCTCGGCCGCCCTCGGCCAGGCTTCCGCTTGGCCCGTGATTGCTTGGACATCGGTCTCCTGGGACGCGTAGGTGCTCAGAGCCTCGCGCCTCAATCCCGCATGGCGGATGTTCGCGTGGTCAAGGTTGGATCAAGCCGGCGAGTACCCCGGACGTGACGGCGGTGGCGCTTGCAGAGACCGGGGCAGCCACGAGTCCGGCGGGCGGGGACCTTGGTTGCATCCGGCTGGTCGGAGGCGTCCTTCCGCGCAGCGGCCAGCAGCAGCAACTGGTCCCGGTCGGCGCCGTCGACCCTGCGGGTGGATGCCAGCACCGCGATCCCTCGACGAGGATCCCCGGCAGTCGGACAGCACATTGAGCAAATCTTCACGAATCTTCGTGGCGATTGATACAGCGGGCGAGGACGGTTGAACCTGACGAACCCATGAGGAACCGTTGAGGTGGACATGAACGTACCGGCCATGTGGAGCATCAAGCAGGCGACGCTGCAAGGTCGCTCCTCCTCGGAGGGGCGAGGTGATCGGGGCGCGGCAAGGCGTGAGGACCCCCGCTCACCCGGCCTTCGACGGGGACGCAGATGAGCAGCACGGTAACTCTCCGCGTCGGAGGCCTGACGTGCGCGTTGAGCATCGGCGACATCATCGAACGCGTGCACCTGGTTCCCGGCGTCGTGCAGGTGGCCGTTGACCGTGTCGAGCATGGCCGCTCCTGGGTCACGGTCACCGGCGAGCCGGGGGTCAGCGTGACCCGGCTTTCGAGAGAGCTGTCGCGTGGAGGGTTCCACATTGCAGGCACAGACGGGCATCTAGCAGGCCCGGACGATAACCACCACCGGAGAGCACGATGACCTTCACGAATCTGTTCGTCCTGCTGGGAGCCGTTGCCCTCACTGGGTTCCTGGGCTGGTACTTCTTCGGCCCCAAGAAGAGCCGTAGTGCCGAGCTCCAGGGCGGCGTGCAGGCGATCACGGTGACGGTCAAGGGCGGATACAGCCCCGACCTGATCGAGGTTGTCCGTGGCGTGCCCGTCCGGCTCATGTTCGACCGCCAGGAGTCCGGGGACTGCTCGTCACGGTTGGTGATGGCTGATTTCAAGGTGAACCAGTCGCTACCGGCGTTCGAGATGACCACCGTGGACATCCTCCCGGAGGAGCTCGGCGAATTCGACTTCGCGTGCGGCATGAACATGCTTCGCGGACGGCTCAGGGTGGTCGAGGACGGGTCCCGACTAGGGACGGGCGCGATCCAGTTCCAGGATGGAGCCGCTTCCCGCGCCTCAAACGACGCGGGGCCAGTGGCTCGCCTCACCGTCCGGGGCGGGTACCGGCCCGGCCGGATGCTGGTGCCCAGCGGGGTCCCCGTCAGGCTTGAGGTCGACCGTCAAGAGGGATCCGCCTGCTCGGAGCGCCTGCTGATCCCCGCCCTGGGCATCGAGGTGGTCCTTGACTCATTCGCGACCACGGTCATCGACCTGCCGCCGCTGGCCGCCGGCGACTACGACTTCAGCTGTGGGATGGGGATGCTGCATGGCACTCTCTCCGCCGGCGGCGCCGCCGAGACCCCTGTCGAGCGTGCGCATGGCGCGGGGGGCTCGTTGCCGGGCGCGGGCGAGAACGCGGGCGACGCCGAGGCGGCCGAGAGGCGCATGGAGGTCGCCGACCTGCAGCGTCGGGTCGTCGTCGGGGCGATCCTGACCGCGCCCGTCCTGTTCGCCGTCATGTTCACCGAGTTCTTCGGCGTGAGCTGGATGCCGGAGCTCCTCCTCAACCGATGGCTCCAGATGGCGCTGATCACGCCCGTGATGTTCTACACGGGCTGGCCGATCCACCGCACGGGGTGGCTGGCACTGTCGCACCGTACGGCGGACATGAATTCGCTGATCACCTTGGGTACCTTCGCAGCCTTCGGCTTCAGCGCCGTGGTGACGGCGGTCCCCGACCTGCTGCCCACCGACGTGCAGGAGGTCTACTTCGAGGCCGTTGGCGTCATCATCACGCTGATCCTCCTCGGCCGCCTTCTCGAGACGAAGGCGAAGGCAGGAACAGGTGAGGCGATTCGCTCGCTCATCGGCCTGCAAGCCCGCACCGCGCGTGTCATGGGGTCGACCGGTGAGCGGGAGATCCCCATCGAGGACGTGGTCCCCGGAGATGTCATCGTCGTCCGCCCCGGCGAGAAGCTGCCGGTCGATGGAGTCGTCGTGTGGGGCCAGTCGTCGGTCGATGAATCGATGGTGACTGGTGAGCCCATTCCGGCCACGAAGTCCATCGGTGACGTCGTGATCGGCGCGACGATCAATGCCACCGGATCGTTCCGGTACGAAGCCACCCGCGTGGGTGCCGACACGATGCTGGCGCAGATCATCGCCCTGGTGCGCCAGGCCCAGGGCTCGAAGGCGCCCATCCAGCGCCTGGTCGACACCGTCTCGGGGTATTTCGTACCGGCCGTCATGATCATCGCCATCTGGACCTTCGTGGTGTGGCAGATGGTCGGGCCGCCGCCGGCATTCATCTTCGCGCTCGTCGCGGCCGTCTCGGTGCTGATCATCGCCTGCCCATGCGCCCTGGGCCTGGCGACGCCGTTGTCCATCACCGTGGGCACGGGCAAGGGAGCCACCTCCGGCATCCTGATCCGTTCGGCCGAATCGCTGGAGACGGCCCACAAGCTCGACACGGTCGTGCTCGACAAGACCGGCACCGTCACGCGGGGGACGCCGGCGCTCACCGACGTGGCCCCGGCAGGCCACTACGACGAGCAGGACCTGTTACGCCTCGTCGCCTCGGCGGAGCAGATGTCAGAGCACCCTTTGGCAACTGCCATCGCCTCGGGCGCGCGTGAACGAGGGATCACCCTCGACGAGCCGACCTCTTTTGCGTCGGTCACGGGTGAAGGGGTCCGCGCAACCGTCGCCGGCCACGCCGTGCTGGTAGGGAATCGGCGACTGCTCGTCAACGCCGGCATCGACCCCACGGTCCTGGCCGAGGACTTCGAGCGACTCGCCGGCGATGGCAAGACACCGATCCTGGTCGCGATCGACGGCACGCCCGCAGGGGTCGTCGGCGTCGCGGACACGATCAAGGACGGATCGGGCGCGGCGATCGCCGCCCTGCGTCAGCGCGGGATCAACGTCGTGATGATGACGGGCGACAACCGAGCCACCGCGGCAGCGATTGCCCGCCAGGTCGGCATCACGCGAGTGGTCGCCGAGGTACTGCCCGAGCACAAGGCGGCAGAGGTCCGGCGGCTGCAGGCCGAGGGACGTGTCGTCGGGATGGTGGGCGACGGGATCAACGACGCCCCGGCCCTCGCGCAGTCCGACGTCGGGTCGGCGATCGGCACGGGCACTGACGTGGCGATCGAATCGTCGGACATCACGCTCATCTCCGGTGCCCTCGGCGGTCTGGTGACGGCGATCGACCTGTCCCGGGCCACCATGCGCAACATCCGCCAGAATCTCGTCTTCGCCTTCCTCTACAACGGGCTCGGTATCCCCATCGCGGCCGGTGCCCTGTACCCGGCATTCGGACTGCGACTCAGCCCGGTGATCGCTGCCGCGGCCATGGCCCTTTCATCATTGTCCGTCGTCGCGAACTCCAACCGGCTCCGCCGATTCACGCCTGCCGTGCTCGGTGACGACCCAATCGCGCCGGGGATCGACCCGCTGGTGGAAATCGGGGAACGCACGGAAGCGGTTGGGGTGGAACTAGCAGGGACTGACCGGCAATCGGCAGTCGACCCGGTCTGCGGCATGCCAGTGGACCCGCGGAATGCAGCCGAGACCGCGCAGCACGGCGGGGTCGTCTACTACTTCTGCTCGCTGTCGTGTCGCGACTCCTTCACGGGGGAGCCCGCCGCCTACGCTTCGGTGGGATGACCCGCTCACCTGGGCGGGAATCCCCCGGCAGCCATCGCGTCCGGCTGGTTGGGTCGCACGGCGCATGCGGCTTGGTTCCGCAGGCGAGCCCGCACCGCAACCGCCATCAAGGCAAGTGAACCGACCGCCAAGAAGGGCTGGAACGGCGCGAACCACGACATGGCACCCGAGGCGCCCAGGGCCACAATGACCAGCTTGTTGCACACCGGGCAGCCGACCGCGAAGAACGCCAGGGCGGCGCCAGCGATGCCCAGCCGTGACGCCCGCTCGACAGTTTCATCGCCTGGCGAGTCCCCTTGGCGGACGTACGTGCCGACGAGCAAGGCCCCGAGGATCCCGGTCATCACCAAAACGGGGTAGGACCACCAGGTGACCGCCATGCTGCGCGTGAAGTACGGGTTAGGAATGATGTCGGTGGGGATCGCCACCAGCACGGCGATGGCGATCCCGCCGAACGCGCCCACGATCCATCGGCGCGCAGACCAGGTCCGCACCGCCGCCCACTCCACGCTCATCCGGGCAGCCTAGTCGCCGGCCAGCGTGCCCGTGGCCCTGGCGCTCATCCGCCCACTCCGGCAGTAGATCGCGATCGGGGCGCGAAGGTCGGGTGGCAGTTCCGCCGCGGCGGCCCGGATCTGATCGAGGGCGACGTGGGCAGGGGGAACTCCAGCGCCCCGCGGCCTTGACCCAACCTTGACCCACACGACATCGAATGCACCGAGGGTGACGCCACGATGGTGGGAGGATTCGGCGTCTCACCGAGGCCTTGGCACGTCACCATGCGGAAGGTCAGTCCCTGGAGGTGGTCCTCGTCATCAACGCTGAGGCCTTTGCCGTCAACCTGCACGCCGGGCTCTTCGAGTTGATCGCCATCTTGATCATCATTGGGTGGCTTACCGGACGTTTGCTAGGCGTGCGTCGTGGATTCCTGCGAGCGGCGGCGGCCGGACTGGTAGGTCTGCTCGCCGGGCAGATCCTCATTACCCAGCAACTGGGCGAGCACACGTCGTTCGGCAGCCCTAGTGATCTCCTCGCCCACGGAATCGGCTTCCTGGGTGCGGTCCTGCTCGCAACAATGGTCACCAGCGTCGTGATCGAAGTGATTCTTCGACCCACGAAGGAACGCTCGTTCCGGATTCCCGGGCCGCGGAAGTGGATCCGCGCGAAGCTGGCGACCGCTCGACGAATCGTCAATGTAATCGCGATAGCGAGGCGACATGGACTGATCGGAAGACGGGGCCTGACCCGCGTCACCATCGCCACCCCCGCGGGCGCACGTGCCCTGAGAGCGACGCTCGAGGACTGTGGTGGCATCTTCGTCAAGTTCGGCCAGCTCGCGGCTGGAAGGGATGACTTCCTCCCCCCGAATCTCACGGTCGAACTCGCGAAACTCCGCTCCGCGGCCAAGCCGCTGCCGATCAAGAGCGTGCGGGCCGTTCTCGCGGCCGAGCTCGGAGTGCACTGGATGGACCACTTTCGAACCTTCGAGGACGAGCCGTTGGCTTCGGCCTCCATCGGGGTCACGCACCGGGCAACGCTCCTGAACGGACGCCGCGTCGTGGTCAAGGTGAAGCGCCCACACGTCGATGGCATCGTGCGGCGCGATTGCTCCGTCCTGCTGTGGGGGGCTCGACGCCTCGAGAGGAGATCACGAAGCGCACGTTCGCTCAAGATCGTCGACCTCGCCGAGGAGCTTGTCGATGCGGTCTTGGAGGAACTCGACTTTCGGCGGGAGGCGGCCAACAACGCCGCCATGCGTAGGCGCAGTTCCGGTGACGTGGCCCTTCCCGAGGTCTACGGAGATCTCACGACCGAAAGTGTGCTGGTCATGCAAGAGGTGGTAGGGGAACCGATCTCGGATACCAACGCCGTTGATGCGTGCGCGGTCCCTCGCGAGATTCTTGCCGACCGCCTGTTCAAGGACTTCCTGAACCAGGTGCTGCAGGACGGCATCTTCCATGCCGATCCCCATCTGGGCAATGTTCTGGTCGACCATGAAGGACAACTGTGGTACGTCGACTTCGGCGCAGTCGGGTTCCTCGACCCAACCACCCTCGAGGCACTGCAACAGATCGCAATCGGCTTCACCCTCAGGGACCCGGGCATGCTCGCGCGGGCGATGCGCGGACTGTCCGGTGGTGCGGTCGAGCTCGACATCCCCACCTTGGAGTTCGACATTGGACAGATCTTCGGCTCGGTGGACGATGTCGGTTTCAGCCCAGCGGCTATCTCGGAAGTAGTCCACGTTCTTCAACGACACCAAGTCCCAGTCCCCAAGTCGCTCAGCGTCCTGGCCCGAGCGGCAATGACGATCGAAGCGACCCTACGAACCCTGTCACCGGGCTACGACATGTCCGGGGCTACCGACCGGCTGGTTGACCGTTTCCCGCATGCCGACTCCCCATCGCAGGCGATATCCGACGAGCTCCTGCGGGCACTGCCCACCTTGAGGTCGCTGCCGCGCATCTTCGAGGACATCGCCGTCCAAGCCCGGGCGGGCCGATTTGCAGTCCGTGTCGAGCGATATGCGGGACGCGACAAGATCCAAGTCGACACGTGGCTGGATCAAGTCCTTTGGGCGGCTTCCTCATTGACGGGCCTCTTGGTCTCGTCGATCCTTCTGCTGGCCGCCGGCGTAACCGGGGACGCTGAAGGAGCCGCGTATCTCCGCGCCATCGGGTACGTGGGCTTGACTGCGGCCACCGCCATGCAACTAAGGATGATCGCGCGGATCCTCCAGCGTCGCGGTCGCGCCCCAGACGGCCAGCGGCGCATGAATCCATGAGCGATCGCGCGGCCCGGCCGGCACCTTGACCAAATCTTCACGGTTCATCGGGCTAACCACCCGGGCGTTGCCGCCATGGTAAGTCGCATGAGGAAAAGGAGTGCGGTCCTGTCGAGCGTTCTCGTCGCCGCCATGTTCGTCTCGCTCGGCACCCTATCGACAACGTCGGCCGCGCCGCGGAAGGACCTCAAGGAGGTCGAGCAGCAAGTGCGCGAGCTTCAGATGGAGGCCGGGTTCGCTGAGGAGAACGTGAAGGGCGCGCAGGCTCGGCTCGACGGAATCTCGCGCCAGCTCGACACGATCCAAGACCGGGCCGATCGCGAACGAGCCGAACTGCGAGTGGCGGTATCAACCATCGACGACATCGCGCGAGCGCAGTACACCAGTGGAGGCCTCGATCCCACGTTGCAGGTCTTGATGGCGGAGGATCCGGCCGAGTTTCTCGCCCAAGCCGCCGTGATGGGACAGATCGAGCAGACCCAGCTCTCCCAGTTGCGGCGCGCCCGGACAAGTCGCCTTCGCCTCGCCCAGACCGAGGCGGAGATCTCAGACCGCGAGGCGGCGTCTCAACTGGTTCGGGACGAGCTGGCTGCCGCCGAGGAATCCCTCGCGTCACGGCTCGCAGCGGCCGAGGAGGTACTGGCCACCCTCCAGGAGGAGGAACGGCAGCGCCTCGCGCAGATCGCCGAGGAGCGCCGACAGCAGCAAATTGCCGAGGCGGCTGCGGCCACCCAGGCGGCCCAACAGGCGAATGCGTCCTCGGAGGGCGGGTCGCCCGACACCGGACCCTCGGGCGGCGGGTCACCCGACAACGGACCCTCGGGCGGCGGGTCGCCCGACAACGGATCGGCTGAGTCCGGTGGAGGGTTCGCCGGTGGCTCCCGCGCCCAGGCCGCCGTGCAATACGCCCTCGCGCAGGTCGGGGAGCCGTACTCCTACAGTGCGCGGCCTCCGGACTCATGGGACTGCTCAAAGCTCACGGCGGCCGCATGGGGAAGTGTCGGCGTGAGCCTGACGGCGCTGAGCTACATCCAGTGGGACGAGACCCGGCGAGTTCCCGTCAGCGACATCCAGCCGGGTGATCTGGTCTTCTACTTCGGCAGCGGTGCGCGTCATGTTGCCATCTACATCGGCAACGGAAAGATGGTCAGCGCGTCCAACCCCCGGGATGGCGTCGAGATCATCGACTACCTCGGCCCCTGGTACAACGAGCGGTTCAGCGGAGTTGGCCGCGTCGTCGGCTGAAGCTCGGCAAGATCCCCTCGCGCCTCCAGCCACGGCCAGGCGCAGGCTGGAGTTGTGCGCGTAAGGGCACAGAGAACCTTTACCCCGCCTCACGGGTACCGACACCCACGGAGGGCACTCTGGAGATGCGGGGTCCACAAGGGCGGATCCCTCACCGGGAGGTCAAATCATGAACATGTCCATTAAACACATCGTCGGAATGGTGGGCGTGGGTGCCGTGCTGATGGCCGTCCTCGCCGCCGTCGGCCTGCCAATCACGACCGTGCTGCTGCTCGCCTTCATTCTCGCCTGCCCGCTGATGATGGTGGCGATGATGCTGCTGATGGGCGGGAACGGGATGAACCACGGCATGGATACGAAGCACGACGACGAGACCCACGCACACAGTTGAGGTGACGCGTCCGCCTCGTCGTTCGTGGGCCACGGACCACGGTCCCCTCCGTTTCAGGGGCGCTGGGGGTTGGCTGTCGGTTGGGTTGTCGCCTTGACCTGCCGCGTTGGCGATGGCAGCGGGGTCGACGATGCACCCATGCGGAACTCGCCCACAGACGCAAGGACGGATCCAGCGACCCGCGGGCTCGGGTGCCCCCCGTGCAGGGGGTCATCCTTGACGCGATCTTCACCTGAACGACGGAAGAATTGCAGGGATCCGGGCAGATAGTTGGGGTGGCACAGATCAGTCCCGAGGGAGGGAGGCGCGCGATGGTCCTGACCCCACCGCTGCCAACCGCAGCAGAGCAGATACCGGCGGCCGAAAGGCTGGGGACGTCGAACACGAGCAGCGAGCGTGAACCGCCAAGGCGGAATGCGACCTTCCTCCCTTCGCTCGCCGCGGGCTCGATACTGGTCGGCCTCGCTGCCGCCCTAGCGCTATTGGCCTTCTACGTAGCCGTGCTGACCCTCTTCGGTGGAATCGGCCACCTGGGCGACCAACTCGTCCAGGACGGGCCGTGGGTGGTGATTCTGAGCGCCGGTTTCGGACTCCAGGCCGCCCTCCTGTTTGAGTTGCGGCGCAGGGGGCGCCTCGACGCGCAGTCAGGGTCGGCCGCGGGCGCAGGTGGCGGCGCGAGCGCAGGGGCCATGGTCGCCTGCTGCGCCCACCATGCAGCCGACCTGTTGCCACTCATTGGTGCCTCGGGAGCCGCCGTCTTCCTGACGGCATACCGCACGCCCCTCATGCTGGTCGGTGTCGTCGTCACGGGGATCGGAATTGCACTGTCACTGAGGCGCCTTCGCCGCGCGCCTGTGGTGGTCGGGGCGCGAGCCGACGGTACACGACCATGACCGGCTTGCCGGCCCCCTCGCGCTCCCCCAGGCGATCGGCCAGATGGCTCGGATGGGCGATCGCCCTCGGGGCCGTCATCGCCGTCGTGATCGCCTCCGCGCTCGTGTGGCGCTCCACCTCATCCGCGGTCCCCGAGCCTGCGCCTGGGCCGAGCCTGTCGACCCAGGTAGTGCAGGCCGGGGAGATCGAGGTCACCGTGACGCCCACGATGGCATCCGGCAAGGCGGGCTTCGCATTGGTCCTCGACACGCACTCGGTGGAGCTGGACATGGACCTCGCAGCAGCCGCCACGCTCACGGTCGACGGTCGCGATGCAGGGACCGCTTCGTGGGTCGGGCAGGAGCCCGGCGGCCACCATCGCGAGGGGACACTGAACTTCTCCGCGGATGTCGGTGACGGCTCGATCCTTGTCCTGCGCCTGGACGGCTTCGCTGAGCCGCTCGAGGTCACCTGGCCGGCGCCATGAGCGCAAGCCTCCGAGACGCAGTTCCTCGAACGGTCGACGTTGGCCGCTGACTCCGCCAACGTGTTCATCCGGCAGCTCACGGGTGTTCGATTCGTAGCCGCCGCGTGGGTCGTGCTCTACCACTACCAAGGCCCGCTGGCCACCGCGGGACTCCTGCCCCTGCCCGTCGTCTCCGACACGCTGCGGGTGGGCCGGCTGGGCGTCGATCTGTTCTTCGCGCTGTCCGGCTTCATCCTCACGCATACCTACTTGAGCAGCTTGGGACCCGCGCTACGAGGCCGGTCCACCCTGCGCTTCTGGTGGCTGCGCCTGGCCCGGATCTACCCCGTCCACCTGGTCATGCTGGTGGTTGCCGGGCTGGCCGTCGTCATTCAGGCGAAGGTGGCGGGCGAGGAGCCTGGCCGCGCCTGGCTCAACCCGATCGACTTCGCCAAGAACCTCCTGCTTGTCCAGGAATGGGGATCCGACCCAAGTCGCGGCTGGAACTACGTGGCGTGGTCCTTGTCGATGGAATGGCTGGCCTACCTGGCCTTCCCGCTCCTCGCCCTGGTCCTATGGGCCCTGCACAAGCGCGCACCGACCTGGTCCCTCGTGGTCCTGTGGGGCGTCGCCCTCACCCCTCTCGTGGAATACGGCCTGTCGACGGCGGACCCGTACTACGGCAGCAACTGGGGGTCGACGTACCGCATCTTCAGTGAGTTCACCGCTGGCGCAATCACGTACCTCGTGGTGCGACGCCTCCTGAAGGGTGGCCCGACTTCGTCGGACCCCGCGCCCCGCGTGGAGCGGGTCGCGTCCATCCTCTCCGTCCTGCTTCCGCTGATGGTCGTCGCCGGAGCGGTCTTCCTCGCCAACTGGCCAGCTGCCCAGCCACCGGGCACCACACCGGCGAGCGGCGTCGAGCCGCTGCCTCCCTACTACCACTTGCTGCTCGTGCCCTTCCTCGTCGCCTGGATCGGTGCCCTGGCCCTGTCACGACGCGGCCTCGCTCGGTGGCTGTCGACTCGCTCACTCGTCCTCGGCGGCTTCATCTCCTACTCGCTATACATGACGCACGTCGTCTGGCTCGGACTCTGGCGAGCCGCCCTCGGAGCCACGGGCCTCGACGGCGGGCTTGCGTACACCGCCGCGGTTGCCGTCCTGCTCGTCGGATCCCTGGGCATCGCCTGGCTGATGTGGCGGCTCGTCGAGGAACCCGCCCGGGTGTGGATGCGGCGGCTGGCGGGATCCCGGCCCACGCCCACCGAGGAGGCGGGGGAGGCCATCGCCGAGTCGACGGGCGACCCCGACAGTGCCGCCCCCGTGCGACTGACAGGCGACCCGTGATGCGGACAGCGCCACGGCCAGCAGCCCGGCGAGGACCAGGGCCGATTCGACCCATCCGCCCCATCGGGTCGCCGCCGTCTGCTCGGTCCGCAGGACCACGTCAGCCGTCAACGTGCCTGCCTCGCCGTCATCGAGCATGCTCACGACCGAACCGTCGGGCGCGATGAAGGCGCTGACGCCGGTGGTCGAGGCGACCGCCACGGTTACGCCGTGCTCGATGGCTCGGGCGCGGGAGATCAGCAGCTGCTGCACGGGCTCCGCGGTTCCCGTGTAGGTGGCGTTGTTCGACTGCACGACGAGCAGCTGCGCCGGCATCTGCATCGCCTCTCTCACGGTGGAGTCGAACGCCACCTCGAAGCACAGGACGCTCGCCACCCTCAGGTCACCGACCCGTAGCAGCGCCGGTCCCGGCCCGGGGACGAAGTCACGGGGAACGGCGGCCAAGCGCCCGATCAGCGGCCGCAGCACGTCCCCGAACGGCACGTACTCACCGAAGGGGACGAGATTTCGCTTGACGTAGCGGTCGCCCGGGCCTTCGGTCGGATCCCAGGCCAACGCGGTGTTCTCCAGGCGGCCCGGGCTTGCCGCCGACGCGATGGTCGCTCCTACGAGGATCGGCGCGCCGACCGACCTCGCGGACGCCGAGATCACCCGGGCGACCCCCGCGTCCGCGAAGGGGTCCAGGTCGGTCGCGCTCTCCGGCCACACGACGAGGTCCAGCTGCTCCCTCGCGGCCGCAAGGCTCATCGTCAGGCGCGCATGCCGCCCAAGCACGTCGCGGACGCGGGCCCCACCGTCATCGCTCACCTCGGACGCGCCCCCCTGCACCACCGCGACCCGGGCCGTGGGTCCCCCGCGAGCGGTGTCCTGGGCACTGCCGACTGCCCACGTCATGGCCACCGCCAGCGACGCGGCCGCGACGGCACCCACCCCGAATTGGCGTGGGCGCATCCGTCGGGCGTTCAGGAGCCCCCATGCCGCCGCGGTGCCAGCCAGTGCAACGAGGAATGTCACGCCCGCGGCGCCCACGACGGACAGGGCGGGTGAGAGAGGCCCGTCGACCTGGCTGTGGGCAAGCCTCAACCATGGGAATCCGCCGAGGGGCAACGCTCCCCTCCCGGCCTCCACGACCACCCACGCCAAGGGCACCGACAGTGGCCACAACGACTGGCGTTGCAGCAGTGCCTGGGCGGTGAGGAGCAAGGCCCACCAGCCCGCGCACAGCAGGACCGTGAGCAGGTAGGCATCCCAGCCGATGACCCGTAGCCACGCCAGTGACGAAGCGAAGAAGACCGCGCCAGCGGCAGTCCCCAGCATCGCGGCCGAGGCCAATCGAACACCCTTGGTGGCGAACGCGAGCAGGCCAACCGACACCGGTGCCGCCCACCATTGGTTGGCAGGCGGGAAGGCCGCCGCCATGGCCACGGCGGCCGCAACGGCAAGGACCGCCCGGGAGGGCATGCTCGGATCGAGTGCCACGGCCCTCAGCCGGAGCTGCTCAGGCACCGGCACTGTCAAGGGGATCCAGCGGTCGGACGCCTGTGTCGATGGCGTAGGGACGCTGCGCATGGTCGAAGGATTGCCGGTGGAGCGCGTCAATGCCCAGGGCACCTGCGGCAGCGGCGTGCAGGTTGTCGGCGTCGCCTGCGGGGTGCACGAGGACCACTGACCCTCCGGGGGACAGCAGGCCCGCCAGCTCAGCCATTTCGCGCCGGACGTGCGCAGGCGAGCCGAGGTAGTACAGGACCTCGGCGACGACCACGGTGTCCGCGGCAAGCACGCCCAACGCCCTAAGACGGGCAGTCGCCGTTGCGGCGTCGGCGACGAGGACCGTGACATTGCCGAGCTCCCCGGTTCGCTCGCGGGCAGCCTCGACGGCGAGTGGACTGATGTCTAGGCCGACTATGCGCGCACCGGGAAACCGGGTCCCGAGGGCCAGCAGGTTGTGGCCGTCGGCGCAGCCGAACTCGACGATGGTCCGCGCGGTCGGTGGCACGGAGTCCACGAGCCGCTGCCTCTTCTCGTGTTCGTACGGCATCGTGCCGTACTGCCACGGGTCAGATGCCGCACGGAAGAGCGATTCGAAGACGCGGCGACGAGTGCGGTTCGCGAAACGCGCGGGGAGGACGGACAGGCTCCGGAATGCCCAGCGATGGAACCAGCCTCCCAGTCGCGAGCCGGTGGGACGAGGGTCTGCGGACGTGGCCGGGAGCGGCCCGGCGCGTCGCGACACGACCCAGGCGACGATCATGACGCTGCGCCAGAGTGCAGCCGTGGCCAGCGCCGCGGAAGCGGGCGCGCCTATCGCCACGAGCGTGAGGACCAGTGACGCATCGGCAATGCCGAGGCCCCATGGGGGAAGCGGTAGGTGCGTGAGCGAGCGGGCGACGACGGCCGCGGCGGCGGCCTCGAACGGGCTGATCATCGCGCCGGCCGTGTGGGCCATGGACACCGCGGCCCAAGCGGTCGCCGCGGCGATAAGCGCTTCGCCCCCGAGGGTCGGCAGCACCAGGTGCGGGCCGCGGCGGGCAAGCCACTCCCGCGTCGCCGAGCACACTCCCGTGCGGTTCGGGACCGTCGACCAAGCGGCGATCACGGCGACCAGGGAGAGTATGAGCCACGCGATGGCGAGGCTGGCCGTTCCCCCGTCGGCGGAGTGACCGCGGGCGAGGAGCATGACGGATGCGCCAATTGCGGTCGCGCCGACGAGCGTCGCCGCGACGATGCGCACGGCACGGACGAGGTCGTCCTCGCCGCCCCCGGCTCGGTGAGGGAGGTGGTTCGCGGCACCGCTGAACCGGCCACCAGCCACCAGGCAGAAGGCAGCAGGAAGCGACGGCACTGCGGTGCGCAACTGCAATGCACCGGCGACCAGCCATGCGGCGAGCATCGCGACGATGACCCCGGCCGCCGTGATGTCGGAGGCCGCAATGACCCCTATAGCCGCCGACCAGTGCTCCTCGATAGCCGTGCCCCTCCGCTGCGACGCTGAAGCCTCACGATTCTGGCGCGACTCGATGGACGTCAGGCAGGCATCGGCTCAAGGTCTGGTCAAGCCGCGGGCCCCGCACGAACCCGCCGGCGACCGTCGTGGCGGCTTGACCAAACCTTGACGAGTTGTGAGGCCTTTTGCCATTCGGCGCCCGGCAGACTCAGTTGAGGCGGGAGTTGCCTTGCATGACCGCATCGGGAGGAGGACCCAGTCCGTGCCGGTGCGCACCGAGACAATCACAAGGGCCGCGGGACCCGGCCTTCTGGACCACGCGCGGCGGCGCCCGGACGCACCGCTATGGCGTGCGGCAAGCGCCGCGCTGGCCGGGTTGCTGGTCGGATCGGCAGGCGCCGGTCCGGTGGGCTGGTGGATGACCGTGGCCGGGCTGTCGCTGCTGGCGTTGAGCACGCTCAAGGCACGGCCCCTGTCGGCGATCATCGCCGGATCCCTGGCCGGAGCCGTGGCACTCGGCGCCTGGCAAGCCACGAGCGCCACGGGGTCAACCGTGACGGCGACAGCCGTGGCGATTGCCGTCTCAGCCGCTGCCGGGGCGGCGTACGGAGCGATCGCCCGCATGGTCCAGACCTGGGCCGGCTGGCCACTGCTCCTCCCCGTGGTCTGGCTGGCCATCGAGGCCTCGATCTCGGGGACCGTGACGCTGCCTCGCGTCGACCCCGCTGCCATCGCCGCGATCCCTGGCGAGCAGGCATCAAGCATCGTGGTGCTGGCGGCCGGCCCCGTCATCGCATTCCTCCTCGGACTGGCATCGTGCTGCCTCGCCGCCGCCGCCGCTGGGATGCGCCGATGGGCACGGGCACGCACCGTCGTGGCATCCCTGGCCGCAGCACTCGCGAGCCTGGGAATCCTCGTCATCTTGGAGTCAGCCGTTCACGCGCATGACGCCCCGCCGAGCAGCACCCTGTCGGCCCGAGTGCTGGCTCCCGTATTGCTGGACAAGGGCAACTCGGACGCATGACGAAACCCTCAAGGCGCTGGGCCGGCGCCACCCTCGGTGCGGTGGCCGGGCTCGTGCTCCTGCTCGCCAGTGCTTACGTCGCGGGCGCCTGGTGGATGAGCACCCGCATGCCGCCCGGCACCATCGTCGCGGGCATCGATGTCGGAGGCATGGATACGGGGCAGGCGTCGGCCGCGGTTGCCTCATGGGCGTCCGCGCGTGAGCAGGAACCGATCGAACTGGCCGCGCAGAGCCTTCTCGATCCCCTCGTGCCGCGGGACGCCGGCCTGGGCATCAATGTCGACGCCACCATGGGACTGGTACCAAGGTTCGGCTGGGCACCGCCCGACCTGGCGGCCTGGCTCATGGCCCGGATCCACGTCGAGCCCGTCGTGACCATCGACGAAGCTCGCCTGGACGCCAGCATGCGGGAGCTCGCCGGCGCCGTGGCGCGGCCCCCCGTGGAGCCGGTGCTCCGATTCGAGGGGACCGCTCCGGTCCTCGTCCCGGGTAGTGACGGCCAGGCGCTGGACACTGGCTTGCTGCGTGACGGCGTGCTCGCTGCGTTCCCGACAGCGGAGGTGCCCGTCGAGCTTTCGTTGCGACCTCAGGCGCCGTCGGTCCCGGAGGACGAGGCCCTGCGCGCATGGCAGGGTGCCGACACGCTGATCACGGAACGACTGACGATCACTGCCGGTGAGGCGCAGGCACGGGTGACGCGCAGGCAGATCGCCCGCACCGTGTCGTTCCGCACCGCCAACGGCACCATCAGCCCTGTCGTCGACGGCGCACGGCTGAAGGCCGAGCTCGTGGCCCGCCACCCTGATCTGCAGGTGCCCGGCCGCGACGCGACCTTCCGCATCCGCGCCGGGGTCCCCCTGGTGGTGGAAGGCTCGCCCGGGACCACGCTCGACGAGGCAGCGCTGGCGGCCGCGGTCGAGGCAGCCTTCGTCAACTACCCGTCGTCGGGCAGCGTCACCGTCCCCCTAGCAGCAATCGAGCCGGACCTCACGGCCGACGAGGCACGAGCCCTGGGGATCACCGATCGCCTGTCCCGGTTCACCCAGGCCTTCCCGTATGCCCCCTACCGCGTGCAGAACATCGGTCGCGCTGCGGACTTCATCGACGGGACCATCCTCCTGCCGGGGCAAACGTTCTCCTTGAACGAGACGATCAAGGAGCGGACCCGGGAGAACGGCTACACCGAGGGCATCGTGATCGGGCCCGGTGGGGTGTTCCGCGAGGACCTCGGCGGCGGGGTGTCGGCCGCCGCCACGACGACTTGGACGGCGGCCTTCTTCGCCGGGATGGAGCGGGTCGAGACGCGCGCCCACTCCATCTACATCTCCCGGTACCAGCCCGGGCTGGAGGCGACCGTGGCGTGGGGCGTATTCGACATGAGGTTCCGTAACGACTCCCCGTACGCGGTCCTGATCAAGGCCCGGACCACCAACACGAGCATGACCGTGTCCTTCTGGGGAACGCGCATCTACGACGAGATCAAGGCAGAGTTCGGGCCGCGCACAGACATCGTGCCGTTCGACACCATCACGGACACCAGCGCGCAATGCCTCGGCCAGAGCGGCGTCAGCGGATTCGACATCACGGTGGATCGCGTCTTCTACGTCGCCGGCGCGGAGGTCAGGCGCGAACCCATCCACACGGAGTACCGCCCGGCACCCCGGGTCGTCTGCGGCAGCGCCTAGGCCGCGAACGGTCGCGGGAGGCGCAGCCGCTTGAGCATCAGCGCATTGACGGCGACCAGCAGCGATGAGCCGCTCATGGTCAGTGCGGCGATCTCCGGCCGCAGGACGAGCCCCGCCACGGGAACGAGCAGCCCCGCCGCGATCGGTAGCGCGACCGCGTTGTAGCCGATCGCCCAGCCAAGGTTCTGCCGCATCTTGCGGACGGTGCCCTTGCCGATGGCCAGCGCGATCGCCACGTCCAGGGGGTCCGACCGCATGAGAACGACGTCAGCCGTCTCGATCGCCACGTCGGTACCGGCACCGATCGCGATCCCGAGGTCGGCCTGTGCCAGGGCGGGCGCGTCGTTCACGCCATCGCCCACCATCGCGACATGGCGTCCCTCGGCCTGCAAGGCCTCTATGCGGACGGCCTTGCCACCGGGCAGCACCCCGGCGATCACCTCGTCGATGCCAAGCTGGGCCGCGATCCGCTGCGCAGTCGCCTCGTTGTCACCGGTGAGCATGACCACCCGGACACCGCGGTCGTGCAGCGCCGTCACCGCCGCGGCCGCCGTGTCGCGCAACGCGTCGGCCATCGCGATCACCGCCAGGGCACTGTCCCCCGCCGACACGTACACCGCTGTGCGGCCGGCCGAAGCGAGGCGTTCCCCGGCGTCCCGCAGGGCGGTGGGGACGGTGATGCCTGCGTCGGCGAGCAGGCCCGGCGAGCCGACCCGCACGACCGTTCCTTCGACGGTGGCCTGGGCCCCCTTGCCCGGCGTGCTGGTGAAGTCGACGGCCGCCGGGTATCCCGAGCCTGCTCGGCGGACGATCGCGGCCGCGAGAGGGTGCTCGGATTCGGCCTCCACGGCAGCCGCCAGCCACGCCACGTCGTCCTCGTCGGCACCGAGGGTGACGATGTCGGTGACGTCAGGCATCCCCTTGGTCAGGGTGCCGGTCTTGTCCATCACGACGGTGTCGATGCGGGCCGAGGCCTCCAGCGCCGTGGCGTTCTTGAACAGCACGCCGCGGCGGGCGCCGAGCCCGGTGCCCACCATGATGGCGGTCGGCGTGGCCAGGCCGAGCGCGTCCGGGCAGGTGATCACGACGACGGTGATCGCGAAGAGCATCGCCTCCTGGGGGCTGGCACCGGCCAGCATCCATCCGGCGAACGTGAGCGTCCCGCCGACCAGGGCGACCAGGACCAGCCAGAAAGCCGCCCGGTCGGCCAGCCGCTGGCCGGGGGCCCTGGAGTTCTGGGCGGCCTGGACCATGGCGACGATCTGGGCCAGGGCCGACTCGTCGCCGACCTTCGTCGCCCGGATGCGCAGGGTCCCGGTGGTGTTCACCGACGCCCCGATCACTGCCGCGCCAGGCTCCTTGGCGACCGGGAGGCTCTCGCCGGTGACCATCGATTCGTCGATCTCCGAGCGGCCCTCGACCACCACCCCGTCCACCGGCACCTTCGCGCCCGGCCTGATGAGGAGCAGGTCACCGGACACGACGTCGGCGGTGGGCACCTCGACCGGCTCGCCGTCCCGCAGGACCAAGGCCATGGGCGGGGAGAGCTCGAGCAGGGTCCTGATGGCGTCGTTGGCCCCGCCGCGGGCGCGCATCTCGAACCAATGGCCCAGCAGGACGAACGACGTCAGCACGGCCGCGGCCTCGTAGAAGACCTCGCCACCGCCGGTCAGCGTGACCACGACGCTGTACACCCATCCGGCCCCGACGGCCACGGCCACCAGGACCATCATGTCCAGCGTGCGGGCCCTTAACGCCCGGTAGGCGCCGTCGAAGAAGATCCACCCCGCATAGAACACGACGGGCAGGCTCAGGAGCAGCGACACGACGTCGTCCCGCAGGCCGAACGGCGCCGGGGCGCTGAAGCCCAGGACCTCGCGACCGATCGGCGACCACAGCAGCAGGGGCACCGACAGGACGGCCGCCACGACGAAGCGCCGGCGCATGTCCCGCGTCATGTCGTCCATCGACATGGATGCGCCGTGGCCGCCATGGCCCATGACGTCATGCGGGCTCGCCGCCGGGACCACGTGCCCCTGGTGGACGGACACCTCGTGACTGTCGTCCGCGTCTGCGGAGGCGTGCGCTGAGTGCGCTTCGTGCCCCTCGTGCCCGTCGGCCATGGGGTCGCAGGCATGCGCCGGGACGGACCGCCCCTGGCAATGCAGCCCGCAGTCACGCAGCCAGCCGGCCAGTTCCGGTACCGAGGTGAGCGTGCTGTCGTAGGTGACCGTCGCCGTCTGCGCCAAGGGGTTCGCCTCCACCGCGACGACGCCGGGGAGCGCGGCAAGGGTGCGCTCGGTGGCGGGCTTCGAGCTGGCCCACCACTGGCCGGAGGCGTCCAGGATCGTGGTGCGGGTAGCCGTCATGCCTGCCTCCGCGTCAGTGGCCGGACAGGTCGGTCAGCCTGGGCGTGAAGGTCACGCCGCCGTTGAGGGACTCGAGCACCGTCCCGCCGGTCAGGACGACTACTCGCTCTCCTTCGGCCGCGATGGCCAGCGGCGATCCGCCGGACTCTCCCCTGGGTTCCCAGGACTCGCCCATGTCGGTGGATGCATGCACCCGGCCGTCCACGTCGACCCCGAAGAGTGCCTGCGGGTCCCACGCCAGCAGGGCGATGAGCGTGTCGGCCTCGATCGGCTCGAAGTTCCCTCCCCCGTCCCTGCTGCGAACCGGGCCGTCCTGCGTCGTGCCGACGACGGTGTCGGGTTGCGTGGGGTCGACCGCGATGTCGTACAGCGGCGGGGTGCCCAGCTGCGTCCACGTGGCGCCGGCGTCGTCGGATCGAAGCAGGGCGCCGTCGCCCGAGTTAATTCCCAGCAGCTGTTCGCCCGAGGTCACGAGCCGGTGGAAATCGACCTCGCCCGCCAGAGACACTCCTTGCCAGGTCACTCCCTCGTCCGTCGACTGGATGAGTCCCAGGTGCCCCGGGCCGTCCATCCCCTCGCCGGGGTGGCCGGACGCGAACCAGCGGCCGTCACCCATCGTGAAGCCCATGACATCGAAGGGATCACGGGACACCATGACCGTCTGCTCGCCTGGGGCCTGGGACCACAGCCCTTCGTGCGTGCCCAGCAGCAGCACTCCATCGCGCAGGGAGATGTTGTGGATGTGCCCGGGCACGTCGCGACCGCTGACTGTGGTCGTCGACTCCGCCGCTGGCCCAGCCGCAGGGGAAGAAGCTACCGGACCGGGAGCCTGGGTGGCAGGGGAGGCGGGCCCTGCGCTGGCTGGCGGCGTCGCGGCCGGCGCCTCGGAGGTCGGCGAGGAAGTTGCGCAGGACGCCAGGGCACCCGCCACGGCAATCGCCAAGGCGGCCGCGCCCGCTACCCCACGCGCGCGCACGGCTCGTGCCCTCACGGCCGCACCACCTCGTACCCCGCTTCGTCCACGGCAGCGTCCAGTTCGGTGGACTGGAGCGCGTCGAGGCTGGAGACGGTGACGCGCGACTCGGCGCCGGGAGCAAGGTCGACCGACACCGAGACGACCCCCGGCAGTGCGGATATCGCCTCCGACACGGCGGACACGCAATGGCCGCACGTCATGCCGGAAACCGCGACGTTGGTCGTGATAGTCATGCTGCCTTGCCCTTCGTCGACTAGTTCGCGAGCAGTTGTTGCATGGCGTCGATCTCAGCGGTCTGCCCGGCGACGACCGCATTGGCCAACGCGGTGACGTCGGTGTTCGTGCTGTCGGCGATGACCTGCTCGGCCATCTGGATCGCCCCCTGGTGGTGGGTGATCATCATCTGAAGCCACATGCGGTCGAACTCCTCCCCGGACGCGTTCATCAGGGAGTTCATGTCCTCGTCCGTCATCATCCCCGACGCGCTCATCCCGCCCATGTCCATGTCGCCGTGGTCGCCGCCGTCCATCTGCTCGGGGGCGCCCCAGGCTGCCAGCCAGCCGCGCATCTGCTGGATCTCAGGGTCTTGCGCGGCCTTGATCTGCCCGGCGAGGCTGAGGACATCGGGGGAGGTCCCTTGCTGCAGGGCGAGGTCGGCCATCTCGACGGCCTGGGCATGGTGGGGGATCATCAGCTGGGCGAAGGCGACGTCGGCTTCCGAGGCATCCGCAACCGCGACCTGGGTCGCAGCCGCAGATTGCGCTGGCTGGGTGTCCGGGGTCGACGAGCCGCAACCGGCAAGCACGGCGCCGCCCAGGAGTGCTGCCGACGCCATGGCGAGAATTCGTGTGGTGCGGTTCATGCGGCTCCTTGTGATGCTGTTTGGGTTGTGATGCTGTTTGGGTCAGGCAACATATTCGAGGCGGGTCATCATTCCCGCATCGGCGTGGTAAGCGTTGTGGCAGTGGACCATCCACTTCCCAGGGTTGTCGGCGACGAGGTCGACGCGATACCCGCCCATGGGCGGGACGAGGACGGTGTCCTTGCGCGGGCCGGACCCTCCCGCGCTGCCCATCTGGAACGTGTGCCCGTGGACGTGCACGGGGTGGGACATCATCGACATGTTGCGGATCGAGAGCCGTCCGGCCTGCCCCTCGCGGATGGTCAGCGGGATCGTGTCCTGGTACGTGGTGCCGTTGATGGTCCAGACGTACGGCGCCATAGAGCCGGACAGCAGGACGTCCTGCACGGTATCGGGGTCGCGCTCGGGAAGGCGGGCCGACTCAGCCGCCCGCAAGGCATCGACTGTCAGCGGGTATGCGGCGAGCTCGGCCGGCCGCGCCGACGCCATCGGGACGGACCCTGAGCCGCTCCGGACCAATGCCCTGGCAAGGCCCTTCTTGCCGTCGGGCGCTGCCGCGAAAGCGAACACCCCGTCGCCGAGGGTCACCACCGCGTCGTACCGCTCGCCCATGCCGATGCGCAAGGCCGGGGTGGCGACGGGCTGGACGGGGTAGCCGTCGGAATGGGTCACCACGAGGTCGTGCCCGCCCAACGCCACCGTGAACACGGTGTCGGCGGCGGCGTTGATGATGCGCAGCCGGATGCGGTCCCCGGCACGCGCGACGAACGTCTCGGGGTCGGACGGCACGCGGCCGTTGACGAGGTAGAAGGGGTACGTGACATCGCCGCCATCCATCCCCATGCCGCCCATGCCGCCCATGCCGTGGTCCATGCCCATCCCCATGCCGGCCATCCCGTCGCCGGATTCCCCGGCCGCTACGAGGCCGGCCATGATCTCCGTCGCGTCAGGGCCGACGCCGTCGGTCCAGTCGTCGAGCACGATCACCCACTCGGCGTCGTAGTCGCCTGGCTCGTCGGGGTCGTCGATGACGAACGGGGCATACAGGCCGTGGTCGAGCTGCAGGCCGTGGTGCGGGTGGAACCAGTGGGTGCCGGGATCGGGGACGACGAAGTCGAACGAAGACCGACCACCGGGGGCGGTCTCGGGCGTGGTGACCCCCGGGACGCCGTCCATGTCGTTGCGGATGGCCAGGCCATGCCAGTGCACGCTCGTGGGCTCGGGCAGGTCGTTGCGGAAATCAACGATGACTCTGTCCCCCGCGGTCGCGTGGAAGGCCCTTCCGGGGATCGTCGAGCCGTACGCCCACGTGGCCACGATCGTCCCGCCGAGGTCGACCTCGATCGGCTGGGCGCGCAGCACCAGCCGGCGCGTGGCGCCGCTGCCCGTCCGCGCGGTCGCGCGAGGCGTGATCGCCGCTGTACCCACAGAAGTGCTCGCGGCCCCCGCACCGCAGGCCGCCAGGCCCAGGGCGGCCCCGGTACCGGCCGCGGCGAGCAGGAACGTGCGCCGCTCCACTGTGCCCATCGCCCGCCCTCCCGCTGATGCCGCGCTCTGCGCCAAGCATGCGCCCCGCCGGGTATGGCCTGGGCCGAGAACGGGTCAAGATCGCGTCAAGGCCACCAAGCGAGGCTTGATCAATTCTTCACCGATGCGTGAGCGCGGATATACGTTGGGCACGGGATCATCGCACTATCGGGTGCATCCAGTACCCAACAACCAGGAAGGGGCCGGCCATGATGGGTTGGTACCCCAACGGATGGGGCGCGATGGGCGTCCTGGGAATGGTGCTGATGGTCGCCGTCTGGGCGGTGATCATTGCCGGCGCGATCTGGCTGATCGCGCGGGCCACGAGGACCGAGCATCCCGCCGGCGTAGTGCATGAGCCTGGCCGGACGATCCTGGACCGGCGGTTCGCAGCGGGCGAGATCGACGCCCAGGAGTACGCGAGCGCGCGCCGGACGTTGGAGTCGCCGGGCACGGAGTCCAGCGCCACGCCCGGGGCGTGAGCAGCAGCGGAACGGCACCCGGGTGGGGTGGATCCCTGCGTGGATAGCAGCCTGCGGGTGCTCGTCGTCGATGACGAGATCCCCCTGACCGGCGTCATCGGAAGCTACCTTCGAGCCGAGGGCTTCGACGTGGCGTTCGCGCACAACGGGCCGGATGCCGTGACCGTCGCGCGGGAGGTCGACCCAGTCCTCATCGTCCTGGATGTCATGCTGCCCGGATTCGACGGCGTCGAGGCGTGCCGCCAGATCCGCCAGTTCTCCGACGCCTACATCATCATGCTCACCGCGCAGGAGGAGGAGATCGACAAGGTCCTCGGCCTGTCCATGGGGGCCGACGACTACATCGTCAAGCCGTTCTCCCCTCGCGAGCTCATCGCCCGCGTCCGGGCGATGCTTCGGCGTCCGCGGGCTTCCACCGCCGGCCCCGCGGACGCCGAGCCGATCACCCTAGGCGGGCTGAGGTTGGATTCCGCCGCGCGGATCGTCACCGTCGACGGGACCGCTGTCGAGCTCACTCGCACCGAGTTCGACCTGCTGGCCGTCCTGGCGGCCCGGCCCAAGGCCGTGGTCACCCGCCGCCAGCTGATCGAGGACGTGTGGGGAACGACGTGGATCGGTGACGACCACGTCGTCGACGTCCACATCGGGCACCTGCGCAGCAAGCTTGGTGACGACGCGACCAGCCCTCGCTTCGTCCGAACCGTCAGGGGCGTCGGGTACGGGATGGGCCCTGGATGAGAGCCCGGCAGCCCCGCCTGGCGACCCGCCTGATGGTCGCGCAGGCGATCGTCGTCAGCGTCGGCGCGGTGACCATGGTGATCGCTGCCGCCCTCGTGGCACCGGTGCTGTTCCACGACCACCTCGTGCACGCCGGAGTAACCGAGCCAGGGGTCCAGTTGCACGCCGAGGAAGCATTCGCGTCGTCCTTCGCGATATCGGTGGCCGTCGCGACGCTGACGTCGCTCGCCGCGGCCTTCGTCGTGTCCCTGTTCCTCGTCAGGCGGGTGTCGCGGCCGGTCGAGGAGCTCGCCCACTCCGCCCAGGAGGTGGCCGTGGGCAGGTACGACGTCGACGTGCCTGACGCCACCTTCTCCCGCGAGCTGCAGCAGCTGTCCGGCTCGTTCAGCTACATGGCGGACCGCCTCGCCGAGTTCGAGGCGACCAGGATCCGCCTGCTCGCCGACCTTGCCCACGAGATCCGGACCCCGTTGGCGACGCTCGAGGCCTACATCGACGGGATGGAGGATGCCATGCTCCCGGTCGAGGCGTCCTCCTGGGCCACGATGCGCACCCAGGTCATGCGCCTACGGCGCCTGTCCGGGGACCTCCGCGAGGTCGCGGCCGCCGAGGAGCACGCCCTTGGCCTGGCCCTCGAGCGCATCGATGCCCGCAGCGTCAGCAGTTCCGCGGTCGCGGCCGCGCTCCCGCGCTACCACGCCAAGGGCGTCTCGCTGGCCGAGGAGCACCCTGCCCAGCCTTGCTGGATCAGCGGCGACGACGTGCGCCTGCAGCAGGTCCTGGCCAACCTGCTCGACAACGCCTTGCGGCATACCCAAGCAGGTGGCACGGTGCGGGTCGTGACCCGCTCGACCCAGGCACGGGTCTCGATCAGCGTGACGGACAGCGGCGAAGGGATCCCGCCGGAGCAGCTGTCCTCGATCTTCGAGCGCTTCCACCGCGTGGACCGATCCCGGACATCCAACGATGGCAGCGGCAGTGGGCTGGGACTCACGATCGCCCGAGCGATCGTGATGGATCACGACGGTGCGCTGACGGCCCGGAGCGACGGGCAAGGGCACGGCTCGAGCTTCACCGTCGAGCTCCCGGCCCGACCGTAGCCCTCACCCGCGGAGATGGCCGCTCCGTCGGCATCTTCATCGTTTCTTCATCGTTCATGGAGCAGACCTTGAGCGGACCCCCAACACCATGGAAGGCATGCGATTGACGCGAACGGTCATCGGCAGCGCGATCGCCGCAGCAGTCATCCTCGCCGGCGTACCCCTGGCGACCGTGACGGCCGCGCCTCGGGCCGACATCGAGCAGGTCAGGACCCAGGTTCGGGACTTGGAGATGAAGGCCGCGGGCGCCACCGAGGAGGCCAAGTACGCACAGTCCCGACTGCAGGGAATCCAGCAGGACCTGGGCAGCATCCAGCGGCGCGCCGCGCGCGAACGCGACGAGCTGAACGTCGCCGTATCCACGCTGGACGACCTCGCCCGAGCCACCTACCTCGCAGGCGGCCTTGACCCGACCCTCGAAGTCCTCATGGCGGACGACCCGACCGAGTTCCTAGCCCAGGCCGCGGTCCTCGCGCAGCTTGAGCACACCCAGATCGGGCAGGTGCGGGCCGCCCAGACAACCAAGCTCCGTCTCGCCCAGACGGAAGCGCAGATCATCGACCGCGAGGCGGCCGCGGCCGATGTGTCTGCCGAGATGGTAGCTGCGCAGGCGGAGGCTGACGCGGCCCTTGCCCAGGCCCAGGACGTCCTGGCCGGGCTGGAGGAGGACGAGCGCCAGCGGCTCGCGCAACTGGAGGAGGAACGGCGGCAGCAGCAACGAGATGAGGCCGCCGCCGCTGCCGCGGCACAGCCCGGTTCCAGCAATGGCGGGGCATCCGGCGGCAGCGCGCAGGGAGGCGGCTACGCCGGCAGCAGCCGCGCCGCAGCCGCCGTGCAGTACGCCCTCGCTCAAGTGGGTGAGCCGTACTCGTACAGCGCCCAGCCACCGGACTCCTGGGACTGCTCGAAGCTCACCGCCGCCGCATGGGGTTCGGCGGGCGTCGGCCTCACCGCGCTCAGCTACACGCAGTGGGACCAGACCCAGCGCGTTCCGACCAGCGACATCCAGCCGGGGGACCTCGTGTTCTACTTCGGCCTCGGCGCCCACCACGTCGCCATCTACATAGGCAACGGCAAGATGGTCAGCGCCTCGAACCCCGGGGACGGCGTCGAGATCATCGACTACCTCGGACCGTGGTACGCGGAACGCTTCAGCGGCGTCGGCCGCGTCGTGACCTGAGCGCTGCACTCCCGTCACGCGATTGCACTCCCGGGCCTTCTACCCGCATCCGCGACCGCCATGGGGTTGGGCCTTCCCCCGGCGCCGCATGACCTTCCAACTGCTCAGCAGATGGGCCTATAGCCATGGCATGGGATAGTTGCACTTGCGAGCTGTCCCTTTCTTGCTCCCTCGCAGCGTCCGGTCCGACGTTGTTCCAACGGATTGATCGACGGATCGGAGCAACGGCTCAACGCAAGGAAGCTCTCCGGGAGGTGGGGACGCAATGCTGCCCCTCCATGCATCCGATCCGCGTGACGTGGGCGGGATGTCGCTCCTTGGTCGCTTGGGGTCAGGCGGAATGGGCGTTGTCTACCTGGCCCGCCAAGGTGACGGTGACCTCGTCGCCCTCAAGGTCATCCGACCTGACCTGACCGCGGACCCCCAGTTCAGATCGCGGTTCACGCAGGAGGTGCGCCATGCCCTCCGGGTGCGCGGCCCGTTCCTCGCAGAGGCGCGAGAGGCGAGCACGTCGTTGACGCCCCAGTTCATCGCGTGGGTCTACGTGCCCGGGGAAGACCTCGGCGTGACTGTGCGGAGCCACGGGCCGCTCCTGCCCGACGAGGTCGCGGCGCTCGCTGCCGCCCTCGCGGACTCGCTCGGCCGGCTGCACAGCGCGGGAGTCGTGCATCGCGACGTGAAGCCGTCCAACATCCAGATTGGGCCGCGAGGCCCGATCCTCCTGGACCTGGGCGTTTCCAAGTCCACGGATACCACGTCGCTCACGACCACCGCGATGTCCATCGGCACTCCCGCGTGGATGTCGCCCGAGCAGTGGCGTGGTGCAGAGCACGGGCCCCCAGGCGACATCTGGAACTGGGGCGCCGTTGTCGCCTTCGCAGCCGGCGGCACGCATCCCTTCGGCTCGGGCACCGGCGAGGCTTTGGGCTATCGCGTCCTTCACGAATCGCCAGCAGTACCGCCGCTCGGAAAGCCGCTCGGGGGTCTCGTCGCGGCGGCGTTGGACAAGGACCCTGAGAATCGACCCGACTGGCGCGAGATCCTCAATGCCCTCGATACCGACCCCACCACGGTGTCCGCTTACGTGGCGAGCAGGTGGGGCCGACTCGGCCGACTCGCATTTGCGCCCGTTGCGAGCGAGGACGCTCCTACCGTGCTGATGGCAGGTACCCCCGACCCCACGCTCGCCCTGCCCGCCACCCGACTGGAGCCAGCCGGGAAGATTGCCGGGCCGGCAGCCTCCGGCGTGCGGCGCGCCGCCTTCGTGGCAGCGGTCGCAGCCCTCCTTCTCGCCGGAGCAGCCATCGCCATCATCATCGGCCAGACAGCATCCGCGCCGACCGATCCGCCAGCCCCCACTCCCACCCCGGCGGCGACCCAGCCGGCGCCGACCTCCGTGCCGGGAACGGCTTCGGCCGAGCCTCCAGCTGCATCAACCCCGCCGACCGTCGATCAGCCTGCGCCCAAACCAACGAAGGATCACGGCAAGCCTTCGAAGCAGCCCAAGTAGGCCAGTGCGGGAACTCATGACCGGGCCGCCTAGATTGGGCGGTCCCTCGACTGCGTGAGGCTCAGTCGCCCTCGAAGCCGATGAGCCAGTGGATACCGTGACGGTCAACTTCCTGCCCGTCGGTTGCACCCCAGGAGCGGGTTTGCAGTTCATCTATGACCCGGCCGCCGTCCGACAGCCGGGCACCCCAATCACGTAGGGTGTTGGGGCTGCGGCGCCGAGCAGCCCCGAGCCATGTAGCGGCCGGTCGGAACCGTCTGGGCCGGGGATACGGACGAATTGCCCAACACCTACCTGACGTGATTCATCTGGTTCGCTTCACAGCCTCATCCAGAGCTAAATCGAGTCCTGGGCTCAGGTCGCACTGTCCACGTCGGCAGCGCTCGAGGCACGCAGGTGAACGGTGGGCAGACGCAGCGACAGGAGGACTGCGGCGACCATCACGAGTGCAGCGGCTAGGAAGGTGGCCTGGGTCGCGTTGGCCAACGACTCTGCCGATGGTGTGTGGCCGGCGCTTGAGCCAGGTCCAGCGGTCAGGGCCAGCCCCCAGACCAGACCGAATGCGGTCGCCCCGAACGTGCTGCCCAGTGACCGGGCAAGTGACGCGGTGCTCGTCACGACGCCGATGTCCCGCGGCGCCACCGCGCTCTGCGCGGCCACCGTGAGCACGGGGATGATGGCGCCCAACCCGGCCCCGACGAGGCTGAGGCCCACCGCTGCCCATGCATAAGGCGTGCCCACGCCGAGGCGGGACAGCACGAGCAGTCCGAGCGTGGCAGTGATGGTTCCGGCGATCGGGTAGGCCCGGTAGGTGCCCGTGCGACTGATCAGGCGCCCGACGAGCACGGAGGCGATCAGCGTGCCGACGACGAACGGCAGCAGCTGCATCCCGGACTCGGCAGGTGTCGCGCCAAGGACTCCCTGCAAGTAGGCGGGGGCGTAGACGATGGTGCCCAGGGTGACGAGCCCGACGATTAGCCCGAGGCTTGCGGTGATGCGCACCACCGGGTGGTTGACGACTCGAAGAGGCAGGAGCGGCTCCACAGACCGCTGTTCGACCCGGAGCAGGGCGAGCGTGGCCAGGAGCCCCACCCCGACGAGCGTGACCGTGCTGGCCGCCAGCCATCCGCTCGCGGGGTCTGCGCTCAGGAGGCCAAGCATCACGCCACCGACCGCGACGACCAGGAGCAGTGCCCCGAGCCAGTCGACGCGACCGGCACCGGTCGGCCGCGGCAGGCGCAGCGCCACTGTGATCGCGAGCAGGGCGAGCAGTCCCAGGGGGATGTTGAGATAGAAGATCCAGCGCCAGGATGCGGCCTGGGTGAGAGCGCCGCCCACGACGGGACCCAGCACGCTCGCCAGGCCGAAGGCCGCGCCGAACAGGCCCACCAAACGACCGCGCTCGCGCGGGCTCACCAGGTCGGCGACCGCAGCGAACACCAGGACGACCATGCCGCCGCCCCCCACGCCCTGGAGCGCGCGCGCGGCGACAAGACCCGCGATGTCCGACGCGAACCCGGCCCACAGCGAGCCCGCAACGAACACGACCACGGCAGCTTGCAGCAGCGGTCGGCGGCCATGCAGGTCGGAGAGCTTGCCCCATACCGGGGTGCTCACCGTGGCGGTGAGCAGGTAGGCGGACATCACCCAGCTGAGCGCGGCGCTAGTGCCCAGTTCTGCGCTGATGGTCGGCAGTGCGGTCGCCACGGCAGTCTGGTCGAGGGCTGCGAGCAGCAGGCAGAGCAGCAGCGCGCCCAGAGCGGTGGAGCGGCTCCTCATGCGCGGCCGGCCGAGCCGAGGAGGCCCGCAACGGCTCGCGCGACATCCGCGGAGGACGGGGACGTGGCGACGGCGGCGACGGCCAGTCCGGCTTCGATGGCGGCCTCCGCGGTGGTGCGTCCCGGGCAGACGACGGGGACCGACGCCGGCACCTGGGCGTGGGTGACGAGGGCTCGGACCGCGCTCGGGGAGCGGACGACGACGGCCGAGACCTGGGCCTGCTCGATCATGTCCGCGCTGGCCGGGCGCTCGGGAACCGTCGTGGTCCGGTAGACGACGCCTTCGTCCACCTCCCAGCCGAGTTCACGCAGGCCGTCGGGCAGCGTTCGCAGCGCCAGGTTGCCTCGCGGGAACAGCGCACGGCCGGGGGTGACACCGGCCAAGTCGGCCACGAGACCGCGTGCTGAGGCCTCTTGCGGCACGCGGACCTCGCGGAATCCGAGGTCGCGCAGGGTGGCTGCGGTGCGCTCACCGGTGGCAGCCGCACGAACGCCTGCCGCGGCCGCCAGGGCAATGGCCTCTGTGAGACCGGCGCGTCCCGAGGCGGTGAGCCACGAGGGGACCGTCATCGGCGACGTTGCCACCAGCCAGGTGTTCTCGGCCCGGTCCGTGTCGGCGGCACTGGCCCGCAGCAGCGCGACAAGGGACGCGGCGTCCGCGCCGTCCAGCATTGGCGTGATGCGCACGTACGGCTCGGTGATGCTGGCGATGCCGAACTGGTCAAGGCTCTCGGCATCAGACTCGTTGCCCTCGGATCGGATGAGCAGGACGGGCCGCTCGCTGCCAGCGAGGACAGCCGATGCGCGGAGTCCGAGCGCCCGTGCCCGAGCCACGTCCGTTGGAGCGCAGGACTCGACAAGATCAGCGGTCGCGTGGCGGCCGTACATCGTCAGCTCCGCACGCAGGCGCAGCTGCCCCGACTCGTACGTCGCCAGCGCGGCGACGGCAGTCGTGCACGCGGCGTTGATGCCGACCAGGACGTGGCGCTCGGCAGAGGTGACCAGCCGGGCCTGCGGGTCGTCGAGGGCCGCCACCAGGGCGCGCATGTCGGCATCGTCCTCCCGGCACTCCACTGCCAAGGCCCCCTGCGCCGGGGCGGGAAGCAGGCCGTCGAGGATCTCGGCTATCTCCGCCGTGCGACCGATCCGGGAGAGGCCGGCCACGGCGAGGACCGTGGCGTCGACCTCGCCATCGCGCACCCGGCCGATGCGGGTGTCGACGTTCCCGCGGATGGGGGTGAACACGAGGTCGGGACGCAGGCGTGCAAGCGCGGCCGTGCGTCGGGGCGAAGACGTCCCGACGGTCGATCCGGCGGGCAGGTCGGCGAAGCGCCGGCCGTCACGGCTGACGAGCGCGTCGCGGGGGTCGGCGCGGACCGGTACCGCCGCGAGCACGATGCCCGGCTCCGGTGCACTCGGGAGGTCCTTGAACGAGTGGACGATGACATCGACCGCGCCCGCGAGCAGTGCCCGTCGCAGGGTAGAGACGAACAGGCCCGGTGAGCCGGGCTGGTCCAGCGGCTTGGTGGTGTCGTCGCCGGGCGTGCGGACGAGGACCTCGAGCCATGGTCGCTGTGATGACTCGGAGAGGGCGGCTCCCACGGCCGCCGACTGGGTCCTCGCCAGCTGGCTCGCACGGGTTCCGAGTCGGATGGGCTCAGTCACGCTCGGCAGCGTCCACATCGATGCCGAACAGCGTGTGCACGGCTCGCGTGTACTCGGCGAAGTCACCTGTCCGCGCGAGCTCCTGGGCGCGAACGGATGGGGTGTGCAGGATGGCGTTGGACACCCGATTGAGGGACTTGGCGACCTCGTCGGCGGTGTCCGGGTCGACGCGGCGGCGGATGCGCTCGATCTCCTCGCTGATGATGCTCATGACGTGCGAGCGCATGGCGACGATGGCGTGGTCCGCGCTGCGGCCGGACTCGAGCTCCTCGAAGGAGCGGACCGAGGAGAGCACGATGTCCTGCGCCTCGAGGATGGCGGACGAGTGCTCGCGTGGTGCGAACTCGTGGATGACGTTCAGGTCGACGACGTCGATGTTGGGCATGCCACGGACATCCGATGCGACATCGGGTGACAGCGCGAGGTCCATGATCGGCAGGACCCGGTCGCGGGCTGCACCGGAGGCCTCGACGAGCGGCTGGTCGATGAGCGGATGCGGCGCACCGCTGCACGCCGCCACGACGTCGACGCTCCCGAGGAAGGCGGCGAGGTCATCCATCTGCACGGACTGCACGTCGTGGGACTGCGAGAAGTGCGCGGCGCGACCGGAGGAGGAGAAGACGCCGATGTCGGTGCAGCCGCGGCGCTGCAGGGCTGCTACGACGACGCGGGCGTAGGAGCCGGTGCCGAGCACCAGCGCTCGGGTGCCGGCGACATGCCCGTGTCGCTGCTCGACGATGTCGAGGCCCACGCTGACGATGGAACGGCCCGCCGCACCGAGGCCGGTCGAGCTGGTCACCGACTTCGACGTCGTGAGGGCGCACTGCAGGAGCCTCTCGAGGGACGGTGTCGTCGTCGCCTCGCGCTGCGCGGTGGCGAGCGCCTGCCGGACCTGGCCTGCGATCTCGTCCTCCCCGACGACCATCGACTCCAGGCCCGAGGCGACGGAGAACAGGTGCTGGGCCACCGACGTGCCGACGACCACGCGCATCGCATCGACGACGAAGTCCTTGTCGAGCCCGGCGAGCTCGGCCACGGTGTCGGTCGTGGTCTCGACTGCGCCGTGGAACCGCTTCAGGTCAAGGTAGATCTCGAAGCGGTTGCACGTCGACAGCACGACGGCGCCGGCGATGTCGTCGCCCGACTGCACGAGGCGCTGCGCGAGCCCCTGCTCGGCGGCAACAAGGCGATCGAGTTCATCGAGAGTGACGTCGTGATGACTCGTACCGATGAGCACCATGACCATGGTGGTGAATGCTACGCACTGCTCAGAGCCCCGCATGCCTTGGATAGGTTGCCTGCATGCATAGTGGATCGGCCCTGCCGACGACGCACCCGCTGGTCGATGGCCGGACCGCGCAGTCCGCACTCGTGCAGGCGTACCAAGGGGTTCGGCCGGAGCGGCGACCCATATGGATGATGCGGCAGGCGGGCCGATCCCTGCCGGAGTACCGCGCTGTCCGGGCCGGGATTCCCATGCTCGAGTCCTGCCTGCGCCCCGAACTGGTGACCGAGATCACCCTGCAGCCTGTTTACCGACACAGTGTCGATGCAGCCATCTTCTTCAGCGACATCGTCGTGCCCCTCAAGCTCGCCGGGGTTGACGTCGACATCGTCGCCGGGGTCGGGCCGGTGATGGGGTCCGCCGTGCGCACCAAGGCAGACGTCGAGCGGCTGCGACCGCTGGAGGCCGAGGCGCTCGAGCCGATCGTTACGGCCGTCGGCATGCTGACCGCCGAGCTCGCCGCCACGCCGCTCATCGGGTTCGCCGGTGCCCCCTTCACCCTGGCGTCGTACCTGATCGAGGGGCGCCCGTCGCGCGACTACGTGCACACCAAGGCGATGATGCGCGACGACCCGGACGCGTGGGAGGCCCTTCTCACCTGGGCGGCCGGTGTCACGGGCACGTTCCTGCGCGCGCAGGCGATGGCCGGGGCGAGCGCCGTGCAGCTGTTCGACTCCTGGGCGGGAGCGCTGACCCACGACGAGTACCAGGCTTTCGCGGCGCCCTACTCGACCTCGGTGATGGCTGCCGTGAGCGACCTCCCGGTCCCGCGCGTCCACTTCGGCACCCGCACGCGCGACCTGCTCGTGGCCATGCGTGACGTGGGCGCGACCGTCATGGGCGTCGACCAGCACACACCCCTCGACGTGGCGAACGACCTGCTCGGCGGACGCACGCCACTGCAGGGCAACATCGATCCCGACCTGCTGGCAGCCGACTGGGACGTCCTGGCCGATCACACCCGCGATGTCCTCCGCCGCGGACTGGCTGCACCCGCCCACGTGGTCAACTTGGGTCACGGCGTGCCCAAGGACGCCGATCCCGACGTCCTGACGAGGCTCGTCGCGCTGGTCCACGAAGAGGGGTGATCGTGGCCCGCACGGTCGTCGTGGTCGGCGGAGGCGTTGCCGGCCTGGTGGCCGCGCGCCAGCTGGCGCGCGACGGTCACCGCGTCACCGTCCTCGAGGCATCCGACCGCACGGGCGGTGCGCTGCGCTCGGCAACCCTCGCCGGCGTCGCGGTCGACGCGGGCGCGGAGGCCTTCGCCGTCACCCGACCCGAGACGCGGAGCCTCATCGACGAGCTCGGCCTCGCAGCCCACGTCGTCGCTCCCCGTCGGTCCGATGCCCGACTGTTGCTGACGGACGGCATGCACGCCATGCCCCACGCGCTGCTCGGCGTCCCCACTGACCTGTCCGAGTCCGCGGTCATCGAGATCCTCGGCGCCGATGCCGCCGCCCGGGCCCGCGGGCTCGACAGTCAAGCACCCCGGGATGTCGCCGTGTCCCTGACGCTCGGGGCCCTCGTCCGCGAGCGGATGGGCGACGCCGTCGCCGACCGCATCCTCACCCCGGTCGTCGGCGGGGTGCATGCCGCCGACCCGGACCTCGTCGAGTGCGAGGCGGTCATCCCGGGCCTGCAGCGTGCACTCACCGAGACCGGGAGCCTCGCGTCGGCTGCCGCACGGCTGCGCGCGGCAGCGGGGGTGCCCGGAGCCGCGATCGCTGGGCTGCGCGGCGGGATGACGACCCTCGTCGGGGCTCTCGAGCAGGACGCGACGCGACTGGGTGTGGACGTGCGGGTCGGATCCACGGTGCGCGGGGCGACCCGTCGGGCGACCGGCTGGTCGGTCGTGGTCGATGGCGTCACCGTGGAGGCCGACGACCTCGTGCTGGCTGTCGACGCCCCGACGGCGGCCCGGCTGCTGGACACCGAGCCGATGCCGCGCGAGGCGCTCGCCCGGATCGCCGTGGGAGACGTCGCCGTCGTGGCCATGGTCCTTGCGGCCCCGGAGCTCGACGACGAACCCGTCGGCTCCGGCCTTCTGGTCGCCCCCGGGCACCCGCGCATCATCGCGAAGGCACTCACCCATGCCACCGCCAAGTGGGCATGGATCCTCGAGGCGTACGGTCCGGGTCGGCATCTCGTCCGGCTGTCCTACGGCCGCGACGGGCGGGTGCAGGAGAACATGGACGACCTCCCGGCCATCGCTCGCGCCGACGTGTCGACCATCTTCGCCCTCGACGAGCCGGATGTCCTGGACCTGCGCATCACCCGCTGGGACCGATCCCTCGTCTTCCCGCGCAGCGGGCACCAGGACGCAGTTGCCGAGGTGCGTGCCGCGGTGGCGGCCACGCCAGGGCTCGCGGTCATCGGCGCCGGCATCGGCGGCAACGGTCTTGCCGGGACCATCGCGCTGGCGCGCTCGGTGGCCGGGCAGCTCGAGCGCTGATGCACCCTGGATGGGAGACTGGGCACGTGACCACTGACGAGCGTGAGCGCGTGACCGCGCGGGAGATCAACGACACGATCCGCTATACCTGCTGGACCGTCTACCGGCGAACGGGAGTGCCCGCCCCGGACGGCGCGCAGGCCGACCTGGAGTCGGTCATCGCCGAGCTGGACGCCACTGACGTCGTGATCCGGGGCTTCTACGACGTAAGCGCGCTGCGCGGCGACGCCGATCTCATGGTGTGGATGCACGCGCCCGCTGCCGAGCTGGTGCAGCAGGGGCTGCGCCGGTTGCGCCGATCAGCCGTGGGTCCCTCGATGGAGCAGACCTGGTCTGCGATGGGCCTGCACCGCCCAGCCGAGTTCAACAAGGGGCACGTGCCGGCATTCATGGCCGGCAAGGGCGCGCTGGAGTGGGCGACGGTGTACCCGTTCGTTCGCTCGTACGAGTGGTACCTGCTCCCCGATGACGAACGCCGCGCAATGCTGGTCGAGCACGGGACGATGGGGCGCGGCTATGGCGGCATCCTGTCCAACACGGTCGCCGCCTTCGCCCTGGGCGACTATGAGTGGATCCTCGCCCTGGAATCCGACGAGCTGCACGAGATCGTCGACATGATGCGACACCTGCGCAGCTCGCAGGCACGGCGCCACGTGCGCGAGGAGACCCCCTTCTACACCGGACGCCGCATCGACGCGGCGTCCGTCGTGGAGCTGCTCGCGTGACCTTCGAAGCCGTCCTGCTCGCCTCCTTCGGCGGGCCCGAGGGCCGCGACGAGGTCATGCCGTTCCTCGAGCGTGTCACGGCCGGGCGAGGCGTCCCCCGCGAGCGGCTCGAATCCGTCGCGCAGCACTACCTTGCCCTCGGCGGGGTCAGTCCCATCAATGGGCAGAACCGGGACCTGATCGGGCACCTGCGGGCGGAGATGGACCGGCGCGGGATCGCCCTGCCAGTCTTCTGGGGCAACCGTAACTCCGCCCCGTTCTTCGTCGACACCATGCGCGAGATGCACGCCGCCGGCCACAGGCGCGTCCTGGCGATCGCGACGAGCGCGTACTCCTCCTACTCCGGTTGCCGGCAGTACCGGGAGAACCTCGCCGCCGCGACCCAGGAGGCAGGCCTGGCCGGTGGCATCGAGGTCGTCAAGGCGCGGCCGTACCACCAGCGGCCGGGCTTCGCCGCTCCCTTCATCGACGGCGTGGTCGATGCGCTCGCCAGCGTCACCGGACCGGAGTCGGTGCGTGTCCTGTTCACCACCCACTCGATCCCGGTCGCCATGGCCGAGGCCGGCGGCCCCGACGAACTGCGCCACGGTCTTCCCGGGCTGTACGAGCGACAGCACCTCGACGTCGCGCGTCGGGTGATGTCCGCCGTCGAGGCGGCCACGGCCATCAGCCCCATCGACTGGCAACTCGTGTTCCAGTCCCGTAGCGGACCGCCGCAGGTGCCGTGGCTCGAGCCCGACATCGGCAGCGCCGTGCGAAGCGCCGCGGCCGACGGTAAGTCGGCCGTCATCGTGGTCCCGATCGGCTTCGTCAGCGACCACGTGGAGGTCGTGTGGGACCTCGACCACGAGGCACGGGGGATCGCCGAGGACATCGGGATCGGATTCACCCGGGTTGCCACGCCGGGCGTGGACCCCCGCTTCGTCAGCAGCCTCGTCGACGTGATGGCCGATGCCCTGGCCGGACGACCGACCTCGCCCGAGCCCAGCCTGTGCTCGCTGACGTGCTGCCGCAACGCCCGCGCCGACCTGCCCGTCGTGACCGGTTGCTGAGCCGCGGATAGGCTCCCTTGGTCATGGACCTAACCGAGCGGCCGCGGCGGCTCCGGCGGACACCCGCCATCCGACGGCTGGTGCGCGAGACGCGCCTCGCCGCGGCCGACCTGATCCTGCCCGTGTTCGTCCGCGAGGGGGCCATCGCACCGAACCCGATCGGATCGATGCCCGGTGTCGTGCAGCACACGCGCGACTCGCTGCGCCAGGCCGTCACCGAGGCGGCGGAGGCTGGCGTCGGCGCGGTCATGATCTTCGGCGTACCGGAGGTCCGTGATGCCTGCGGAGACGTGGCAATCGCCCCGGACAGCATCCTCGCGCAGGCCGTGCGCTGGGTGAAGGACACGACCGGCGACGACCTACCGGTCATCGCCGACCTATGCCTGGACGAGTTCACCACGCACGGGCACTGCGGCGTGCTCGACCGCCAGGGTCGCGTCGACAACGACGCGACCCTGGCGGTGTACAAGCAGATGGGGCTCGTACTGGCGGATGCGGGATCGGACATCCTCGGCCTCAGCGGCATGATGGACGGCCAGGTCGCAGCGGTGCGCGAAGCCCTCGACGCCGCCGGCTGGACCGACACAGCACTCCTGGCATACGCGGCGAAGTACGCCTCGGCGATGTACGGGCCCTTCCGCGAGGCCGTCGAGAGCCAGCTGCAGGGCGACCGCAAGAGCTACCAGCAGGATCCGGGCAACGCGGTCGAGGCCCTGCGCGAAGTGCGGCTCGACGTGGCCGAAGGGGCGGACATCGTCATGGTCAAGCCCGCACTTCCCTACTTGGACATCATCGCGCGGGTCAGCGACGAGGTGGATGTCCCGGTGGCGGCGTACGTCGTGTCCGGTGAGTTCTCGATGGTCGAGGCAGCTGCGGCTGCGGGCATGATCGACCGTGATCGCGCCATCCACGAGGTCCTCACCAGCGTCAAGCGTGCCGGCGCCGGGATCATCGCGACCTACTGGGCGACCGAGGTCGCCCGCTCGCTGCGCTAGCCGCACCCGCATCGACAAGCCGGTCCGTTCGGCAGGAGGAGGACCCGTGGCACCGAGCTCCGAGGAGTGGTTCGCTCGCGCGCAGAACGTCATCCCGGGAGGGGTGAGCTCGCCCGTGCGGGCGTTCCGCTCCGTGGGGGGCACGCCCCGCTACGTTGCGCATGCCCACGGGTCGCGCATCACCGATACCGAGGGCCGGGAGTACGTCGACCTTGTCGGCGCGTGGGGACCGATGATTCTCGGCCACGCGCACCCGGACATCGTCGCGCAGGTGACGCACGCCGTGGCCGGCTCCGCATCCTTCGGGGCGCCGTGCGCGCCCGAGGTCGAGTTGGCCGAGGAGATCGTCAACCGTGTGGCCCCTGTGGAGCGGGTGCGGTTCACCAGCTCCGGTACCGAGGCGGTGATGACCGCGATCCGCATCGCCCGTGCGAAGGCCGGCCGCAACGTGGTCGTGAAGTTCGCCGGGTGCTATCACGGTCATGCCGACTCGCTGCTGGTCGCTGCGGGTTCCGGCGTCGCCACCCTCGGGCTGCCGGACTCCCCCGGTGTCACCCCGGGAACGGCGCAGGACACCCTGGTGCTGCCCTACGGGGACGTCGCCGCGCTCGAGGAGCTGTTCGCCGCCCGCGGGAGCGAGATCGCCTGCGTCATCACCGAGGCGGTGCCGGCGAACATGGGCGTAGTGCCGCCTCCGCCTGGCTTCAACGCGCGCCTGGCCTCGATCACCCGCGAGCACGGCGCGCTGCTCATCCTCGACGAGGTCATGACGGGCTTTCGCATGTCCGCGGCCGGCTGGTGGGGCATCGAAGGGGCCGCGGAGGGGTGGCGGCCCGACCTGTTCACGTACGGGAAGGTGATCGGTGGAGGCATGCCGTTGGCCGCCGTGGCCGGTCCCGCCGCCACCATGGACCTGCTCGCCCCGGCCGGCCCGGTCTACCAGGCCGGCACCCTGAGCGGGAACCCGGTTGCCACGACGGCAGGGCTGGCGACCCTCCGCCTATGCACCCCGCAGGTCTACGCCCACCTCGATGCCACCGCAGGGGCCGTAAGGGGGATCATCACCGAAGCCCTCACCCGGCACGGCGTCGTTCATCAGGCACCACAGGCCGGCAACCTGTTCAGCTTCTTCTTCACTGACACGCCGGTCCGCACGTACGACGACGCGCGCACCCAGAATGCTGCTGCCTTCGCCGCCTTCTTCCACTCCATGCTGGACGCGGGCGTGTGGCTGCCACCGTCCGCCTACGAAGCCTGGTTCGTCTCCGCAGCGCACACGGACGACGACCTCGCGGTGATCGCGTTGGCCGCCGACTCTGCTGCAACTGCGGCGGCAGCAGTCTGAACACGCATCCCCGCACGACGCGGTTGGCCGCCACCCCCTGCAGCAGGGCCTGGCGAACAGACCGACGCCGAACAGCACCACTTCGTCCGCGACGAGACTCTGCAGGTCGACTCGTGACACCCAGCCACACAATCGGACGCCCGAGCCCCTCCATGATGGTCCTGCCACTCCACTGTCGCTGTTGGCGGGGTGCGCCACCAGGACCCGTGGACACGGACAGGACAGCCATGGTGCAACGCAAGGCTCCTATGAAGTCACGACCCACAGGCCAGGTGGCGCGTCGAGCACCCGGCGCAGCGCCAGCCGACAGATCAGTCCCCAGGCATCGCACGCGAGCCAGTCAGCAAGAGGTTCAGGCCAGCAGCCAAGTCCCCGGCGCAGTTCCCATCATGACTGTCAGGATTTCGGTGTAGCTGTTGCATTGACAGATCGGCGCCGGGTCGTGACGTCACGGGAACAGGGTGGGATTCTCTGCGACAGCCGGGAGCCTGCCCTGCTTCCGTCTCGGATTGCCCGGTGGTCCGGTCCGTAGATCGAAGCGGCAAGGGCCTTCCGAACGCGACGTCGATCAGTCGCCGACGCTGCGTGCTGAACGACGTGCGTCATCGGCACCGATACGGTCGGGGCGGGCTCATCTTGCAGCATGACCCGCCCCGACTGTCACTCGTTGCAGTTAGTCGTCGCTGTCGTTCTCGTCGGCGTCGTCGTCGTCGTTCTCATCATCGTCCTCGTCCTCGTCGTCATCGCCGTCGTCGTCAAAGTCGTCGAGGTCGTCGTCGTCATCGTCGTCGAAGTCGTCGCCGTGGCCACCAATCAGATCGTCATCGTCGTCGCCGCCATCGAGGTCGTCGTCGCCGTCATCGCCGTCGAGGTAGTCCTGGCCGAGGCCCCCCAGGAGCATGTCGTTTCCGGACCGGCCGTGGATCCGGTCGTTGCCGCCGTTGCCATAGATCGTGTCGTCTCCTGAGCTTCCGCAGACCAGGTCACGACCGGCGCCGGCCCACACGGTGTGCTTGCCGCGTCCGGTGATCACGATGACGTCAGAGTCAGCCGTTCCCTTGATGCGCGACGCACCCGAGACGATCGTCGCGGTCTTGCCCATGCAGGTCGGCAACGGGGTCGCCTGCGCGGGCGACCCGAATGCGAACGCGGGCACGAACAACAGTGAGGGCACGCTCACCAAGGCGAGCCGGGCAACTGCTGTGCGTCGACGTCTGGATCTCATGACAACCTCCATGGTTAGCCGTGCTTGTGCTTAGTCAGGTCTGCTCTTTCAGTATTGCCATGCAGTCCCCAAAACGGGGACATGCAGAGGTTAAGAACGGGCAAGGTCTTCACGTCTGATCGAAACCCGCCCTTGACATGATCGAACTACACGATCGCAGTGCGGGCTGCTCGCGTTGGGCCTATCACGAACCGTGTTGGCGGTGCGAGGTAGCGGCCACAATCGGCGTATCGCACCCTACGGGCGCTGCCGAGCGGGATGATCGCCTTGGTACGCGACGGCAGGCGAATGGCTCTCGTCGGCGCGATGTTGTCCGCTGACACCGTATGTTGAAGTGTAAGGGCACAAGAAACGGCCAAACTACCATGTTGACACTTGCGGCCTTGCTTTGGCAATGCCGGAATCTGTTGCGCTGCAACAGGTTTCGGAAGTGGGTCGCCGGGGGCTCGAACCCCGAACCTACGGATTAAAAGCCTTCCCGATCACACCGCAGAAAGCCAAATATCAAACGATTGCATCGGTTTCCGGCCCACCCCGACCCTCACAGTGAAGCGCCCGAGGTTTGATGCCGCCTCCTTGTGAGTCGAGGAGGATGTACGTCATGCCGAAGAGGATCGATCCGAAGGTGAAGGAGCGGTGTGTCCAGCAGATGCTGGATCACGTCTCGGAGTACCCGAGCCCGACTGCGGCGGCCGAGGCGGTCGCCAAGCGCAACGGGGTGGGTGCCGAGACGGTGCGCCGCTGGTACCTGCAGGCGCAGGTCGACAGGGGCCAGCGACACGGTGCCGCGAGCGAGGAGCTCGCTGAGATCAAGGAGCTGAAGGCCAGGGTCAGGCGGCTGGAGGAGGACAACGACATCCTGCGCCGGGCCTCGATTTTCTTCGCGGGGGAACTCGACCCCCACGGTCGCTGATCGTCGCGTTCATCGACGAGTGCCGACAGGCCGGTCATGCGGTCGAGTCGATCTGCCGGGTCCTGACCGAACAGGGCTGCCAGATCGCCGCACGGACCTACCGGGCCTGGAGCAGCACCGGCCAGCACGTCGCGCCCCGGACGGTGAGTGACGCCGTGGTGATGGACGCGGTCCGCGATGCCGCCTGGACCGTCGACGCGGACGGGCCGCTGGCCGGCGTCCGCAGGCTGACCCCCGAGGGGCTCTACGGCAGGGGGAAGATGACCGCGCTGGTCAAGCGGAGCCTGCCCGAGGCGTCTCCCGGGTCGGTCGACCGGGCCATGAGAGCGCTGGGGCTGAACGGGATCCGGCGTGCGAAGGGCATCCGGACCACGATCCCGGGCAAGGACGGCCGCCGTGCCGGGGACCTGCTGAACCGGGACTTCACCGCGGCCGCCCCGAACCGGGCGTGGGTGATGGACTTCACCTACTGCCGGACGTGGGCCGGGTTCGCCTACGTGTCGTTCATCGTCGACGTCTTCGCCCAGAAGATCGTCGCCTGGCACGCCGCTACCTGCAAGGACGTCGACCTGGTGATGACGCCGCTGCGGATGGCGACCTGGCAGCGCGAGCGCGAGGGACACCCGGTCGAACGCGACGAGCTCATCGGCCACGCGGACGCCGGCAGCCAGTACACGTCCATCACCTTCACCGAGCACCTGGACCTCGAGGGCATCCGGCCCTCCATCGGGTCGGTCGGCGACGCCTATGCCCTGATGGAGTGCGTCATCGGGCTGTTCAAGAGCGAGTGCATCCGCACCACCGTCTTCCACCATGGCCCGTACCGGAACCTCGCCGACGTCGAGTGGGCCACCGCCGGCTGGGTCGACTGGTACAACAACCGGCGCCTGCACAGTAGCCTCGACTACCAGAGCCCTGAAGAGTTCGAGCACGCCCACTACGCAGCCCTCAACCGAGAGCCGCAACCCGTATAGGGGCGGCACAGAACCTGGGGCGCTTCACAGAACCACCCAGATCCATCAAGAAAGGGCCACCGCCCCGAGCATGAAAGGGCCATGTAAGGGCCAATGTCCTTGCGGCGCTTCGACTTCGCCGGTCACGCGGAAAGGTACTCGTGGAGCGCTTCGCGGACGATCTCACTCGATGTCTTGTGATCGGCCTTGGCGCGTCGCTCGAGGGCCGCGTGCAGGTCCGGATCCAGCCGTGCCTGAACGGCCCTTGCCGGGCCGTCTCCCAGTGTGGGCCGGCCCCTGCCGGTACGGCGCAACTGGGCGTCGCCGTAGCCGCGCTCGGCCTCGTCGGCCATCCGCTCTACGTCGGCCTGGGTGATCGGCTGGCCGCCGGAGACGCCGAGGACCTTCTTCTTAGTCATTGCGGTGCCCTTCCAGGAGTCGCCAGTACTGCTTCGTCATCCTCATCGCGTGGATCGCGAGCACTCCGCCGTCGTCGACGTGCAACGTCACGACCTCGAGCATGTTCCCCGATCGGTCCGGGCCGAGGTGGAGGCGGCGAACCGGTGGCTCGGGGTCGATGTCATCGGTGAACACGGCGTGAGTGATCGCGTGCCTGATGTCACCATCCTCGATCCCGTGCCGACGGGCACTGGCGTTGATGCCGGCATCACGCACGCGAATATCGTACTACACAAATGCAGTTGGAGGAGGGCGCCTCCCCGAACGCGTCCAGTGGGGACGGCCTTGCCCCGCTGCGATCGGCGCGATTCATCGGGCCATGGACCGACGCCAGGACTGCACGAGATCAGACGACTGCTAGTGCGTTGCGCAGTTCCCGGACCACTTGGAGGACGTCTTGGACGGAGGTTCCGTGACCCAGCGATAACCGCACGGTGCCCATCGCCTCGGCGTGCCCGACGCCCATGGCGGTGAGGACGGCCGACGGGTGCTCGGCGCCGGAGTGGCAGGCCGATCCCGTGGAGGCCGCGATCGTCGGGGCGAGCCTGAGGACGTCGGCGCCCAGGACGCCGGGGAGACTGACGGACAGCGTGTTGGGCAGCGAGTGCATCGGGGTGTGGCGGGTGATGCCAGGGATGGAGGCGGAAAGCTCGTCCCACAGTTGCTCCCGCAGGATGCCGTACCGCGCGGCGCGCTGGTCGAGGTCACCTGTAGCGGCGTGGGCGGCGGCACCGAGGGCGACGATGCTGGCGACGTTCTCGGTGCCGGGCCGGATCCCCCGCTCCTGGGACGCACCGAGCAGGACGGGGCGAATGGGTGTGCCGCGGCGGATGTACAGGGCGCCGACGCCCTTGGGTGCGTTGACCTTGTGGCCGGCGATCGACAGCAGGTCGACGTTCAGGTCGTCGACGCCGACCGGGATCTTGCCGATGGCCTGCGCAGCATCGGTGTGCACCAGGGCGCCGACGGCGTGGGCGGCCGCACCGACCTCGGCGATGGGCATCAGGGCGCCGGTCTCGTTCTGGGCCAGCATGATCGTGACGACGGCGACGTCGTGCGTAATTGCCCCGGGCAGGATCGATGGGTCGATGCGTCCCTCGCGGGTGACCGGGGGCAGCAAAGCCGCATACGGCGGCGGCAACGTCTCCGCCGAACCCTCCGCACGCTGCTCGACTAGGACGTCCTTCACCGCTGGATTGGAGGACCCGTCAGTTGGGACTTTCGGCACTTCAACCATGGCATCGACCTGGTCCAGACTGCTGAACAAGAAGCATGGAAGGTGGTTCCGCCAATGATGAACTGGGGTTACGGCTGGGGCGGCGGCTGGGGCGCGTGGCTCATGATGTTCCCGCTCATGCTGCTCGTCTGGGGCGCGGTCGCGTGGGTGCTCGTGGTGGCGATCAGGAATTTCGGCGGCACGGGGCACGCGAGCACGTCGAATGCGCATGCAAGAGCTGACGCGATGCAGATCCTCGATGAACGCTTCGCCCGCGGCGAGATCGACGCGCAGGAATACCGCGAGCGCCGAGACGCCCTGCGCTCGGGCTGATGGCACCGACCCAGCCGATCAGCCGAGCCGCCCTCGCGGCGGTGTTCGTCGCCGTCGTGCTCGCCGCTGCGGTATCCACCTTTGCGATCACCGGCTCAACCGGCCCTGGCCCGCCCTGGCGCGGCAGTGCCGCTGACATCCCCTGCAATGTCCCACCGCTGCCAGGCAGCCTCGTCGATGTCACCCTCGCCGACTACGGCTCGGGCATGATGGGCGGGACCTGGCCGATGATGGCCACCGTGCAGGCCCAGCCCCAAGTCGTGGAAGCGGGCACCGTGTCCTTCCTCGTTCGCAACCGTGGGCAGTACGTCCACGAGCTCACCGTCCTCCCCACGACAAGCGCGGGCCCGGGCACGCGAATCACAGGACCCGACGGCACAGTCTCCGAAGAAGGCGCCCTCGGACACGCGGAAGCCTCATGCGGGGCAGGAGAAGGCGACGGCATCCCGCCAGGCGGCACCAGCTGGCTCACCCTCGACCTGCCTCCCGGTCAGTACGAGTTGATCTGCAACGAACCCTGGCACTACCAAGCGGGCATGTACCAAATACTCACCACCACATAACCGACGTGAGCGCAGTAACTCGACTAGCGCCCTCCCACTTCAGCGAGGTGGCGGTCGACTTGGCACGCGCGCCCGACACCCAAGTGTCGTCAATGACGAGTACGTGCGCGCCCTCGAGCATGTTCGAAGGAACCGGATGGTAGTGGCGCGGCAGGTAGGCGCGCGCCGCCTCACCAACCGGGCCTGAGTAGCCGACATCTAGGCGTGGCGAGCCCATCAACTGGGCAATCGTTTCCACCAAGGTAACGAGCGGCGCGCCCGCGCCGTACTTCGTGGACGGGACGGCCGCGACCACGGACAGCGGATGGACCCCGAATTCCAGGCAAGGGCGATGCACGATCGTCCCGACCACAAACAGCGCGAACAGAATCTGAAGCGACCCAGGTTCTGTGCCGCTTCTATACGGGTTGCTGATCTCGGTTCAACGAAGTCAGCTTGGGGTGCACGGACCTGAGACGCGAAGCTGGACGTGCTCCACAGCCTCCTGAAGACGCTGCGGGCATCGGCCGGCGACTTCCCGCAACTGATCGCTCGTCCGCACTGAGCGACGGGAAACGGCGACACGCTTCTTCAACCTACGGATTGCGCGTTCTGCAGAATCACGACGCCGACGGCCCGGTTGCCATGCCAGGCCAGGCCCGCGCAGTGGCCGGGTGCGGAATCCGCCGACGCAGTCATCGACGACGACGCATCGCGCGCTCTGGAGTCACGCGATCTGCGGATTCCAAAGGGCCTGCGCATCGATTATCCGTAGGTTCAAAGAAGGAAGGGCCAAAGAAAGGGCCAGAGAAAGGGCTAGACTGCCGATTTGACACCTCTCGTTGTCGCTTGGCAGCACCCAAAACATGTTGCGCTGCAACAGGTTTCGCAAGTGGGTCGCCGGGGGCTCGAACCCCGAACCTACGGATTAAAAGATCGCCGAGGGCACCAGAGCCCATGAGGGAAATCGTTGGGTACCAACGGTTTCCGTCTCACCAAGACCCACCCGGAACCACCGAGAACCATGTGGAAAGGGCTATCGAAAGGGCTACGCAACCGATCCTCGATAGCGCTGTCAACGCCGATTGAGAATGGACCCCTTGGTGCCGTATGGGTTCTGGCGGCCGTCACAGCACCCAACCACTGAGAAGGTGCGGTTATGGGCAGGCGCGGGCGCAAGCGGGATCTGGATCGTTTAGTGTTGACCGTTCGGCTCACCCTGCGGACGCGAGCATTCCGGTCGACTTCGTCGCGCCGGATTCACGGGCGGGCCGAGAGTAGCCGGGGGGTGACCAACGGCTGCGAGCACACCGCGTCTCCAACGTATGCCCCACGCGTTAACGTTCATCGCTTAGTTCAGGACCTGGTCTCCGAGCTGTCTCTGTAGCTGATGGCTGTCGCAAAGTCGGAAGCAGCGGCCGAAAGGGAGTTCTCGAATGACCCACTACGCCGACGCCCATCGGCGACTTTGCTCTCCTTTGGGAGCCCGAGGTTGGTCCTTAGGTACTCAATCCCAAGTTGATGAGTCGATAGCCCATCGCTTCTGCGCTGACGCCGAACTGCTCAGCCAACTCGGAAACGACTCTGCCCGGGTTCCCGGTTGCACTTTGGAATCGCTGCAGCGAGGCTCGAACTTGAACCGCGGGCATCAGAAGAGCGGCAGCGAATGCGTTCGCTTCTATCTCTTCGGAGTCCGTAGCTCGGCTGGACACATCGTCACGGAAGTTGACGCGCACGGTGCTGTCGACGGTGTGCTGGCGACCGGGGTGAAGGAGGAGATGGCCGAGTTCGTGAGCGATAGTGAAGCGCTGCCTTCGCGGGTGGTTGCCGCTGTTGACAGCTAGCAGCACAACTGATTCCTCGCGAATCAACATCCCGCTGATGCTTCTATCCAAGTTCTCGCGAACGAGCTGTGCTCCTTCGAGTTGAACAAGTTGCTCAACGTCGACCGGGAGCGCTTCGAATCCGTGCTTCGCGAGGAGTTCCTCCGCCGCTTCCTCGGCGGACCGCGTCGCTGTCACTGCGCTCGCTGCGCTTTAGCCGACGTACGGACCAGTTCGATCATCTCGTCGTCGAACGCTTGCTCGACGTCGTACTCGGCCACCTCAAACTTCGGCATTAGATCCTCCACACTGGTTCCGAGTTGGTCTGCCAACACCGCGACCTGATGTGCGAGTGGTCGCTGGCGGCCGGCTTCGAGATTTGTGACTGAGACTCGGGTCAGGCCCAGGCGATTCGCGAGCGCCGCCTGCGACATTCCCAAGGCCTGACGGCGAGCCCTGACCTTCATGCCGAGCGCTTGGTAAAAGCGGTCCTCCGGAGCTTCGGACACACCATCATCATCACCCGCGCGACACGAAGTGTCAATCTCACAAACGTGTGTCGCAGCACTTGTTAGTCAGTGTGATAAACTTGCCACCGTCACCAAGTTGGTGATGATGACTCCTAAGGAGAAGTCATGAGCAACCAAGGCAAGCCGCCTGTAACGATCTTCGTCAACACCCGCGAGTTCCAGTGGCCCGAGAAGCAGATCTCCTACGAGCAGATCTACAACCTGGCGTTCCCGAACGAGCCGGTCAACGACGGAGACGTCGCTCGGATCGAGTACTCGCGTGGACACAACGGCGGTGGTGGGGGGACCCTCCACCCTGGAGAGAGCGTCAACGTCAAGGAAAACATGGTCTTCGATGCCTACGTCACCGTTCGATCGTGATCCGTCGACTCGTCGACTGCTCGACGAGGACTACTGCCTCTCGTTCGAGGGCAACCACCTAATAGTCGAGCGAGTGCCGTACGTGACGGCCGCCAAGGTCGTCACGTACGGTCGGCTCGCCCTGCCAGTCACCTTCAGCGGCGACGTCCTCCAGGACAGCTCTGGGGACCACAGGATCTGGTTCATCGGTGAACAGCCTTGCGACCAGAACGGCCAGCCGCTCCCAGGACCATCGCCCGAGGCGCACGCGGTCACTCAGGACCTCATTGCGAACTTCATGATCTCTAGCAAGCCGAAGAACGGCGGGACCTTCGCCAACACCTACGACAAGATCACGTCCTATGTGCGCGTCCTGAGTCACCCGGCGCACGTGCTGGACCCGACGGTGACCGCTACCCCGGGTGCTGGCTGGACTGAGATCCCCGACGACCTCCCCTTCGTCTATCCCGACACTGGCACCGCGCGCGCTGGCCTCGCAACGATGAACGCGAAGTTCAGGGGCCAGCGCATCGGCATCATCGGCTTGGGCGGCACCGGCAGCTACATTCTGGACCAGGTGTCCAAGACTTGGGTCGACGCCATCGACCTGTTCGACGGCGACGTCTTCGACAATCACAACGCCTACCGCGCGCCGGGCGCTGCCGACATTGACGATCTGAAGCTACGTCCGAATAAGGCTGAGCACTTCGCTCGCGTCTACTCACACATGCACACAGGAATAACCGCACACTCGTTCTTCATCACTGCCGACAACCTAGACCAGCTCGGCGACTGCACGTTCGTCTTCGTGGCCGCCGCCGATGCCGATGACAAGCCCGCCATCCTCGCGTCGCTCCGGGAGCGGGACATACCCACGATCGAGGTCGGCATGGGCATCCGAGACGAAGGCGGACGTCTTTCGGGGCTCCTCGCAGCCGTCAATCACTTTCCCCCTGACATGTCGGAGGCCGCGATCTCCACGTCAACTGGCGGGGTAGACGAGTACGACCGAAACATTCAGACCGCCGACCTCAACTGCCTGAATGCGATGCTCGCGGTGGTGAATTGGAAGAAGTACCTCACGTACTACGCCGAGTTCGAGCCGGTCGATGAAACGGTGTATCGGGTTTTCACGGGTACCACCCGCAGCGGCCGAGATGGCGCCGACGCAAGTATCGAGGAGGCCGAGTCGTGAGGTTGACCAACATGGTTCCTGAGTTTATGACGTCGTTTCCCGAGCAGTTGGAGCCGGGCCATCTCTACGTGTCTACCCACTTCTCGACCGCAGCGCACCTATGTGCCTGCAGCTGCGGCAGCGAGGTCATCACGCCGCTCTCTCCAGCCCAATGGGTGCTTACGTTCGACGGCACCATCTCAATGAGGCCGTCCATTGGGAACTGGGCGTTGCCATGCCAGTCTCACTACGTCATCGACCACGGCGCGATCCGATGGGCTCGCGGCTTCACCCGCGACGAGATCCAGCGCAACCGCGAGTCGGACCACCGGACATTGGATGCTGCCTATGCCACCCAGGGCGGATGGTGGAGCCGCCTGTTTCACCGCCGGAAAGGAACCTGACTGGCGCCCTCCGACGGTCTCGTTCCGGTGTCCTTCGGCTGCACCTGTCCGTTTTGCCCGGAACCACTTCGGAGATTGGAACTCCGGACCAACGCAACACAAGCGAGACACGACGTGCCCTGGTCCTGGCCGCAGGCGCGTGGCGGGTCCGACAAGTAGCTGACGCCGACCTCGAGGGCGCCAAGGACTGCCAGCCCCTGACGACTCGCCACCGCGACACCGCCATTCGCTCACCTGAACGCCGAAGCGCCCAAAGGACAAAATGCAACCACTAGCCGGGCTAGCATCCCGACGCGCGACGAGTACGCGCTGCGGTCAATCTAGGCCAGTCCCCGGTGGCTGAGCCCGCGTTACAACCCACCGAGGATCCGTTGACAAGGCGCTAGTGCTCTTGATGAGCGTCCGAATGCGAGGCACCGAAGGGGTCGCACCGTTGACCGGGTAACGGCGCTTGCGCGTCGCTGCCGGCGGCCTCGGGCTGCCGGGCTACCACTGCCCTGGAAGGACGTTCCTGATGTCGGACTCCGTGATCACCTCTGCTGGACGGTTGACCCTGTCCAGTCCCGACGCGTTCCTCGCGTCGATCCCGCACATGATCGGCTTCCCGCCCGAGGACTCAATCGTCATCGTCGGCCTCGCTCCCGACCACACGGGTGCAGGATCGACGGTCCGCGTGACCCAGCGCTTCGACCGACCACCGGCCGGGATCGCCGGCGACGAGGCGCGGCAGCTCGCCGCCCAGGCTGCCGAGCCGATGATCAGGTCAGGGTCAATCGAGGTGATCATCGCCGTGTTCGCCGACCAGTACCCCGAACCGGATCGCGAGCTGCCCGACGCGGCGCTGGTCGACGCGCTCATCACTGCCCTGGACGACGGCGGTGTCGGCATCCGCGACGCCCTCTACACCGACGGCACGTCGCGCTGGTCCTACGGCTGCGACAACCCGAGCTGCTGCCCTCCTACCGGTCGGGTCATCTCCGAGAAGGTGCGAACCCTGGTCGCCGCGGAGTTCGCGCTGGCCGGATCGGCGATGGTCGACTCCCGCGAGGTGCTCGCCGCCGAGGTCGCGCCCGCCGACGCGGCCGCACGCGCGCAGGTCGCCGACTGCGTCCGCGCAGCCGAGCAGGCCCGCGACGACGCCCTCGCCGCGCCCGGAACCTCGCACACCACCGACCGCCCGACACGTGCCAGGGAGGACTGGCGCGAGCAGTCCATCACGCAGATCGCCGCCCTCACCTCCGGCGAGCCGGCCAGCCCCCAGGAGTTCGCCCGTGTCGCGGTCGGGCTGGGCGACATCCGCGTGCGCGACACCGTCCTGTGGGATCTCATGCAGCCGTCCGCCGACCCACCGGCAGCGATCGCGGGCCTGACGAATGTCGTCCGTCACGCCCCCGACGGCCATGTGGCCCCCGCCGCGACGGTCCTGGCGATCTGCCACTGGACATCCGGCGACGGCGCCCGCGCGAACGCCGCCCTGCAACGCGCCGACGACGACAACCCCGACTACTCGCTGGCGGCCCTGGTACGCACCAGCCTCAGCGCTGGGCTGCCACCCCAGTCGTGGCGCGACGCCCTTGCCGACCTGACCCGCGACACCTGCCGGCACGGCGAGCCTCCGCGTACCCCGCAGCCTGCCGCCGGCCCAGTCGTGGCCTCACCGCACCGTCGCGCCTCGATCGCCGCATCCCAGCCGGGTCTGGCCCTCTAGCCCGGGACCCGTGGACAACCTTCCCCGTCGTCCACAGGCCCGCCGTCTCGCCGTTCCGGGGCGAGCGGCCCCGTGACCATCACCGCACGACCCTGCCCACCTATCGAAGGAGCCCGCCATGGATATCAGCGACTGGATCGACCTCATCGACGCCCGCATCGCCCGCCGGCCCCGCGCCGCCGACCGCGCGTGGGCATGGGCCCATATCGCCCACCTCGTCGCCCTGAACGACCTGCTCACCGACCGCTCGACCGCCCCGAGTGCGGCCTGCTGGGTCGAGCCGCGGATGGCGTGGACACTCGACGACCTCGCCAGCGCCGGCACCCGCACCGACCCGGTCCGGCTGCCCCTGGTGGATCCGGCGGACACCCCGGAGGCGCTGCAGCAGATCCTCGACCGGCTCATCCTCACTGCCGGTGCCCCGGATCGGCACGCCACCGCCGCGCAGGCCGACGCCTGCGCCCAGGCCGTCACCCGGGCCGTCGCCGCCCGCCACGACTACGCCACCTCACCGACATGACCGTCACCGATCCCCCACCCGCCGCGCCACATCCCACGTACGGCGAGCTCATGGACCGCGCGCGCTGGCACACCGTCCACGCCCACGCCCTTCTCACCCAGGCGCGCTTCGCGTCGCAGGATCACGCCCGGGACGCCGTTCGCTCACGGGCGGAGCTGCTGGCCGGGCTCGCGGCCCACGCCCGCGCCGTCATCGGCCCCGCGCACCTGACGGCGCTGCGCGAGCACCCGGTGACCCGACGGACCCCCGACGCCGTCGACTCCCGGGTGCGGCACCTGCTCACATGGATCGACGCCCTCACCGAACCGAGCTGGCGGTCACTGTCGACACCGGACGACATCGACGAGGTTCGTGACACCGGCGACCGGGGTCCGGTGTGCGCCGCGTACCGGGCCGCGACCCTGGCCGTCAAGGCGGCCACCGACCTGATCCTCACCCACTACCGCGGCACCGGGGCGGCCCGCGCGTGGACGCCCCCGGCGCTGACCGCAACCGGTTACGGCCCGCTCGTGGTGGAGGTCGCCCGGGTGGCCGCCATCGCGGCCGCGATCGAGCCACTGGCCGTGCGCTGCCGGCAGGCCGGACTGACCCGCTCCGAGGTCGACCTGGATCTGCCGCTCGCGGACCGACTGGTCGACGACACGTGGTCGCTGGCCGCGGAGTGGGGCTTCCCGCAGCCCGGGATCCGGGACATCACCGTGGCACGGCCCGCGATCCGCACCGGGGACCCGGCCGCCGAGTGGACCGACCGGATCCACCACGTCCGCGACCGGATGCGGGCGCACCAGGACACCGGGCACGCCGGGGTCCGCACCCTGCAGGACGTCGCCCGCCTGGGCACAGTGATCTCCCACATCCTGGCCACCAGCGGCACCGACGCACCCGTCGAGCAGGCCGCGATCACCGCCCGGTGGCGGTCGATCACCGAGTACCTGGCGCCGCTGCGCAGCACCGAACCGGCCGACCGCACGGTGCGGTCGCACGTGGAGCGGATGCTCGAGCTGGCCCGCCCGGCACACACCCAGGACGCACCGAGGGCGCGTGACCGGCTGCTGCGGGCCATCGCCGACACGGCGCCGGTCCTGGACGAGTGCGCCGCCATTGCCGATCGGCTCGCGGCCTCCAGCACCGACCTGTGGATCCCCGCGAAGCCCACCCGCCCCTACCTGCGGTCGATCCGCACCGCCGGTCTGGCCGCCCGCCGGCCGACCGAGGCGCCGCGCGCCTGGCCCCGCCCCACTCGCGCCACCGGCGCGGGAACGGCTCGATGGGTGGGACTGACGTGAGATCTGGCTGACGTCGCCTGCCGGCTGCCCTCACCGGGGGCAGCCGGATGCGAGGCACCAGCGCGCTGGACACCGTTGACCCAAGTAGGAGGACAACTCGTCCGGCAGCGCAAAGGAGCACAGGTGTCCCAGTCCCCATCCCCGTGTGGCCAGGTGTCCCATGCCTGACGCCGAGCCGACGCGTGATTTCCGTGGGCAATCCCTGCCCGGAGCCGTCTTCGACGGGCAGGACCTGCGCGAGGCACAGTTCGACCGGGCCGACCTCACGGGCGCGTCCTTCGTCGGCGCCCGGCTGGACGGTGCGAGCTTCTGCGGTGCCGACCTGACGGGCGCGAGCCTGCGCGAGGCGGTGCTCGACGCCGCCGAGCTCAGGGGGGCGTGCCTGCGGGAAGCCGACCTGACCGGCGCGACCGCCCTGTATGCCGATCTGCGCCGGGCCGACCTGAGCGGAGCGAGGCTCACCGACGCGGACCTCACGTGCGCGACCCTGAGCGGCGTCGACGCCACCGGGGCGAGGTTCACCCGCACCCAGCTCGCGGGGGCCAACGTGCGCGGGGCGGCCCTGACGGGCGCGACATTCACCGGCGCGAGCCTTGCTGATGCGGACCTGGCCGGCAGCGACCTGACCCAGGCGCAGTTCCCCGACACGACTGGTGCCGCTGTCGCGGTGTTCCTCGCCCGGGCCGAGGCGCACTGGTCCACCGGGCAGGTGCTGTCCCGGATCGCTGACGACCTGGGGATCGCCGAGTACACCCACGACATCCAGCCGTTGGTCGACCGGACCGTCGAGGCGGGACGCCCGGTGTCGGCGCCGCGCACCACACGGCAGCCTCCCCCGATCTCATGGGCGTGAGGTCGGTCAGCCCGGTGGGCGCAGGCGCGCCCGCAGCCCGGGCAGGGTCGCCTCCAAGGACGCCAGGACGGCGGCGAGCGCCGCCTCGACCACGGAGGCATCCCCAGCGTCGACGTCGATGACGAACGACATCCCACCGTGGGGAGCCGGCTGGGCCAGGAGGTCGGCAGCGGCCGTGAACGGGTCGGGGCGTCGCGTGCTGGCGGCGAGAGCGACCAGCGCGCTCGCTGGCACCGACAGGCCATGGGCCAGGTGCTCGATGGTCGAGGGCCGGTAGGTGTCCCGGGCTCCGGTGACCACGTTGACGACGCTGTTCACCGACAGCCCGCTGGCGACCGCGAGGTCGGCCTGGGTGTGGTGGCCGCGCAGGACCATCGCCTGGCGGATCACCGCCCCGAACCAGGCGGGGTGTCGCACGGTCACAGCCACGACGGCCTCCTTCGTCCCCACATTTTACCCACGAAACATCCCGCAGCGAAACGCAATCTGACAGTGCGAAGTTTAGTCCTGCCCATATCGGGGTAAACCCGTTACTGACAGGTTGCTGACCGCCGGGTCACCGGCATTCCCAGGACGCGGGGTACCACTGATGGACGACAAGGACCTGGATCCGCTCGTGCGGGATCCGGCGATGGCCTCACCGGCGGCGGCGTACGCCCTGATCGCCCTGGCCGACGAGGTGACGTTCGATCCCGACGTGGCCGGTGACGTCGTGCTGCTGCTGACCGAACGGCTGAGACCGGGCGGGTCGCTGGCCCGAGCCCTGCCGTCCCACCCGAACCCGTGCGCCCTGCTCACCGCGGCAGCGAAGAACGCCGCCCTGCAGGCCATCGAGGCCACCGGCCGCCACAAGCGCGCGATGCACCTGACCGACGACGGCGACCTCACCGCCCTAGAGATCCCCGGCGCCCCGATCGTGCCGACGGCGGGCATCTTCGAACTGCTCGAGGACCTCGGCTGGACCGCCGCGCACCTGCAGGCCCTGGCGATCCCCCGGCAGCGGGCCGGCCGCTCCATCCACCCCGGCATCGAGGCGGTGCTGGACAAGGTCGCGCACTGCTACGGCATCACCGTGCGCTGCCCCGGCTGCCCCAGCCCGATGGACCTGCAACGGCTGGACCTCAACGGTCCCCGATCGTGGCCGGCGCTGGTCCAGGTCGCCGGCGAATGGGGCTGGTCACCGGACCTCATCGACTACCTGACCACCACGCCCGCGAACATCGGGCACTGGCGCCGCCTGGGCGTCACCCCACCGCCGCGGCAGGAGCGGCGCATGGTCGAGGTCGTCCGCAAGATGCGCTGGGAACCCTGGCTGCTGACCGACCCCGACACCATCCGCAACTCCGTCAAGCCACGCGACCCCCGACACGGCCCCCTCGCCCCCGTCCCCGCCGCCGGCGGTCCCGCGCCGTGCCGGCTGGTCGACCGGATGCGCGCCACCGAGGGGGTCGCACCGTTGACCGGGTAGGGACCGCACCCGCGGCCCGACCCAGCGACCCGCGGAGACGGCATGCGCGCACCGAGCATCGAGGCGGTCCTGGCGGCACTGGCCACCCACAGCCCCGCCGACATCGCCGCCGCCATCTACGCCGCAAACGACATCGACGTCGTCGAGACCCTCATCACCGCCCTCGTCGACGCCTCCACCCGGCTCGCGACCTACCCGCACGACCAGGTCGTCTACGAGGCCGACGCCTTGTTGTACGACACGCTGCGCGCGCCCGTCGCCGACGCGGTGCCGTCCGGCACCATCGACATCGACCCCATCGACGTGGCACGCCACCGCGGCATCACCGTCGCCCAGGCGAGCGCGCTACTCGACCGAATACGACAGTCCGACGCCGACGCCGCCCGACGCCTGGTCGACAGCCCGCTCGACCCCAACTGGACCCTGCCCCAGCAGCAGGTGATGACCTGCATCCGCGAGCTCCTCGCCGCCGACCTCACCCCCACCCGGGCCCGCGTCGTCGCGCACGCAACGATGCGCGCCCGCGAGGCGATGCGCCCGCACGAGGGCACCGAGCCGTTCGCCCACCCCGCCAACCCGACGCTGGCGCCGCGGATCCTCAGTCCGTTGGCAATGACCTGTGTCCCGGCGTGGATGGCACGGATGGACGCCCACCCACCCTGCCTGGACCTGGCCCGGGACCGCATCGCCTACCTCCTCGCCGCCAAGGCCGCCATGGCCCGCGCCAGCCGCGCCCACCACCACCTCCAGTCCGTCACCGCGCCACCGCGACCGCGGCCGCGACCCGCGTGCACGCTGGCGTGAGCGCGACGCCGGGTGCGAGGCACCGAGCTCGCTCGCACCGTTGACCTCAGTAGAGGCCGGCACCCGTCGGCCTCTACTGCACCGGGAGGGCGCGTGGCGAAGGTCCTGGGCACCGTGGCCGTACTGACCGTGCTCGTCGTGGTCATGCCCGCCGGATGCCTGGGCGCGGTGGGGGTGATGGCCGGGGCGATCGCCTCCTCCAGCGCGGCCACCGTCTGCACCCCCGTCATCGGCGCCCAACCCGACGACACGAACCCCGACACGGACGTCGCCCGTGCCGACGTCGCGGCGACCATCACCCGAACCATGCGTGCCGAAGGGTGGGGCGACCGCGGGGTGCAGCTGGCGATCGCGGTCGCCTGGGCCGAGACACGACTGTCGAACGCCACCACCGGCACCGGCACCAGTCGCGGGGTGTTCCAGCAACTGGAGGGCTACGCGGGCACCGACCTGCACCCGGATGCGACCAAACGCTGGTGGGGACCGTGGTCTGGGCAGCGACCCCCCGCAGGCTCGACGACGGCTGACGGGTTCGGACCGGCCACCGCCTGGGGACCCGACGGGTGGGCGACCCACGACCGCCGCATGGACGTCGCCACCGCGACGGCGATGTTCTCCGACGCCACCAAGGCCACCCTGACGGTCAGCGGCACGAACTGGCGGACCTGGGGCAACCGCCCCCCGACCGCCAGCATCACCGACCTCATCGCCACCGCGCAGGCCGTGCAACGGTTCGACGCATCGAGCACCAGCTACGCCGCCGCGCTGACCGGCCCTGAAGCCGCCCAGTACATAAGGTTTCTCACCACCGCACTCCATCCCGTTGCGCTGACGCCCGCCCCGGCTGGCGACCCAGCCGGAGACCTGCCCCGCGACGGGCTGCTCATCTTCGGTGACTCCCTCGCCCAGGGGTACGCCTCCGCGGCCCCGGCCCGCGGATTCGGTGGCAGCATCCAGGACGCCACCCGCGTCGACGCCTCAGCGTCCGACGTCCTGGCCGACCCCGCGTGGAAGACCCGGCTCCGTGACGCCCCCCACCGGGTCGTCATCTCCCTGGGCACGAACGGACCGATCGACGACTTCGCAGACGACGCCCGCACCATCCTCGCCGCCCTCCCCGCATCCACGCACGTGTGGTGGCCACGGGTGTGGGGCGGCACCGCCGCGACAGTGAACCCGGCCCTGGACGCCCTCGCCGCCACCGACCCGCGCCTGCACGTGTTCGACCTCAGAGACATCGCCGCCACTGCGCCCGCACCCGACGGCATCCACCTCACCCCAGCCGGCTACGCGACCGCCTGGACGGTGATCGCTACTGCGCTCGCCGGTCCCGACACGGGCGCGGTGGACGCGACCAGCACCACCGTCGGCTGCGACCCCAACGCCCTGGCTTCCGGCACCGCCATCGACCCGGCGTCCATCCCGGCCCCGGACGCGCAGGCCGCGATCGCGGTGGCCGCCGCCTTGACCGGGGTCCACTCCGGGGGCCGGTACGTCGCCGAAGGCAACGGCCCCATCGACTTCGACTGCTCCGGGCTGACCGCGTGGGCGTGGCGCCAGGCCGGCGTCGACCTCGTCGACTACTCCTACACCCAGCGCGAGGCCACAACGGCGATCCCTCGGGGCGCCGTCCAGCCCGGCGACCTGGTGTTCTGGTTCGGCTCCGACGCCCACCACGTCGCCATCGTCACCGCCGTCGACGGCGATCAGATCACCATCGCCGAGGCGTCGAACCCGACCAGCGGCCTGCAGGTCCGCACCCTCGGCGGCGCCTGGGACGACGCTCACCTGTCCGGCTTCGGACGCGTCACCCGCGCCCGGTAGCGGGCAGATGGCGGCCAGTTGGCAGCCGAATGCGCGGCACCGACCTGCCGGACACCGTTGACCTAGGTAGAGGCCGAACCTCGGCCCGCCCCGTGCACGCACCGATCCGCGAAAGAGGTCCCACCATGCCCACCACTACCGTCGTCGCGGCATTGACGATGCCGTACCAGAACTTCCTGTCCGAGCTGGCGACCAGCGTGCAGGTGTACGGCACCGCACTGGCGACGATCGTCCTGGTCGTCTGCGCGTTCGGCTACATGGCCGCCAAGGGCGTCAGCCCGCAGAACGCATCCCGCTGGATGGGCGGCATGTTCGCCGCCGTCTTCGCCGCGATCGTCTGCGTCGGCGCACCCAGCCTGGTCACCATCGTGCAGGGCTGGGCAGCGACCGCGGCGTAGCCGCCCGCTGACCGCCACCACCCATGGACAGCCTCCTCGACGGGATCTTCGGAACCCTGTTCGACCAAGTCGACCCGCTCGGGATGATCCTGCGCACCCTGATGGCGCTCTTGGCCGACTCCCTGTCCACCCTCATCACCACCGTCTACGCAGGGCTGTTCGAGATCACCACCGTCGACCTGTCCGCGACCGCCGTGCGCAACATCTGGGCCATCACCACCGGCATCTCCGCATCCCTGGCGGTGATCCTGCTGGTCATCGCCGCGTTCCGCGCCATGATCGCCCAGTCCAACCGCTACCTGCTCGAGGCCCTGCCCGGGGTGGTGCTGGCCATCCTGGGACCGCAGTTCATCACCGTCTTCCTGCCCTGGCTCGCAGCCGCCTCCACCGACCTCGCCCAGGGCATCGTCGCCAGTGCGACCCCCGACCTCGCGGCATCGATGCGGCTGCTGGCCGGAGTCGGCCCCAACCCCCTGTACGAGGGGCTCGGGCTGATAGCGCCGATCATCGCCGCGATGCTGCTGTTCGGCCTGTCGATGGTGTTCTTCGTCCTGCTGTTCTGCATGGCCGGCGCCGTCGTGCTCTATGTGCTCAGCCCGTTCGCGTTCGCCGGCCTGGTCATGGCCCCCACCCGCGCCTGGTTCACCAAATGGGCCACCGCGATGTTCGCGCTGCTGTTCGCGAAGGTCCCCATCGCGATCCTCCTCGCCCTGTCGGTGTCGCTGTTCGCGAACTCCGCGCACGCCGGCGGCGCCCAGAGCTTCGTCAACGCCGGCGCCGGCCTCATCCTCGGACTCGGCGCCCTGCTGTCCCCGCTGCTCGCCTACGGACTGTTCTCCTTCATGGGCACCGCCGCCACCCGACCCACGGTGCCGTCGACCAACCCCAGCCAGGCGATGGGCAGCACCTACTACGGCACCCAGATGGGCCGCGCCGGGATCAACGGCGTCAAGAACGCTGCCACCCGGATCCGCGGCGGCACCGGAACCGGCACAACCCCCCGTGGTCCCGCGGGCAGTCCATCCACTGGCACACCCGGTGGTACAGCCGGTGCTGCGGGCTCGCGTGGCTCCGGCCGCACGGGCAGCACACCCGGCCCCTCCCCGTCGCCGAACGGCCGGCCACGATCCCCCGTCCCCGCACCGATGCGGTCCGCACCCGCACGCCCCTTCGCCAGCACCGGCCGCACTCCGGGATCCGCTAGAGCATTGGGTACCGCGCGTACGGGCGGGGCCGCCACCTCGGGCCCTGCCGCAGCCGGCGGAGCGACAGCCGGGACCGCTGCGGCCGCGGGAGCAGCGACCGCCGGTGTCGGTGCCCTGGTCGTGGTCGGTGCGGCCGCCGGCGCGAAGGCACGGCGCAGCATCAAGCACGGCCTGACCAGCACCGCGGACACGGTCGCCACCGGAACCGGTCCCGCGATCACCGCCCGCACCGCCACCTGACGAAGGAGTCGACGATGACGACCGCCGTGACCGACCCGACAGACGACGTGACCGCGGCGTTCCCCCGCCGACCACGGGCGGGCATCGTCATGGGCCTGCGCGCCGGACAGATCGCCCTCGTCGCCACGGCAGGCGTCCTCGTGCTGCTCGCGCTGTTCAGTGGGATGGTCCCCGGGCCTGTCCGTGGCCTGGTCATCGGCATCGCGGGCGCGGCGATCCTGCTCGCCGTCGCCACGGTCGAGGACCGGCCCGGGTACCGGTGGGTCGCCGCCCGCGCCTCGCAGGCCGCCCGAGCCCGACGGGGCAACACCACCCTGTCCCGGCCGATCCACCTCGGCGCCGCGCCGATCCCCTCGGTGGACCGGTCGATCGGCCTGCTGCCCGGTCGGGCCGCGTCGATCCAGCTCCACGAGCACGACGGTGTCGGCTACCTGGTCCACCCGCATCACGGCACCATCACCGCCGTCGTCGAGGTCACCAGTCCGGAGTTCCTGCTGCGCGACCCCGTCGACCGCAACTCCCGCGTCGCCGGCTGGGGCCGCGTCCTCGCCGCCGCCACGCGCACCGGTGCGATCCGGCAGGTCCAGCTGCTGGAGCGGTCCATCCCCGACGACGGCTCCGCCCTGAGCACCTTCACCCAACTGCACCTGACCACCGACCCGGACTACGCGACGCTGACCGACACCTACCGGGACTTGGTCGGCGATCTGCGCGGCGGCGCGGACCGCCATCAGAGTTTCCTGGCTATCACCGTCGACCGCGCCCACGCCACCGGTGCCGTCAAGGCCGCCGGGGGAAAGGTCACCGGGCTGATCGCTGTGTGGCAGCAGGAGTTCACCCTGCTCGCCAAGATGCTGCCCGCCGCCGGGCTGGAGGTCATCGACCCGCTGTCCGCGCGGCGGATCGGCGAGGTGGTCCGCACCGGCTTCGACCCGTCGTCCGCGCTGCGCATCCCCGCCGGCCTCTGCGTCGACCCCGCCGTCGCCGGACCCACTGCGGGCCGGGAGGAGTGGGCGTACCTACGCACCGACGGGGCGTTCCATGCGGTGCTGTGGGTCGCCGAGTGGCCCAACGGGCGCACCGCCGCGGACTTCCTGTGGCCGGTGATCTTCCCCTCCGGCGTGCAGCGCACCCTGTCCCTGTTCTACCGGCCCTTCACCCGCGCCCAGTCCGAGGCGGCGATCCGCGCCAAGCATTCGGAGATCATCCAGTCGAGCTTCCTGAAGGACAAGCTCGGCCGCGTCGAGACCCTCACGGACTCCAAGGAGATGACTGACGTCCTGACCCGGGAGGGCGAACTGCTCGCCGGCCACGGGGAGGTCGGGCTCCTGGGCATGGTCACCGTGTCCGCGAGCACCCTGGACGATCTCGAGGCCGCCGTCACCTGCGTGCACGCCGCCGCGACGGCGGCGTCGATGGACCTGCGCCGCGTCCATGGGCAGCAGATGCAGGCGTTCACCGCCGCCGCCCTGCCCCTGGGCATCCCGGTCGTGACCTGATGCGACGTCTCCGTGGACGCGACCAGGCCACAACGGCTCCGGGACGGGACTGGGCGCGCGCCGCGTACCCGGCGGCCGGCCGGCGCGGTCAGGGTGCGGATCGCACCCGGTTCACCCTGCCCGGGCTGCGGGTGTCGACCGCGACCGCCGCGATCGCGTACCCGTTCCTCGCGCAGGCACCGCTGACGCACAAGGGCACGTTCCTGGGCACCAACCTGGGCACCGGGGCACCGTTCACGTTCTCCCCGTTCGAGCTGTACCGCGACGGCCTCATCACCAACCCGAACATCCTTGTCGCCGGGGAGATCGGCTCGGGGAAGACCAACGCCACCTGCGCCCTGACCCTGCGCTCCATCCCCCTGGGCTACAAGGTCGCCGCCGTCGACGCGAAATCCGACTGGGCCCGATTCGCGAGGAGCTACGGCGGTTCGGCGATCAGCCTGGGACCCGGCCGCGGCAACCGGCTCAACCCCCTGGACGTGTCCGATGCGCTGCTGTCCGCCCGCGTCGACGCCGAGGGTCAGCGCATCGACCCCGTCGCGGTCGCGAAGAACGCCCAGCTGCGTCTGCTCGAGGCGCTCATCGAGATCCGGCTCGAGCGATCCCTGCACGTCGACGAGCGCACCGCCCTCGCGTTGGCACTCGAGCAGGCACTTCGGACCAGTGGCGGGTCACCGATCCTGTCCGACGTCGCCGCCGCCCTCCGCGACCCCGACCCCCAGCTGGCGGCCGGCATCGCCCGCACCGTGGCCGAGGTGCTC
>JAUXRN010000123.1 GCA_030681835.1 Actinomycetota bacterium
AAGCACCGCATCGAGGACGCCCTGTCGGCGACCCGCGCGGCCATCGAGGAGGGTGTGGTGCCCGGCGGTGGCACGGCCCTTCTCCGCCGCCGTCCCCGCGTGTCCGACGTGGCCGAGAAGCTGGAGGGCGACGAGGCCACCGGCGCCAAGAGCGTCTACAAGGCGCTCGAGGCCCCGGCCCGGCTGATCGCCGACAACGCCGGCTTCGAGGGTGCGGTCATCGTCCGTGAGGTCGAGTCCAAGAAGGGCGCCAACGGCTTCAACGCCGCCAGCGGCGAGTTCGAGGACCTCCTCAAGGCCGGTGTGCTCGATCCCGCCAAGGTGACGCGTGCGGCGCTGCAGAACGCGGCGTCCATCGCCGGCCTGTTCCTGACCACCGAGGTGGTCGTTGCTGAGAAGCCCGAGAAGTCGGCGCCGGCCATGGGTGGCGGCGGCGACATGGGGGGCAGGGACTTCTGCGCCCCGCAAGCCACGAGAAGGGCGGTCCCCCCCGGGGGACCGCCCTTCTCGTTTTGTCGATGTGGGGACCGCAGGACGGGCATGGCAGGCTGGGCGGGTGAGCGCGCACCACGGAACCTGGCAGGTCCACACCGTCGACGGTGCCGATGTGCGCCTGCGCAGCGGGCGGATCGGGCTCATGAGCGTCGACGTGAGCGCCCCCGTCACCGACGGCTTCCTGCACGTGACCGAGGACAGCGTCCGGCTCACCCTCACGCTGGCCCTCGATCGACTGAGGGCCGGCAACTTCCTGATGGAGGGCGCGGCCCGGTCGCTGGTCAAGCGGCACGACGCCACCGCCCTCGGCTACGACGGCCTCGGGCCCTCGTCCACCGCACCGTGGCAGGTCACCGGTACCGCGGGAGCCGGCACGATCGCCCTCGACCTGTCCTTGACCATCACCCCCGTCGGGGCTGACGACCTCATGGACGAGATCGAGCTGGTCGGCAGCGCGTACGTGGGCACCGTCCACCTGCCCCTGCCCGGGCTGGGCAAGGTCGACGACTTCGCGTTCGATGTCGACGCCCGGCTGGCCCTGCTGGCTCCCTAGGTCATGTTCCCCGGCAGCATCAACCTCGCCTCGCGCGTGCAGGCCCTCGAGTCGATGACGGCGACCCCGCTGGACCTGCTCGTGGTGGGAGCCGGTGCCACCGGCTGCGGGACGGCGCTCGATGCCGCCACCCGCGGCCTGCGGGTGGCGATCATCGACAAGGGGGATATCGCGGGAGGCACCTCCAGCCGGTCCAGCAAGCTGGTGCACGGGGGGCTGCGCTATCTCCAGCAGGGCGACGTGGGGCTGGTGCGCGAGGCCTTGCGGGAGCGGGACCTGCTCCTCACCACGCTCGCTCCGCATCTCGTCGAACCGCTGCCGTTCGTCCTGCCCCTGCGGCACCGTGTATGGGAGCGCCCCTACGTGGGGGCCGGCCTGCTGCTGTACGACAGCCTCGGCGGATCCCGGGCGCTGCCGCGGCACCGCCATGTCTCGCGCAAGCGCCTGCATCAGCAGTTCCCGGGCCTGCGCAGCACCGCGTTCATCGGCGGCATTGGCTTCCATGACTGCCGCATGGACGACTCCCGGCTCGCGGTGGCCCTGGCCCGCACGGCGGTGCGGGAGGGAGCCCACCTCGCGACGTACGCGGTACTGGAGGAGGCCCTTCCCGACACGGGGGACGGGCTGCACCGAGTCCGGGTCCGCGACGTGCTGACCGGGGCGGCGCACGTCGTCGCCTCTCGGGCCGTTGCCCTCTGCGTCGGGGTATGGGCGCCGGAGGCCGCGGCCATGTTCACGGCGGACCACACCGTCATCGACGTCACGAGGTCGAAGGGCATCCACATCCGGCTGCCCCGTTCCGCGATCGACGGCGACGTCGCCCTGATCGTCCCGACCGAGCGCAGCGTGCTGTTCGTCATCCCTTCGGACGACCACTGGCTGGTCGGCACCACTGACACGGAGTGGACCGACGGACCCGAGCCGCCGGACGCGACCGAGGCCGACATCGATTACTTGCTGGGCCTGCTGGCCGGCATCCTGGTGGAGCCCGTGCGCCGCGACCAGGTCACCTACTCGTTCGCGGGGCTACGCCCCCTCGTCCGCGACCAGGCAATGGGCGGTGACACGGCCAAGGCCAGCCGGGAGCACAGCGTCGCCCGGCTGGCGCCGGGCGTGCTGGCCGTCGTCGGGGGCAAGTGGACCACCTACCGCGTCATGGCCCGCGACGTCGTCGACACGGTCCTGGCCGAGTTGGGCGAGGCACCGCGGGAATGCCGCACGGCAGGCATCCCGCTCGTGGGTTCCGACGGCATCGGGGAGCCCGGGGACGGACTGGCGGGCCAGCTCCTAAGGCGCTACGGCAGCGTGGCCGGTGAGGTGCGCTCACTGATCGACGAGGACCCCTCGCTGGCCCAGCCGCTGGCCGGGGCGCCGCAGTTCTGCCGGGCCGAGGTCGTGCAC
>JAUXRN010000130.1 GCA_030681835.1 Actinomycetota bacterium
CGCCCGACGACGACCGCGGGCACAACCACGAGGGAGGTGCCGGACTCGGGGTCGAAGGAGAACGAGGCGAACGCCACTGGGCCGGTGCCGGGCATGCTGACGGTGTCGTCGATCTCCATCCCTGCGCACAGCGTGCTGAACCATCGTTGGGCACGGCTGAAACGCTCGTTGCCCCTGACCTCCAAGGTGGCCGCGACTCCCCAACCGATCAGGCCCTCGCCGTCGCGGACCCAGGCCACCGGGTTGTCGTCCGGCAAGCGGGCCAGCAGGTGCTCGGGGTCGGCAATCGGCCGCGTGGTCACGTGGATCCGCTCGGGGGCCGAGGCGGGCTCGCCGACGCGCGTGGACGGCACCGGCGAGATCACGTGACAGAGCCTAGGCGTCCACCCCCGAAGTGGCATGTCCGGTCGTCGGTGCAAGGATCGCGACGTGGCTCGCGCTGACCTCGACAAGGCACCCGCAGAGGTGGCGGCCATGTTCGACGACGTCGCGGAGCGATACGACCTGACCAACGACGTCCTCGCGCTGGGGCAGACCCGTCGATGGCGCGCCGCGGTCGTCGCGGCCGTCGACCCGCAGCCGGGGGAGCGCATCCTCGACCTCGCGGCGGGCACAGGCACGTCCAGCGTGCCCTTCGCCCGCGCCGGTGCAACCGTCGTCCCGGCCGACTTCTCGCTCGGCATGCTGCAGGTCGGGCACCGCCGGCAGCCTGGACTGCCGTTCGTGGCCGGCGACGGCATGCGGCTGCCTTTCAAGGCCGGTGCCTTCGACGTGGCCACGATCTCCTTCGGGCTGCGCAACATCCAGGACCGCAGGGCCGGCCTGCGCGAGCTGGCCAGGGTCGTGCGCCCCGGGGGCCGGCTCGTCGTGTGCGAGTTCTCGCACCCGACCTGGCCCCCGTTCCGGACGGCGTACACCGAGTACCTGATGAAGGCGCTTCCCTCCGTCGCTCGCCGGACGTCCTCGAACCCCGAGGCCTACGTCTACCTGGCCGAGTCAATCAGGGCCTGGCCAGACCAGAGGGCCTTGGCCGCGGACGTCGCCGAATGTGGCTGGGAGCACGTCAAGTGGCGGGACCTGACCTTCGGAATCGTGGCCTTGCACAAGGCCGTGCGTGCCGAGGAAGGGCCATGAACGGCGATGCAGGTGGTGTCACGGGGGCATCCCTTGACCACTATGCTTTCGGCGGTCGTGAAGTGATTCACAAGGGCACAAACCGTGAGGAGATGCGGGCGTGAACGTCTATACCCCGATCCTCGTTCTCGGCATCATCGCCTTCGCCTTCGCGGCCTTCTCGGTGACCGTTGCCTCGATCACCGGGCCCAAGCGGTACAACCGGGCCAAGTACGACGCCTACGAGTGCGGCATCGAGCCAACACCCCAGCCGATCGGCGGTGGGCGCTTCCCGGTGAAGTACTACCTGACCGCGATGCTGTTCATCGTCTTCGACATCGAGATCGTCTTCCTGTACCCGTGGGCGGTCGCGTTCGACCAGCTCGCGTTGTTCGGGCTGGTCGAGATGTTCCTGTTCATCGTCACCGTCCTCGTCGTCTACGCATACGTGTGGCGCCGACGCGGACTCGAGTGGGACTGACGGAGCGCCATGGGACTCGAGGAAGCACTGCCGTCGGGCATCCTGCTGACGACGGTCGAGAAGTTCGCCGGCTACGCCCGCAAGGGATCGTTGTGGCCCGCGACCTTCGGCCTGGCCTGCTGCGCCATCGAGATGATGGCCGCGGGCGGCCCTCGGTACGACATCGCGCGCTTCGGCATGGAGGTGTTCCGCGCCTCGCCGCGGCAGGCCGACCTCATGATCGTCGCGGGCCGGGTCAGCCAGAAGATGGCCCCCGTGCTGCGTCAGATCTACGACCAGATGCCCAACCCCAAGTGGGTCATCGCCATGGGCGTCTGCGCCTCGAGCGGTGGGATGTTCAACAACTACGCGATCGTCCAAGGCGTCGACCACGTCGTACCGGTCGACATCTACCTCCCGGGATGCCCGCCGCGCCCGGAGATGCTCTTCGACGCGATCCTCAAGCTGCACGACAAGATCCAGGACACGAAGCTGGGCGCGCACCGTCGCGCGGAGATCGCCGAGCGAGAGACCCTTGCCCTGGCCGCCCCGGCCACCATCGAGATGAAGGGGCTCATGCGATGAGCGAGTCCCCCGTCCCCGCGGTGCCCGAAGGGATCCGCGAGCTTGACATCATCGGCGTGCGCCAGGGCGCCTTCGGCGTCTCCGGTTCGGGCGACACCAGCGGCTTCGGCGGACTGGTGGAACCCATCGTCATGCCTGGTCCCACCGCACGGCCCTACGGCGGCTGGTTCGACGACGTCACCGACGAGCTCGAGCTGTCCCTGGCGGCCCGCGGATTGCCGGCCACCGACGCCATCGAGAAGGTCGTCGTCTACCGCGACGAGATCACCTACCACGTGCGTCGCGAGCACCTCGTGGCGTTCGCGACGACCCTGCGCGACGAGCCTGGCCTGCGGTTCGAGCTTTGCCTCGGCGTGAGCGGGGTGCACTACCCGCACGAGACCGGCCGCGAACTCCACGCCGTCTACCACTTCCTGTCGATCACCCACAACCGCCGCGTCCGGGTGGAGGTGTCGGTGCCGGACGGCGATGCCCGGATCCCGTCGATCGTGGCTGTGTACCCGACCAATGACTGGCACGAGCGCGAGACCTGGGACTTCTTCGGCATCGAGTTCGAGGGGCACCCGTCGCTGACCCGGATCATGATGCCGGACGACTGGCCCGGCCACCCGCAGCGCAAGGACTACCCGCTTGGCGGCATCCCCGTGGAGTACAAGGGCGGCACCATCCCGCCCCCGGACCAGCGGAGGTCCTACAACTGATGTCGACCGACAACGTCACGTACTCAAGCGCGGATGCGACTCCCGGGGCCGACGACGGACGCGACCCGTACGCAGGGTCCTACGACACGACGGAGGGGCGCGTGTACACGGTCGCCGGCGGCGATTGGGACACGATCAGCGCAGCGCCCGAGGGCGAGAAGGACCGCATCGTCGTCAACATGGGCCCGCAGCACCCCTCGACTCATGGAGTGCTCCGCCTCATCCTCGAGATCGACGGCGAGAACGTCATCCAGGCGCGCTGCGGCATCGGCTACCTGCACACGGGCATCGAGAAGAACATGGAGTTCCGGTCCTTCGTGCAGGGAGTCACCTTCGTGACCCGCATGGACTACCTCACGCCGATGTTCAACGAGACGGCGTACTGCCTCGCCATCGAGAAGGCACTGGGCATCACGGAGCAGATCCCGGAGCGGGCCAGCGTCATCAGGGTGATGATGATGGAGCTGAACCGGATCTCATCCCACCTGGTATGCCTGGCCACCGGCGGCATGGAGCTGGGTGCGCTGACGGCCATGGAGTTCGGCTTCCGGGAGCGCGAACTCGTCCTCGACATCTTCGAGATGGTGTCGGGACTGCGCATGAACAGCGCGTACATCCGTCCCGGTGGCGTGGCGCAGGACCTCCCCGAGGATGGCGTCCAGAAGATCCGGGAAACCCTGCCTTTGCTGCGGAAGCGGCTCAAGGACACCGCCGACCTGCTCGTGGGCAACGGCATCTGGATGGGCCGCACCGCGGGCGTGGGCTATCTCGACCTCACCGGCTGCATGGCCCTCGGCATCACCGGCCCGGTGCTTCGGGCGACCGGACTTCCGCACGACCTGCGCAAGAGCCAGCCGTACTGCGGCTACGAGAACTACGAGTTCGACGTCCAGACCGAGACGACGAACGACGCGTACGGGAGATTCCTGATCCGGATCCGGGAGCTCGGCGAGTCGATCAAGATCGTCGAGCAGTGCCTCGACCGGATCAAGCCGGGACCGGTCATGGTCGCCGACAAGAAGATCGCCTGGCCCTCCAAGCTGTCGATCGGCAGCGACGGGCAGGGCAATTCGCCGGACCACATCAAGGAGATCATGGCCGAATCGATGGAGGCCCTGATCCACCACTTCAAGCTTGTCACGGAGGGTTTCCGCGTCCCGGCCGGCCAGGTCTACACGGCGATCGAGTCACCGAAGGGCGAGCTTGGTTGCCATCTGGTGAGCTCCGGCGGGACCCGTCCTTACCGCGTGCACTTCCGCGACCCGTCGTTCACCAACCTCCAGGCGGTGGCGGCGATGTGCGAGGGCGGCATGCTGCCGGACGTCATCGCGGCGGTCGCGAGCATCGACCCCGTCATGGGCGGCGTGGACCGGTAAGGAGCAGAGGACCTACACATGGCAATCAGCGACAGCACCCGCGAGCAGATGGCGGAGTTGGCAGCGCGGTACCCGCGCCCCCGCTCGGCGCTGATGCCGATGCTGCATCTCGTCCAGAGCCTCGAGGGGGAGGTCACGGCCGAGGGCATCGCAGCGTGCGCCGACGCAGTGGGCGTCTCGGCCGCCGAGGCCACGGCTGTTGCGAGCTTCTACACGATGTACAAGCGCCGGCCCGTCGGCGAGCACCACATCGGGGTGTGCATCAACACCCTGTGCGGCCTGCTGGGCGGCGACGCCGTGTACGAGGCGGTCAGCGACCGCCTCGGAGTCGGGCACAACGAGGCCACGCCGGACGGGAAGTTCTGGCTCGAGCGCATCGAATGCCAGGCGGCGTGCACGCATGCTCCCGTCATGACCGTCGACTGGGAGTACGTCGACGACGTCACGCCGGCGTCGGCCGTCGAGGTCGTCGACCGCCTCGAGCGCGGCGAGCAGGTGCTGTCGACGCGCGGTCCCGCGGTGCGGGGTTTCCGCGCCACCGAGCACACGCTCGCCTACCCCGACGACGGGCTCGCCGGCGAGGGCACCCTGGTCGATGCGAAGATGCTGGCCGGCCTGGCCGTCGCCAGGGAACGCGGCATGTCCGCGCCGGGTGTTCCCACTGCCGGACAGGAGGGTTGACGCATGCCGCTCACCCCGGTCATCACGGAGCACTGGGACGACCCGGAGCTCTACACGCTCGCCGGCTACCAGCGGTACGGCGGATACCGCGCACTGGCGTCCGCCCTCACGCAGGATCCCGACGTGTTGATTGGCCAGGTCAAGGACTCCGGGCTTCGCGGCCGCGGTGGCGCTGGTTTCCCCACCGGCCTCAAGTGGTCCTTCGTGCCGCAGAACGACGGCAAGCCGCACTACCTGGTGGTCAACGCGGACGAGTCCGAGCCCGGCGCATGCAAGGACATCCCGATCATGCTGGCCAACCCGCACGCGCTCGTCGAAGGCGTGATCATCACCGCCTACGCCATCCGCGCGAAGGAGGCGTTCATCTACATCCGCGGAGAGGTGCCCGCGGCGATCCGTCGCGTTGCAAACGCGGTGCGTGAGGCCACCGACGCCGGATTCATCGGGCGTGACGTCCTCGGCAGCGGCTTCGAGGTGAATGTCGTGGTGCATGCGGGGGCGGGCGCCTACATCTGCGGCGAGGAGACGGCGCTGCTCGACTCGCTCGAGGGGTTCCGCGGGCAGCCACGGCTCAAGCCCCCGTTCCCCGCCGTGGCGGGGCTGTACGCAGCGCCTACGGTCATCAACAACGTCGAGACCATCTGCAACATCCCGTACATCATCGATCGCGGCGTCGATTGGTTCCGGCAGTTCGGCACCGAGAAGTCCCCGGGCTTCAAGGTATTCGCGGTCTCCGGCCACGTGAACCGGCCGGGCATCTACGAGGCTCCCCTGGGCATCACGATGCGTGAGCTGCTCGAGTATGCAGGCGGCATGCGCAACGGCGGCGAGGTCAAGTTCTGGCTGCCAGGTGGATCCTCGGTGCCCATGCTCACCGCCGAGCACCTCGATGTCCCCATGACCTACGAGGAGATGGCTGCCGCGGGCACGATGCTGGGCACCGGGACCCCGATGATCTTCGACGGCACCGTGAGCGTGGTCAAGGCGGTCACCCGCTGGCTGGAGTTCTACAAGCACGAGTCGTGCGGCAAGTGCACCCCATGTCGTGAGGGCACGTACTGGATCACGGGGACGCTGGAGAAGTTCGAGCACGGGCACGGAACTGCGGCCGAGGTCGACACCCTCGTCGAGCTGTGCGGGCAGATCATGGGCCGGTCGTTCTGCGCACTCGGCGATGCCGCGGCCACCCCGTACCCGGCCGCCCTCAAGTACTTCCGCGAGGAGTTCGTCGCGGCCACCACGACCCCGGCCGACGAGCAGTTCGATCCGGTCGCGTCCTACGTGTTCGCGCAGGCGGTGGCCCGATGACCGTCACCAACACCCCCGGGACCGACGTGGCCGTCCCCGTCGAGCAGATCACGGTCGAGGTCGACGGTGTCGAGGTGGCCGTCCCCAAGGGCACGTTGGCCATCCGGGCCGCGGAACTGCTCGGCATCGAGGTGCCCCGCTTCTGCGACCACCCGCTGCTGGACCCGGTGGCCGCATGCCGCGCCTGCCTCATCGAGATCGAGGGCATGCCCAAGCCGCAGCCGGCCTGCGCCCAGGTGCTCTCGGATGGCATGAAGATCCGCACGCAGCAGTCATCCGACGTCGCCCGCCTCGCGCAGGAGGGCGTCATGGAGTTCCTCCTGCTCAATCATCCGCTCGACTGCCCGGTGTGCGACAAGGGCGGCGAGTGCCCGCTGCAGAACCAGGCCATGTCGGTCGGCCGGCCGGAGAGCCGGTTCACGGGCATCAAGCGGACCTTCGACAAGCCCATCAACGTGAGCGCCCAGATCCTCCTGGACCGCGAGAGGTGCGTGTCCTGTGCCCGTTGCACCCGGTTCGCCGAGCAGATCGCCGGCGACCCGATGATCGAGCTGCTCGAGCGGGGTGCCCAGCAGCAGGTGGGCACGGCCGACGACGAGCCGTTCGACTCCTACTTCTCCGGCAACACCGTGCAGATCTGCCCGGTCGGCGCGCTCACGAGCGCGTCGTACCGGTTCCGGTCGCGCCCGTTCGACCTCGTCTCGGTGCCGACGACCTGCGAGCACTGCGCCTCCGGCTGCTCGCTGCGGACGGACTACCGGCGCGGCGTGGTCACTCGCCGACTGGCTTGGGACGACCCCGACGTCAACGAGGAGTGGAACTGCGACAAAGGTCGCTTCGCGTTCGCCTATCAAGGACAGGGCCGGCTGGCCGGGCCGTTGGTTCGGGACGGCGGGGAGCTACGCCCGGCATCCTGGCCAGAGGCCATCGCGGTGGCTGCGCGTGGGCTCGCAGCAGCAGCCGGGCGGGTTGGCGTCCTCGTCGGGGGCCGGAGCACCGTGGAGGATGCCTATGGCTATGCGCGTTTCGCGCGCGTCGTCCTGGGCACCGACGACATTGACTTCCGCGTTCGCGCGACGTCCGACGAGGAGACGTCCTTCCTGGCATCGACTGTCGCCGGCACCCCTGCGCACGTGTCTTACTCGGCCCTCGAGGCTGCTCCCGCCGTCCTGCTGGTGTCCCTGGAGCCCGAGGACGAGTCGCCGATCATCTTCCTCCGCCTCCGCAAGGCGTCGCGCCGCGGCACGCGCGTGCTCCAGGTCGGTGCGGTGCGCACGCGAGCGCTGGCCAAGATGGCCGGCGAGCTGGTTCCTGCCTCGCCGGGTCGGGAGGCTGCCGCACTCGACTCGCTGTCCGATGATGCCCTCGCGCTCCTGTCCACGCCTGGCGCCGTGATCCTCGTGGGCGAACGGATCGCCTCGTCTGCCGGTGCCGCCAGCGCGGCCGTCCGGCTGGCGCAGCGCACCGGTGCGGCCCTTGCGTGGGTTCCACGCCGTGCGGGCGAAAGGGGAGCCCTGGACGCTGGGGCGATCGCCGGGCTGCTGCCGGGCGGACGCCCGCTCACCGATGCTGACGCACGGGCACAGGTGTCGCACGCCTGGGGCATCGAACCGGCGGCACTCCCGGCCCGCGCCGGCCGCTCAGGCAGCAGCCTGCTTCAGGCGGCTGCCGGCGGCTCCCTGGAGGCCCTGGTTGTCGGTGGGGTCGAGTTGGCCGACTTCAGCGATCCCGACCTTGCCGTCGCAGCCATCGAGCGCACCGGCTTCGTCGTGTCCCTCGAGAACCACCACTCGGCGGTGACCGAGCGCGCCGACGTCGTCCTGCCGGTGGCCGTGGTGGCCGAGAAGGCAGGCACCTTCCTCGACTGGGAGGGGCGTCCCCGGCCGTTCGGCCAGGTCTTCCGCGATGCACTCACGGCTCCGGATGCACAGGTCCTCGCCATGATCGCCGAGGAGATGGGCTTCACCGCTCCTCGCGACGTTGCCTCGCTGCGCCGCGAGATGGGGGTGCTTGGCCCATGGCCAGGTGCCCGGGCGACTGCCCCTTCGATGCCTGCCCCCGCCCCCGACGCCAACCCGGGGACCCGGCTGTCGACGTGGCGGCAACTGCTCGACTCCGGGCTCATGCAGGACGGAGAGCCGCATCTGGCCGCCACCGCCCGCCCGGTCGTCGCCCGGATGAGCGCGGCCACGGCGCGGGGACTCGGCGGTTCCGTCACGCTCAGCGGACCCAAGGGCTCGATCACGGTCGCGGTTGAGATAGCCGACGTGGTCGATGGGGCCGTCTGGCTGCCCATGAACTCCCCGGGGTGCCATGTTCATGCCGATCTCGGCGTCGGCGAGGGCGACGAGATCCGACTCAGTGCAGGGGGCGCGGCATGACCGGCTCGCAGTTCGGCCTCTTCGGCCAGGACCCCTGGTGGATGGTGCTGCTCAAGGCAGTCGCCATCTTCGTGATGCTGGTGGTCCTGACCCTGTTCACGATCTGGTGGGAGCGGCGCGTCGTGTCGCGCATGCAGAACCGAATCGGCCCGAACCGCGTCGGTCCGGCCGGTCTGCTGCAGTCGCTGATGGACGGCATCAAGCTCGCCTTGAAAGAGGAGATCATCCCCAAGACGGCCCACCTCGCGGTCTACTGGCTGGCGCCCGTCATCTCGGCTACCACGGCATTCATGGCCTTTGCGGTCATCCCGTTCGGCCCGACCGTGTCCATCTTCGGCGTGGAGACGCCGCTGCAACTGACCGACTTCCCGGTGTCCGTGCTCTACGTCCTGGCCATCGCGTCGATCGGCATCTACGGGATCGTGCTGGCCGGCTGGTCATCGGGATCCACCTACCCGCTGCTCGGCGGCTTGCGCTCGAGCGCCCAGATGATCTCGTACGAGATCGCGATGGGGCTGTCATTCGTGGCGGTTTTCTTGTACGCGGGCTCCATGTCGACCTCGGAGATCGTCTCCGCCCAGCAGCCGATCTGGTTCGCGGTCATCCTGCTGCCGTCATTCATGATCTACGTGACCTCGATGGTCGGCGAGACCAATCGCGCACCCTTCGACCTGCCAGAGGCAGAGGGCGAACTGGTCGGCGGCTTCCACACGGAGTACTCGTCCCTCAAGTTCGCGCTGTTCTTCCTGGCCGAGTACATCAACATGGTCACCGTCTCGGCGCTCGCGACCACCCTCTTCCTCGGCGGCTGGCTGGCGCCGTGGCCGCTGTCCTTGTGGGAAGGTGCCAACCAGGGCTGGTGGCCGCTCCTGTGGTGGCTGGTCAAGGTCCAGATCTTCGTCTTCGGGTTCATCTGGCTGCGCGGAACCCTGCCGCGGCTTCGCTACGACCAGTTCATGAAGTTCGGCTGGAAGCTGCTCATCCCCGTGTCGATCGGCTGGATCATGATCGTGGCCGCCGCGCGGGCGCTGCGCAACGACGTGGCCATCGGCAACCGCGAGATCCTGGCGGGCGGCGCGGTGATCATCGTGCTGCTCCTCCTCGCGACGTGGCTCATCCAGGCGCGCCAGGACCGCAAGGCTGCAGCTCAAGAGCAAGTCGAGGCTGAATCGGCCGCTCGCCCGTTCGACGCCGCCTCGGGCGGGTTCCCGGTGCCACCGCTGCCCGGGCAGGAGTTCACGTACACGTCGCGCCGCTCGCTTGCGGGCGCAACCACCATCGTTCAGGACGCGTCCATCGAGCCGGCGATCACTGCTCAGGAGGGCGACCATGGCTGAAGCTCCCCAGGTGATCCGCGGCTTCGGCGTCACCTTCCTCACGATGTTCAAGCGGGTGGTGACCGAGCAGTACCCCGAGCAGAAGGTCCCCACCAAGCCGCGCTTCCACGGTCGGCACCAGCTCAACCGGTGGGCTGACGGACTCGAGAAGTGCATCGGGTGCGAGCTGTGCGCGTGGGCGTGCCCCGCAGACGCGATCTTCGTCGAGGGTGCCTCCAACAGCGCCACCGAGCGCTTCTCCCCCGGGGAGCGCTACGGACGCGTCTACCAGATCAACTACCTGCGCTGCATCTTCTGCGGACTGTGCATCGAGGCCTGCCCCACCCGTGCGCTGACCATGACCAATGAGTACGAGCTGGCCGACGACAACCGTGCCGACCTGATCTTCGAGAAGAAGGACCTGCTCGGCCCGATGCTGCCCGGGATGCTGCCGGCACCGCACGCCATGGTGCCGGGGACCACGGAGCAGGACTACTACGCCAACAAGATCACGGGATCCGTGCCGGAGCAGGCGCAGCCGGTCGTCGACGATCCGCAGGAGGTGGCGCCGTGACCGACACTGTGACCGACGTCAACACGGGCGAGGCCGTGGTCTTCTGGGTCTGCGCCATCCTGGCCGTGGCCGGGGCGGCCGGCATGGTCCTGTCGCGCAAGGCCGTCCACAGCGCGCTCTGGATAGCCCTCACGATGATCAACCTGGCCGTCCTGTACGTCGCCAACTCGGCGCCCTTCCTCGGCATGGTCCAGGTGATCGTCTACACCGGTGCCGTCATGATGCTCTTCCTGTTCGTCCTCATGATCGTGGGCGTCGACTCATCCGACTCCTTCATCGAGACGATCAAGGGGCAGCGGCTGGCTGCGATCCTCCTCGTCCTGGGGATCGGGACCATGCTGGTCTGGGGCATCGGGAACGCCCTCGCCGAGACCAGCGACATCGGCCTGGAGGAGGCCAACGCGGCCTACGGCGGCAACGTCCAGGGCATAGCGAACCTCATCTTCACCAAGTACCTCATCGCGTTCGAGGTCACGTCGGCGCTGCTCATCACAGCCGCCATGGGCGCCATGGTGCTGGCGCACCGCGAGCACTGGTCGCCACTGCCCAGCCAGCGCGAACTGTCCGAGCAGCGCTTCAGCGGCGACGGAGTCAAGGGGAACCTCCCGAACCCCGGCGTCTTCGCCCGCCACAACGCGGTGGGCACGCCGGCGCTCCTGCCTGACGGCACCACCAGCGAGGCGAGCATCCCGGAGCCGCTCCGCGCCCGTGGCGACGTCCCGCCCATCGACCATACGGACGTCGACGAGGTCCAGCAGATCACGGAAGGCAGGACCGAATGAACCCGTCCAACTACGTGATGCTGTCCGCCGTGCTGTTCAGCATCGGCGCCCTCGGGGTCCTCGTGCGCCGCAACGCGATCATCGTGTTCATGTCGGTCGAGCTCATGCTCAATGCGGCCAACCTCGCGTTCGTCGCGTTCGCCCGCATGAACGGCAACCTCGACGGGCAGGTCGTGGCCTTCTTCGTCATGGTGGTCGCGGCGGCCGAGGTGGTGGTCGGACTGGCGATCATCGTGACGATCTTCCGGACCCGAAGATCGGCGTCCATCGACGAGCCCAACCTCCTGAAGTACTAGGCCAGAGCACAGAGACGACGAAGGATAGGACTGCACCGTGACGATGCTCATGCCCGCTGAGGGGGTGTTCTCCCTCATCTGGGTGCTGG
>JAUXRN010000131.1 GCA_030681835.1 Actinomycetota bacterium
CCAGCACCATGAACGGCTTCTCGCCCTTGGCGCCGGGTCGGATGCTGAGCGGGATGACCACGTTGGCGGCCGCGATGGTGTCGGCCAGACGCGGGATGCCGTCGTCGGCGGGCTCCTTGAAGCGGATGTTCTCCGGCGCGAGCGCCAGGTCCTGCAAGGAGACGAAGACCAGATTCGAGACGGGGGTAGCGGTGACAGGAAGGGTCATGGGACCAGGGTTCCAGCGCCGTGGGCGAGGGTCATCCTGCCCCTGAGCGCACCCAACCCCTCCCTACCTCCCTCCTTTCCGGAGCCGCAGGTCGGCTAGGTGCGGCGGCGTGCGATTCCGCCGAGCGGACGTTTCAAACTTCGCAGAAGGGCTCATTGCTGACCTTAGGATAGTCCGCTCAAGGGCAGGCGCTGGAACCTAAAGCCGCCGGGTCCGGACGTGACTCATTGCGGGGCGTCGAAATAGTCCGGTCCATGGCAGCGACGTTTGGCCAATGTGTGAACGCGCGGGCGGGTGAGGACGTACGGCGGCGTCCCTGAAAGCACAATGTTCGCCCAAGGTACACAGCTCGCCGTTGTCCCTTGGAAAAGCCGCCAGTCCTGCTTGAGGGTGGACCCGCTTTGTTCCCTGACAGCATTTGACATGCACGGGCCTCAGGGTTGGAGCCTCAACTCTAACCCACGAGATAGCACCATGGCTAAGCGTTACGTGAACAAGTCCGGCAAGGACAAGGACGGCGACATCACCAAGCTCTGCAGCGGAGCGGAAGCGTGGTCGCCCCGCAAGAAGGTCGAGGCGATCGCTGACATCGACAACAAGGTCCACGAGTACTTTGTAAAGTGGACCGACGGCCAGGAGACGCCCATCCGGGTCGTCAACGGCGCGACCGGCAAGTATCTGCGCACGCAGCGGGACGGCTCCACGAAGAACAACCTCGACGACCTGCCGGACTGCTAGGCCGTGCGGATCGGCGCGGCCGGGGGGCGCCTCCCGGCCGTTTCATCGCGAAATCAGGGCAGCGCCGGGAAGTCGTTACGACGATGACCTTCGGCCATCTTGCGCAATTCGTCGGGCGCGATCACTTCGACTGCGTCGCCCCAGCTGTAGAGGTGCCAGCACATCTCCAGCAGGCCCGAGGCCTGGAAGCGGACGACCAGTCCTCCGTCCTCGGCGTCTTCGACCGTCTGCGTCGGATGAAAGTGAAAGCGGCGGGCGTGCTCGGCGGCGTGCGGTCTGAACTTCCAGACCACCTCGGTAAGCTGGTCCGCATTAACGTAGGACCCGAAGCCCTTGCGGGCATGATCGCGTATGTTGAACCCGTGCTCAAGGTCGAAGCTCTCGGCCATGACCTCCGCCTTGTCGATGTCCTCGACGCGATAGTGCCGCATCACCGCCCCAGTCTTGGAGAGATCTATGGCGACCAGATAGCGGCGGACGCCGAGCAACAGCCCGTGCGGGGCGACGAGCCGCTCGCGGGCGATGTTGTCGCTGTGGCCACGATAGACGATCCGCAGGCGGGAAGGTCCCTTGAGCGCTTCGAAGATCGCGCTGTCGACCGCGACATTCTCGGCAAGCCGCGGCCCGGGCCGTACGGCGTAGCCAAGCGCTTCCAGCAAGGCCTCTTCATCGACGCCCAGGCGGGACTCCTGGGCCGCAGGAATGAGGGCGCGGACCTTGGCCTCAAGCCGCCGGACGAGGTCGGCCTCGGTGGACATGTTCGCCCGCTTCAGGGCCGAGACTCCGGCGGCGAGCGCGACCAGTTCGTCGGCCGTGGCGCTGAGCAACTGCATATCAGGACGTTGCGGCAGGACCCATCGCACACGGCGGTCTTCATCGGGCCGCTGCTCAGTAGCGGGGAAGGCGGCCTCAAGTGCGACTGTCATGCGCTGGGCCGTCCGATGGACGCAGGCGAATTCCTCGCGGATTTCCGCGAGCGAGACGCCCCGGCGGCGAGACGCCAGGCAGGCGAGTTGGATGAGTTGTTGGGCTTTCGCGAACGACAAATACAACCTCCGCGTGACAGATTCTGTCACTTTCCGTCATGGTATAGCTTGAAAACCGGGAGGCTTGAAATGCAACGGATCGATGGTGCGCTACGGCTGTCGGCTTCGGACCTGATGCGGTTCAAGGGCTGCGCCCATGCGACCGTGCTGGACCTGCGCAGGATCGAGGTCGGAGATCTGGAACCTGACCGCGACAGCGACGAAGCTGAACTGCTGCAGCAGCAAGGAGACGCTCACGAGGCCGCCTTCCTCGCCAACCTGAAGGTCGGTGGCCGCAATGTGCTGGAGATCTCTAAGGACCGCTTGACGCTGGAGGCTTCGGCAGCGGCGACCCGCGAAGCGATGGCTTCGGGCGCTGATGTGATTTTCCAGGGCGCGTTCCTCGGCGGCGCCTGGGGCGGCTACTCAGATTTCCTTGAGCGCGTGGAGACGCCGTCGCGTCTGGGCGACTTCTCCTACGAGGTCGTCGACACGAAGCTCAAGCGCTCGCCGGATCCTAAGCATGTGCTGCAACTGACGCTCTACTCGGATCTCCTGGCCGAGGCGCAGGGGCTGGCGCCCGAGGCCGCGCATCTAGAGCTGGGAGACGGGTCGCGGTCCACCATTCGCCTGGCTCAGGTGTCGGCCTACGCACGTCACGCCCGTGGCCGCCTCGAGGACTTTTTGGATCGGCGTCCGCCAACGCAGCCTGAACCGGTCAGCGCCTGCCGACTGTGCCGGTGGCGTTCCCATTGCCACGCCGAGTGGGGCGCCGCCGGCAGCCTCAACCTGGTGGCCGGCATCAGCCGCAGTCAGCGCCAGAAACTCGAAAGCGCCGGGGTCCTGACCCTCGACGCCCTCGCGGGCCTCGGCACGCGCGTGCCCCATCTGGCGGCGGAGACCCAGCAGCGTCTACAGGTCCAGGCGAGGCTGCAGTCGGCGCGCCGCGCCGGCGGTCCGCCAACCTTCGAGCTCCGCGCCGTCGAACCCGGCAAGGGGCTTGCCCTCCTGCCGGAACCGGACGATGGCGACGTTTTCTACGACATCGAGGGCGATCCCTATTATCCCGGCGGCCTTGAATACCTCCACGGTGTGTGGGTGCGCGACGCGGGCGCGTGGCGATTCCGGGCGTTCTGGGCGCACGATCGCGAAGCGGAGGGGCAAGCCGTCGCTGAGTTGCTAGCGTTCCTTGTGGCGCGGATGCGCGCCTATCCCCGCGCTCACATCTACCACTATGCCAACTATGAGATCGCCGCCCTTCGTCGCCTGACCGCGGCCCACCGTGTCGGGGAGGCGGCGATGGACCAGCTCCAACGCGAGGGCCGCTTTGTCGACCTGTTCCGCGTAGCTTCGGGCGGCGTCGTGACTTCGGAGCCGGGGTATTCGATCAAGGACCTCGAGGTCTTCTACATGGAGAAGCGCGCCGGCGAGGTGGCCACGGCAGGGGCGAGCGTCGTCGTCTACGAACGCTGGCGGGCCAACGCGGATCCCGCGCTCCTAGAGGAGATCCGCGCCTATAACGAAACCGATTGCGTCTCCACCCAGCTCCTGCGCGACTGGCTCGTGGCCTCGGTGCGGCCGCAGGGGATGGCTTGGCGACCGCGCAGCGCGGTCCCTGAGGCCGGGCCCCTGGCCAACGTTGCCGAAGAGGACGCAGCGGACGCAGCCTTGCGTGCGCGGCTAGGGCCCTTGAGCGCGCGCCTCGGACCGGAAGTGGGCGCACTCGTCGCCGACCTCCACGATTTCCATAAACGAGAGGACAAGCCGGGTTGGTGGGCCATTTTCGACCGGCTCGCCGCCGAAGGCGACGACATGCTCGACGACCTCGATTGTCTGGTGGGTCTCGAGGCCGTCGGTCCGCCGGTGAAAGTTACGGCCAAGTCCTACGAGAGGTCATATCGCTACCCAGCCCAGGAAACCAAGCTGCGCGCCGGCAAGAGTCCCTGCGTCAAGCCCGCGGCGGAGCCGTCCGCCGTCGTTCTAAGGGTGATCGACCCCCTGAATCGGACAGTGGTTCTGCGCCGGACTTTGGAGAAGGGCGCTCTTCCCGATCACCTGGACCTCATCCCGCCGATGCCGATCCAAAACGCTGTCTTGCGCAAGGCCGTCGCGGCGGTCGGGGACGCGCTTGTCGATGCACCTGGCGCGCTCCGAGCCGTCGAGGATCTGCTCAGCCGGGCGGCGCCGCGGTTCCGCGGCGGACCCCGACCAGGAGGTATCGTGGCGCCGGGCGCGGACCTGCCGGCCGAGGTGAGCCGGGCCGTTCGCGATCTCGATGGCTCGGTGATCGCGATCCAGGGCCCGCCTGGAACGGGCAAGACCTATGTCAGCGCCCAAGCGATCTGCGACCTCATCGTGGAAGGCCATCGAGTCGCGGTCGCGTCCAACAGTCATAAGGCGATCAGTAATCTGTTGAAGGCGACCGTCACCCAGGCCCGCCAACGCGGCGTGGTTGCTTGCGTGGTCCAGAAGACGTCGGGCGATGGAGACGACGAAGCCGAGAGCGGCGTGGTTCTGGTCAGCGACAACGATGCGCCGGAGATCGCCCATGCCCAGGTCGTCGGCGCCACCGCCTGGCATTTCGCGCGGTACGCCGAGGCAGCCTTCGATGTGCTGGTGGTCGACGAGGCCGGCCAGGTTTCCCTCGCCAACCTCGTGGCGATGGCGCGGTGTGCCCGCAACCTGGTCCTCGTCGGCGATCCGATGCAGTTGCCGCAACCCTTGCAGGGCGTGCACCCCGGCCAGAGCGGGCGATCATGCCTCGAGTATCTGATTGGCGAACACCGGGTCGTGCCGGCGGAGCGCGGAATCTTCATGCCGGTCAGCCGCAGGATGCACCCAAGCGTGTGCCGCTATATCTCGGAGACCGTCTACCAGGGTCAGCTCCACAGCGATGCCGGCGCCGGCGCCCAGGCCCTCACCCACGGACCGACCGCCACAGACCTGCTGGGCGCCCGGTTGCAGCCCGTCCCGCATACCGGCCGCGCCCAAACCAGTCCGGAAGAGGTGCAGGCGATCCTCTCGGCGATTCAGCAGCTGACCGCGGCCACCTATCGCGACCGGGAGGGGCGGGCGCGACCTGTCGAGCTCGAGGACATCCTGGTCGTCGCGCCGTACAACGCTCAGGTCAACGCCCTCCGTGCGGCCCTGCCGGCCGCCATCCGCGTCGGCACAGTTGATCGTTTCCAGGGCCAGGAGGCACCGGTTTGCCTGGTGTCGATGACGACCTCGAGCGGCGAGGAATTGCCGCGCGACATCGCCTTCTTGTTTTCCCTAAACCGCATCAACGTCGCGGTGTCTCGCGCTCAGGCGGCAGCCATCGTGTTCGCCAGCCCCGCGCTGCTTGAAACGCCCTGCCGTACGATCGAGGAGATGGCGCTGGTCAACGCGCTCTGCGCCCTTGACGCCTACGGCCGCCCGCCGGCGGACCATGACAGGAACTGACACCCTTGGTGCGTTATCCATTTGCCTGCGACGAGGTCGTCGCGGATTTGAATAAGGGACCGCCGCCATGGCGAAGAATACAGGTGATGGTTTCCGTCGCGGATCGGTGACGGGTAGGACTCAGTTCCAGCGTCAGGACGGGCTCTACCAGAAGCGCGACGAGCGCACGGGCGCGTTCATGGAAGTCAAGCAAACTCCGGGCAAGTTCAAGGGCGTGGCCGCCGAACCCGACGGCCGTGACACCGAGAACTCCTGATCATTGAAGCGGCCCGCCGTTGGCGGGCCGCTTAGTTTCTGACCGTGAGGAAAACGACATGAGCGAGCGCGTCTGCAAGCGCCTGGTGTTCTGTTTCGACGGCACGAGCAACACGCTCGACCGTGCGTTCCCGACCAACGTGGCAATCACTGCGGCGGCGGTGCGCAATACGTCCCCGAGCGGTCCGCAGATCGTCTACTATGATGAAGGAGTGGGCTCGACCCGGGATGACGCCTTCAAGGGCGGAGCTTTTGGTTCGGGGCTCTACGAAAAGGTTGTCGAGGCCTACAAGTTCCTAGTCTTCAATTATGAGCCGGGCGACGAGATCTTTATCTTCGGTTTCTCCCGGGGTGCCTACACGGCCCGCTCGTTTGCCGGCTTAGTCCACCACGTCGGGGTCGTGAACAGCTGCTTCGCCGATCAGATAAAGGTGGCCACCGCGCTCTACCAAAAGCGCGATGCCGGCAACCCCTCTAACGGGCTCGATCTGCTGACGAGGTTCCGGCGGGAGTTCGTCCCTGACTGCTGCGCGAGCGAGGAAGATCTCGCGTGGAGAAAGGCCAACGTGCCGGGGTTCGACCCGGACAAGGCCCCCATCGTGCGAATCCGCTACATTGGCGTGTGGGACACTGTGAAGACCATCGGCTCGTCTGTGCTTGGCGACCGGGACGACGACGGCGAGTTCGATGCGGCAGAGTTCCATGACCACAACCTGCACAGCTCCGTCGACAGCGCGCGCCACGCGGTTGCCCTCGACGAGCGCCGCAAGAAGTTCGACGTTACCCTCTGGGACAATGTCGACGACTTGAACAAGGCGCGGGGCGTCGCGGTGGATGATCCCAACCGTCCCTACCAGCAGCTCTGGTTCCCCGGGGACCACGGCTCGGTGGGCGGCGGCGGCGACGTTCGCGGCCTATCGGACGAAGGGCTCGAGTGGGTGCTGGAAGGAGCGAAGGCGGCTGGCTTGGCGCTCGACACTAGCACGGTGTCGCGCATCTACGGCATTAAGCCGGACGCCCTGGCCTCGCTCGAGAACTCTTCGAAGACTGACTGGAGCGTGGCCGGCATCGGGATGAAGCTGCTGCCGAGGGATGACCGGGTGGGGCCAAAGGCGTTGCACGAGGTCGCTCTGTCATCGATCCTCCGGTGGGCGGCCCCGAAGGATATGGTGCCTGAAGACGAGCGTTATCTGCCCGGCTCGCTGAGTGACATCGCGCCACTGATGAACGGCGCCGCTTCCGGCTATGAGGATTGGGAGTTCCGCGCCCGGGGCGGCTACGCCGATGGTGATGAAGGGCTCCCGGACATCAAGGCCAACAACCAGGTGTTCCGGCGTCATGCCGTCAAGTCCGGCGAGACCCTCGGCGTCATAGCGCGCGACTTGTTGGGCGACGCAAAGCGGAAATCCGAGATCCTTGCACTCAACCGGACGACCATCATCGATCCTGATCGGCTTTACATGGGCCAGGTCCTCAATCTGCCGAAGGCCTGAGGCTAGGCGGATGGACGCCGTAAGCGCCGTCCCAGGGGTGCCCGTGATGGCGTCCGCCGCCCAAGTCGCTCACTGGCGATCGTCGACGCATTGAGGTGAGGAGGTGGCCCGTGCGAGCGCGACGAGATGGCGCGCCGTGAAGGTTGTCCCGGGGCTTCGATCACTTGAGCGCCGCCGAGCTGTTGCTGAGCAGCGCCTGGGAATGTCCCCTTTCCGAAGCGATGCCGGTGTCTGCTGTTGGCGCAGGGCTGCCTTTTTGCCTTGGACCGAAGAGCGGACCTCTCAAGTGGTGGGCGTCATACAGCTCCGCTAGTCTCAGCCACTGATCCCAGTAGCCACGCTATGAGCCCTCCGCCGCATCGTTCCAGTCGCCGAAGGGTTCAGGTGGAAACTCGATCCGCGCCGCGACGCCCTGGCGTAGCAGGCGCGCCGCCAGGATCTGCGCCGAGGCCACCCCATCCAGGCCACGGTCGGCGGCGATCAGCACTGAGCGCACGCCTGGCGGCGCGCACCAGGTCTTCAGGTTGCGGGTCGACATCAAGGCCCAGCCGGGCAGGCCAAAGCGTTCGGTGGCCGAGAGCGTGGTGAACACCCCCTCGGCCACCAGCATCTCCGGCGCCGCCGGATCCAGTCGCGCGGCCGTGCCGGCCGGCACGGGTCCGACCGTCTTGCGGGCCAGGCGCAGGTCCAAGGCCTTCTGGCCGTTCGGTGCAAGGTAAGT
>JAUXRN010000033.1 GCA_030681835.1 Actinomycetota bacterium
TGGCGTAGCGCGACTCGAACATCGACACGGCGTGATTGAGGTAGCCGAACAGCAGCGCATTGGCGATGAAACCAGCCTTGTCGTCGACGACGACGGGCTCCTTGCCCAACGACGCCGCGAACGCCACCGACTCATCGATCGTGCCTTGCGAGGTGACCACGGTTCGGACGACCTCGACGAAGCCCTGCACCGGGGCCGGATTGAAGAAGTGGATGCCGACGACGTTGGCCGGCCGCTGCGTCGCGACCGCGATGTCGGTCACCGAAAGCGAGGAGGTGTTGGTCGCGAGGATCGCGTGGGCGGGTGCGATGGCGTCGACTCGGGCGAGCAGGTTCGTCTTGAGCTCAAGGCTCTCCGAGACCGCCTCGATGACCAGGTCGGCGCCCACGAGATCGGCGAGCTCGATGGAGTAGGCGATCCGGCCCAGCAGGGCCGACTGCTCGGCCGCGTCCAGCTTCCCCCGCGAGACGGCGCGGCCCGTGGACCCTTCGATCGACAGGCGGCCCCGATCCACGGCGGCGGAGTCCGCCTCGATCGCGATGACCGCGTAACCGTGGCGGGCAACCACCTCGGCGATGCCCGCACCCATGGTGCCCAGGCCGATGACACCAACCGTCGAGATGCCCATGTCGATCCCTTTCATTTGAACTCGTGGCCAGGTAGGTTGCTGCCGTTCCAGGGCCGCCGGGTGTCTTCCGTGGACCGTGGGTGAGAGCAGCGTTCAGCGGTCCCTGCGTTGGTTGTCGGACCCACCGGGCCGATTGCGACGGGCGGATGGGTGAATATGGACGGCACTGAGACCGGGGCTCCGATTACTCACAGTGGGCTTGCCATGTCTATGTTCAGCCGGGCCGCCGACCTGGCTGAGGCCGCTGTGCGGCATTCCGTCAGCGGCCGCATGACCTCCCTCTCCACGTTCTCTCGGTTCTAGTTGGTGAGGTTGGCCTTGCGGAGCAGGCGCCAGGTGAGCGGGAGCATCCCTGCGGCTGCGGCGATCTTGATGGCGTCGCCGACCAGGAAGTCGCGCACGCCGTAGGCCCAGGCCGATGCCTCGCCGAACCACGGGATGCCGAGGTTGTACTTCAGCCAGGTCGCGCCGACGGCGTAGATGATGGCGTTGCCCAGGATCATGAGCCCGACCGTGCGCCAGAAGGTCCGGGTCGCGCCGCTCTCGGCGACCTTGCCGACGATGAACGCGGCCGCGATGAAGCCGAGGATGTAGCCGAACGACGGTGCGCTGTAGCCGTGTGAGGCCTGCGCG
>JAUXRN010000137.1 GCA_030681835.1 Actinomycetota bacterium
TGGTCTCGCTGTCACCGAGGCTGCGTCCCTCCGCGACCTTGACCGGGTCGACATCACCCACCAGGTCGCCGACCGACGTGTCCGGGGTGGCCAGCTTCTCGCCGAAGCGTTCGCTGCGGTGGCGCCAGGTGACGGGGAGGGCATCCTTGTCCTCGGCGAGCAGGCGGCGGCACCGGGCGCAGATCGGCTCGACCGGGTCGTCGTTGATCTCGCAGCCCACGACGACGGGGACCCACTCGTCAAGCAGGGCGGTGAGGGACCGGATGAGCCTCGTCTTGCCCTGCCCTCGCTCGCCGAGCAGCACGATGTCATGGCCGGCCAGCAGCGCCCGCTCGAGCTGGGGGCCGACGGTCTCCTCGAACCCGACAATGCCGGGGAAGGTGGGCTCGCCGGCCCGAAGCCGTGCGGTCACATTCGCGCGGATCTCCTCCTTGACCGGGCGCGGGGCGTACCCGGTCGCCCGGAGGGCGCCGAGCGTGGTCGGCAGGTGGGCGGGCACGGCCGGGGCGAGGGAGGTCACTCGGCGACCGTATGCCGAAGCGGGCGGATGCGCGAGGTGCGTCAGCCCGCGGCGGAATCGTGGCCTACTCGCCGGCCGACTCCTGCGCGGCCGCCCATGGCTGCTCGGGCGCCACCACGCCAGGGGGGAACTGGGGCGGAGGCACGGCCGGGAGCGTCCCGGTCGCGCAGCCCAGCAGTTCGGTCGTGTAGGCCGGGGCGAGGGTGCGCAGCGAGTACGCGCGGATCTCCGGGACGCGATTCGCGGTGGGCGCGACGGCCTCGACGGCGTAGCCCACGTCGATGCGCCGGCTGTCCTGGGCGCGCAGGATGCACTGCACGACCTCGGTGCCGTCGGGGGTGACCTGGTACGTCAGGTCCACGCGGTCCGGGCCTTGAACCGTCCACGACAGCAGGCGGTTCTGCACCGAGTCGCGGGTGGTGAGGGCCACCGTCACGCCGACCAGGATGGCCGTGAAGACGAGGGCGACGACGCCGATCCCGATCCACCGGCCCACTGGCCGCCGGTCCACGCCGTACCGGGCCTGCATGGGGGGGCTCAGTTGGTCCCGCGTGTAGGGCGATGGCACGTAGGGGAGACTAACCCCGTGACATCGACACTCCGGCTGATGGCCGTGCACGCCCACCCCGACGATGAGGCGAGCAAGGGCGCCGCCACCATGGCGAAGTACGTCGCCGAGGGCGTCGACGTCATGGTGGTGACCTGCACGGGCGGGGAGCGCGGCGACGTGCTGAATGAGGCTGCGCAGGCCGACGTCGATGAGCGTGGGCTGCTGGCCGTGCGGCGCGACGAGATGGCCAGGGCCGTTGACGTGCTCGGGGTGCAGCACGCCTGGCTCGGCTTCGAGGACTCCGGGTTTCCCGAGGGCGATCCGACGCCGCCGCTCCCGGACGGCTGCTTCGCCGCCCTGCCACTGGCGGAGACCGTCCCACCGCTGGTGGAGCTGATCCGCTCGTTCCGCCCGCACGTCGTCACGACCTACGACGAGAATGGCGGCTACCCCCACCCGGACCACATCCGCACCCACGAGACCACGATGGCCGCGGTCGACGCCGCGGCCGATCCCCGCTTCCATCCCACCCTGGGTGGGCGGGTGTGGGTCGTCCCGAAGGTCTACTACAACATGCAGTTCAGCAAGGCCCGCGTCGAGGCGCTGCATCTGGCGATGATCGACGAGGACCTCGATTCCCCGTACCACGACTGGCTGGAGAGGTGGGAGGACCGGCCGGACGATGCGGCCCGGGTGACCACGCGGGTCCGGGCGGACGATTGGTTCGAGGTCCGCGACCGGGCGCTGCTGGCACATCGCACGCAGATCGCCCCGGACAGCATGTGGTTCGCCGTCCCGCTTGAGGTCCACCGGCGCGTATGGCCCACCGAGGATTTCCAGTTGGCCCGATCCATCGTCGATTCCGACCTGCCAGAGGACGACCTCTTCGCCGGACTGAGGGAGATGCCATGACCGTGTCGCTGGCCGTCCGGCTCGCTGAGCAGGATCCCGATGTCCTGCGCAAGCTGATCGACGACGCGGGTCCCATCGCCTTCGCGTTCGTCATCGTCCTCGGCGTCGTGCTCTTCCTGCTGTTCCGGTCAATGAACAAGCAGATGAAGCGGATCGACCCCAACCTGCCGTCGGAGCGCGACGGCGAGGCACCGGGCCGCGGCCCCGGTGGGCCAGGGCCTGATGAGTCAGGGAACGGGTAGCGCAGCGCTGCGGCTGGCCCTGACCCCCCGGTGGCTGGCTGCCGCTGCAGCGCTCCTTGTCTTCGCGGCGGCGACCGTGTTCCTCGGCCGGTGGCAGTGGGACCGGACCCAGGACATCCTCGCGGCCGAGCGGGCCGCGATGGCCGAGCCGGCCCCGGTGGAGTCGGTCATCGACGCCGGCCTCGACCAGGTGCCCGGCGAGAGCATCGGGCGTCCCGTGACCGCGTCCGGCGCATACGACCCCGCCCTGCAGGCGATCGTCGCGAACCGCTCGCTCGACGGGCGCCCTGGCGTGTGGGTCATCACGGGACTGCGCCTCGACGACGGGCAACTGGTGGCGGTCCTGCGCGGCTGGCTGCCGGATGCCACGGCTCTGATGGCGCCAGTCCCCGGGTCGGTGACCGTCAGCGGCATCCTGCACCCGGACGAGGAGTTCTACGCCGGCGCGCCAACCGATGGATCGGTCGTGGCCTCGGTGTCGCATTCCGTGCTGGAAGGACTGTGGGGGACGACGCTGCTGCCGGGCTACGTGATGCTCCAGGAGCAGGTGCCGTCCATCTCGGCGGCCCCGGCCCCGGCCTATCCGACCGTCCAGACCGCCGACGTGCCGTTCCCCCTGCAGAACTTCGTCTATGCCTTCCAGTGGTGGATCTTCGCCCTCTTCGCGGCAGCGGTCTACATGCGGTGGTTGTGGGTCGACGCGCGCCGTGAGCAGGACGAGGCTGCGACTAGCCTTGAGGCACCATGATCACCGTCGGCCCATGATCACCGTCGTAGGCGAGGCGCTCGTCGACATCATCGTCGACCCCGCGGGCGAGGTGACCTCCGTCATCGGCGGTGCACCGCTCAACACCGCCCGCGCTGCCGCCCGCCTTGGCATTCCCGCCACCTTCCTCGGTGGCGTGTCCACCGATGCATTCGGGCGACGCATCATGCGGTTGCTCGAGCAGGACGGAGTGACGCTCGCGCCAGGCCGCCAGGTGCCCGAGCCCACGACCCTCGCCATCGCGGCCCTGGACGCGGGCGGTGCGGCCACCTACCGCTTCTTGATGGACGGCACGTCAGCCTCGGCCCTGACCCCCGACGTGGCCCTCGCCCACGTCGACCCGGCCTGCCGGGCACTGCACGTCGGCACCCTGGGGCTTGTGCTCGAGCCGCTCGTGGACGCCTCGCTCGCCCTGGTGGCCGCTGCTCGGGAGGACCAGGTGGTCATGGTCGACCCGAACTGCCGGCCAAGCGTCATGGCCGGGTCACCCGTCTTCCGCGCGGCACTTGACATGGCCCTGGCCCGCGCCGACGTGGTGAAGGTCAGTGGCGACGACCTGGAGTTCCTGTTCCCCGGGTCGGACCGGCTCGCAGCGGCCAGGGACCTGCAGGCCGGGACCGGGGCCGCCGTCTTGTTCACCGACGGTGGCAGCGCCGTGCACGTCATCGTCGGTGGCCACGACACCGTCGTCGACGTGCCGCAGGTCCCTGTCGTCGACACGGTCGGGGCCGGCGATTCGTTCAGCGGCGGGTTCCTGGCCTGGTGGATGCACGAGGACCTTGGCCGCACCGACCTGAGGGACCGGCGCGCGGTCGTCGAAGCCGCGCGCTTCGGTGTCGCGGTGGCCGGGATCACCTGCCAGCGCCCGGGTGCAGACCCGCCACGAGCGAACGAGGTGGGCTGGGCATGAGGGGGGCATTCCTGCGATACCGGGTCATGGCCTATGTCACGGGCGTGGTGCTGGCGGTCGCGTTCGTGTGGCTGGTCGTCGGCCGGCTGTTCTGGGGGTACGAGGACGCCGCCATGCGGCCGGCGCTCTACGGGTACCTGTGGATCGCGCACGGCTGGCTGTACTTCCTGTACCTCGTCGCCGGGGTCGACCTCGCCTTCCGGATCCGCTACAGCGTGCTGAAGACGCTGGCGATCCTGGTCGCCGGCACCGTTCCGTTCATGTCCTTTGTCGCCGAGCACCTCGTGCACAAGGACATCGCGGCCCGGGGCCTGCTCGACCCCGCGCCACCACCGCCTTAACCCCGCCGACCCTCAAGGTCGGCGAGGGCTGGGAGCTAGGGGAGGGTCCAGTCGACGGGGTCGGCCCCGAGCTCATCGAGCAGCGCGTTCGCCCTGCTGAACGGCCGCGAGCCGAAGAAGCCGCGGTCGGCCGACATCGGGCTCGGGTGCGCGGTCGTGATGACCGGCACGTCGGGCAGGTCCGGCATGAGCGACTGCGCGTCCCGGCCCCACAGGATCGCCACGAGCGGGACATCGGCACGGGCGACGAGCGCCTGGATTGCCGCAGCGGTGATGGCCTCCCAGCCGATGCCGCGGTGGCTGCCCGGCTCGCCCAGCCGAACGGTGAGCACGCGGTTGAGCAGGAGCACTCCCCGGTCGGTCCACGGCGTCAGGTCGCCCGAGCGCGGGGCCGGCTGGCCGGTGTCGTCGTGCAGCTCGCGGAAGATGTTCTGCAGGCTCCGCGGGAGCGGCCGGACCTCAGCCGCCACGGAGAACGAGAGCCCCACGGCGTGGCCCGGCGTCGGATAGGGGTCCTGCCCGACGATGAGGACACGCACGTCGTCGAGCGGTTGCTCGAAGGCGCGCAGGATTCGGTCGCCGGCCGGCGCCCAGCGCCGGGCCGCCGCGTTCTCGGCCCGGAGGAAGTCGCCGATCCCGGCGAGGGCGTCGCGATGGGGGGAGAGGGCCGGCACCCACGAGGGATCGACGAGCTCCTCCAGTGGCCTGGCCATGCCAGCACCGTATCCGCGGCGTTCAGCGGGGCACGAGGTGCACGGCCTGTCCCTTGAACGTGGCCACGAGCCGAGCGCCTTCGACGATGCCCAGGTCCTCGCGAGCCGGGCGGGTGACGTACGAACTCAGCCGGAAACCGGCGTCGAGGTCGACCCGCACGAGGGCCCCCTCGACCGTCACCCGGGTCACCGTGACGTCCAACTGGTTGCGCTGGCTGGTGACAGCGTCCGACCGCCGTGACTGCAGCGACACGTCCTCGGCGCGGATGCACACCACGACGGGTGAACCCGCTGCCGGTGACTCCTCGTCGGCCAGCGCGGCGCTGAGGCTGCGCCCCGAGACGTCGACCTGCACGACGCCGTCACGGGCTGCGAGCACGGTGCCCGTGACGGCCGTCTCGACGCCCACGACCCCGGCGACGACCTCGTCAGCCGGCCGGTCGAACACCTCGACCGGAGTGCCCACCTGCCGTACCCGGCCGTCGACCAGGACGACGAGGCGGTCGCCGAGGGCCAGCGCCTCGGTCCGGTCGTGGGTGACAACGATGGTGGGGATCCGCTGCTCGACGAGGATCTGGCGCAACTCGGTGCGCAGCGAGGCGCGCGTGGTCGAGTCGAGGGCCGACAGTGGCTCGTCGAGGAGGAGCATCGCCGGATGTGGCGCGAGGGCCCGGGCAAGGGCGACGCGCTGCGCCTCGCCGCCTGACAGTTGCGGGACGGGCCGCGACCCAAGGTGCCCGGCGTGCGCGGCCGACAGGGCACGTTCCACCCGCCCCGGCCGCTCGGCACGTGCCACGGCCCGCAGGCCGAAGGCGACATTCGCGGACACGTCCAGATGCGGGAACAGGGCATGGTCCTGGAACAGGTAGCCAATGCTGCGATGGCGGGCCGGCACGACGATCCGGGTCCCGTCATTCCAGCGGGTGCCGGCGAAGTCGATGCTCCCGCCGTCGAGTGGCTCCAGGCCGGCGAGGCACCGCAGGAGCGTCGTCTTGCCCGCGCCTGATGGGCCGAACAGCACCGTCACGGTTGCGGAGCCGTCCAGGTC
>JAUXRN010000149.1 GCA_030681835.1 Actinomycetota bacterium
GCATGACCAGGGCGGCGCCGAGTCCCTCGAGGATGGACCAGCCCAACGTCAGCACCGCCACGGTGGGGGCGACGGCGGTGAGCGCCGAGCCGCAGCCATAGATCACGAGGCCGACCGTGAACGCGCGTCGCCGGCCGATGATGTCGCCGAGCTTGCCGCCCGTGAGCATGAACATGGCCATCGTCAGGCAGTACAGGGTGATGACGGCCTGGATCGTCGTCACGGTCGTGTCGAACTCATCCACCAGCGTGCTGATCGACACGTTCATGACGGACTGGTCGAGCACCATCACGAACTGCGCCATGGCGAGCGCCACGAGTGGCCACCACTTCTTCATGCCGTCCCCTGTCCCATGGGAGCCGCGGGCCCCGCTCGGGAGGACCATACCCGCGCCTTCCGCCCGAGTTGCCGCCCTGCCGTGGTCAAGGGAGCATGTCTGGGTGAACCTTGGGGCCGCGGAGGTCAGGCGTGCCAAGCTCCGATTCGGCCTCCTGACCGCGGCCGTGTCGCTGCTTGTCTTCCTGGTGCTGTTGCTCACGACCCTGTCCAATGCGTTGATCGGGTCGCTCACGGGGGCCCTCGACGCGCTGCAGGCCGACGGGCTGGTCTACTCGACGACCGCACGGGACAACATCGTGGCGAGCCGGCTCGACCCGGCCACCGCTCAGGCCGTGGCCGCCGTCCCCGGCGTGGCCGCCGTGGGCTCGGTCGGCACGTTCACCAGCCGGGCCACGATGGCAGGAACCACCCCGGACCTGCAGGTGTTCGGCTTCCAGCCCGATGCCCCGGGGGCCCCGGGGGGGCTGTCCGACGGTCGCTTGCCAGCGGCACCCGGCGAGACGGCCGTCGACGGCGGCGGGGTGGCCATCGGAGACACCGTGACCCTCGAGCCGACGGGTATTCCGCTGACGGTCGTCGGACTCCTGCGCGGGGCGCAGTTCAACGCGCTGCCGACCGCGTACGTGGACCTGGCCACCTACGAGGAGGCGATCTCCTCCGCCAATCCCGGCCTGCCCTTCGTTCCCGTCAACGCTGTCGCCTTCGATGTCGAGGACGGAGCCGATGCGACGTCGGTTGCCGCCTCCGTGGCCGGCGCCGTGCAGGGTGCGACGGGCTACACGCGCGAGCAGGCCGTCGCGCTCATCCCCGGGATCTCCTCGATCTCGCAGAGCTTCGGCATCCTCGTCGGGCTGACATTCGTCATCGGCATCGTCGTCATCGGCTTCTTCTTCCTGATCCTGACCGTCCAGAAGCTGCGGTCCTTCACCTTGCTGCGCGCCATCGGGACCCCGACGAGATCGCTCGCCGCCACGGTCGCGCTGCAGATCACGCTCGTGGTGCTCGCCGCCTCCGTCATCGCGGTGGGCCTCACGCTGCTCGCTGTCCAGGGCCTCAACACGGGCTTGCCGGTAAGCCTGAGCCCTGTCCTCATCGCCGGGACTGTCGCCGCAGTCCTGGCGTTCTCCTTGCTAGCGGGCCTGCTGAGCATCCGGCGGATCGCCCGGATCGACCCGGCCACCGCCGTGGGCGCGCGATGATGCTCGCCATTCGTGAGATCCAGCGCGGCAAGGGGCGCTTCGCGACCATCGTCGCCGCGCTCTCGCTCATCGTCTTCCTCGTCCTGGTCCTCGGGGCGCTCGCCGACGGGCTGTTCTACGGTGCCACCGGTGCCGTGCGCTCGACGTCCGCCACTGCCTATGTCTTCTCGGGTGAGGCCGAGGGCTCGCTCGTCCGGTCGCGTCTGGATGAGTCCGACGTCGCGGCCGTGTCGGCAGCCCCAGGCGTGGAGCAGGCCGGACCCGTCGGAGTGCTGCTCACCGGTGGGGCGGGGCCGCAGGGCCCAGTCGACCTGGCCGTGTTCGGCATCGAGCCGGGGAACGCGGGGACGCCGACCACCCTGGTCGAGGGAAGGCTGCCGGAGGCCGGTGAAGCGGGGGCGGCTGCGGCCGACACTCGGCTCCGCGACGACGGAGTCGTGGTCGGCTCCACCATCGCCGTGGGCGGGATCCCCGCGACCATCGTCGGCTTCGTGGCGGACAGCTCCTACCAGTTGCAGCCCACACTCTGGACGTCGGTCGACACATGGCGCGAGATGCGCGACGCCGTCCGCCCGGAACTGCGGGGCCAGCCCACGGCGATCAACGCGATCGCGGTCGTCGCGCCTGCTTCTTCGGACCTGGCCCAGATCGCGGCAGCCGTTCCCGGGGCGACCGCCTTGACTGCGGAGCAGACCGGCCTGGCCATCCCGGGCGTCGAGCAGCAGAGCTCGACCCTCAACTCCATCATCTACACGACCCTGGCCGTCGCGGGCCTGGTCGTCGCGCTGTTCTTCGCCCTGCTCGTCCTGGAGAAGCGCGAGCTGTTCGCCGCGCTGAAGGCGCTCGGGTCATCGACCGGTCGACTTGGGCGCGGAGTGATCCTGCAGGCCGCCATCGCCTCGGTCCTCGGAGTCGTGCTCGGCGCCCTGCTCGCCCGTCTGTTCGGGCTAGTCATCCCGCCCGAGGTCCCGACCCTGTTCCGCACCGACACCCTGGTCACGATCGCCATCTTCACGCTCGTCGCGGGGGTGGTCGGGGCGTTGTTCTCCCTGCGCCGCATCGCCCGCATCGACCCGGCAACCGCCATCGGAGGCGCACTATGACCGACGCCATGACGCCCGGACCCACCAGCGAGGATCCCGTCCTCGCCGCCACGGGTTCCGTGCCGAACGGTCCGGGGGAGCCGCCCGCCCTCGACGCGACCCACCATGCGTCGGCCTTGTTGCGCGTGTCGGATGTCCGCAAGGTCTATGGGGAGGGCCACACCGAGGTCGTCGCCGTGGCGGACGCGACCATGGCCGTCGACCAAGGGGAGTTCGTCGCCCTCCTCGGACCGTCGGGTTCCGGCAAGACGACGCTCATTTCGATCGTCGGCGGACTGCTCTCCCCCAGCGGCGGCACGGTCACGCTCGGCGGCATCGACGTCACGGGGCTGTCGAAGAAGGACCTCACCGCCTTCCGGGCGGAGCAGGTCGGCTTCGTCTTCCAGTCCGCCAACCTCGTTCCGTTCCTGACGGCCCGTGAGAACCTGCTGTACGTCGCGTCTCTCGTCAAGGGCACCTCGCGGGCGCAGGCACAGGCCCGGGCGGACGACTTGCTCGAAGAGCTGGGCCTGGCTGGCCGCGCGAAGAACCTCCCCGAGCAGCTGTCCGGCGGGGAGCGCCAGCGGGTGGCGATCGGCCGGGCACTCATGAACGATCCGGACCTGGTCCTGGTTGATGAGCCCACCGCGGCCCTCGACACCGCGATGGGTCGACAGGTCGTCGAACTGCTGCGTCGTGAGATCAAGGGGCGCGGCAAGACCGGCATCATGGTCACGCACGACCTGCGGATGGTCGAGTACACGGACCGGGTGTTCGAGATCCTCGACGGTCACCTGACCCATGTCGAGGAGCCGAGCGCGCTACGTCACTGACGCAGCGCCGCGACTAGGACTTCCGCGGCCGCGGGAACCGGCGGCGCTTCGGCTCGGTCGCGATGACGCCCGAGGCGTCGACCTCGAGCACCGAGCAGACCCAGTCGCCGGCCGGCGCGCTCACGGTCACCTTGTCCTTGACCGCGGCCCCGAGCAGGGCTATTCCCAACGGTGACGTGACCGAGATGCGCTCCTCGTCGAGGACGGCCTCGCGCGGGTGGACAAGGCGCACCCAGGCCGCCGACTTGTCGACCAGCCTGATCTTCACTCGGACCCCGAGGGCCACGTTGCCATCGAAGTCGGCCGGGTCGATCGCGATGATCTGGGCGGAAGCCAGGAAGCGGTCCCACTCGTCCGCCTGTGCCAGCAACTGCTCGAACTCCGCCACGTGGCGCTCGTCCCTCTCGTGCTCCACCAGCAACGGACGAAGCTCGGCCAGTCGGCGCTCGCGGATATCCGTGGCGTGGGCAGCGAGCAGGTCGGCGCCCTCCCGGGTCAGCTGGGGGCGCCCGGCGCGCTCGCCGTTCTCGGTGCGGGTGGTCGTGGTCGTTCCCATGGAGATCTCCTTGACTTGGTGGGGCCGGGGACACGTGCCGACGAGGACGCTGTCGCCAGCGTTGGTGATCGATGTGTCGCAGTGCATGGCGCTCCTCGTGTCGTGACGACTGTCAACAACACAAGGTCTCTCGCCGCCGACCAGAGGTCGACCTGATGGCCGGGCACCGAAGTGCCGTATTGACGACCATCAGCGATGGGGATACTCCCCTTGCTGCGAGAACTGTTACACGGACAGCCCGTCCGCGCAAGCGCGCCCCGCGGGACAAGGCACGGGCAGGGTCGGATCCGCGGCGGGCCCACGAGGGCCGCAGCCTGCGCAGGCGCCGCCCCGCGTCAGGAGTCAGGCCGCGAGGCGTAACGGGTGCGGACCGATTCGAGGGGTTGGCCATACCGCACGTGACCGCGACAGGCATCTCCAGGGTGCGCCGCCTCGCTCGTCCCGCCGGGCGTCGGCAGGACAAGGCAACGGGCTACGCCGTGCAGGGGTAGGGACCCTTCAGTCCGTTCGGGCACGTGGCACCAGTCCAGATGACCCCCGCGACGTTCGCTTTCGCCAGGTTCGCGCCGGTCAGGTTCGCGCGGGACAGGTTCGCGCGGGTCAGGTTCGCCTTGGTCAGGTTCGCGCCGAGCAGCAGCACGTAGAACAGGTTCGCGTCGGTTAGGTTCGCCTTGGTCAGGTTCACGCCGTCCAGATCCGCGCTGTCCAGATCCGTGCCGGTCAAGTCCCGTCCGGCTAGGTCCACGCCCGTCAGACCCACGCCGGTCCAGCTGACGCCGGTTAGGTTCGCGCCGTCCAGATCCACGAAAGTCAGGTTCGCATCGGTCAGGTTCGCGTCGGTCAGGTCCGTGTCGGTCAGGTCCGAGGAGAACAGGTCCGCGTCGGCGAGGTTCGCGCCGGTCAGGTCCGCGCCGGTCAGGTCCGCGTTGGCCACGTCCGCGTCGGTCAGGTCCGCGCTGGCCAGGTTCGCACCCGTCACGTCCGCCTCGTCCAGATCCGCGCGAACCAGTCTCGCGTTGGTCAGGTTCGTGTCGGTCAGGTCCGCGCGGCCGCCGAGCGTGTCGGTCAGGTCCGCGCCGGTCAGGTTCGCGCCGGTCAACTGCGCCTCGATCAGGCGGGTGTCGGTCAAGTCGGCGCGAACCAGTCTCGCTCGGGTCAGGTTCGCCCAACCGAGGTCGGCGTCGGTCAGGTCCGCGCGGGCCAGGTTCGCGCGTGAGAGGTTCGCCCTATAGAAATTCGCGCCGGTCAGGTCCCTTGCGCGAAGGTTCTGGCCGTGCAAGTCCGCTCGCGGACACGCCACTGGGTCGGCTGCCAAATCGCATGTTCGCTCCGCGACAACGACCCGCGGCGGCATCGCCCCCGCCGAGACCCCCGACCACAGGCCTGAGGCGCTGGCCATCGCCGCCGCGGCAACCATGGCCGCGATCCGAGTAATGCGCATGACTGACAATCGCAGCAATTGGGGCCTTCGTCTACGCCGCCCCCCCGGGGTTGCCGATGACCGTGCGGTCATCGAGGAGCAGCATCTGGTGGCCACGGTGCTGGCTCGGGGAGTAGGCCGGGCGGCTGGGGACCGCATGAGTGGCGGCCCTAGGACCACGAGTCCTGGCGGGGCTGAACCTGCGCAGATGCCGCCACACGGACCGTTCCCGGGCGCTGCGCGGAGCCTGGTTGTCGTCGAGGGCGCGGAAGCCCAGCCACCTGGGGATCGAAAGGGGCTCGGCCACTGCCGTGCGCGCGTAGTCAGTCATCGGCATCTCCTGGTTCTGGAGTCTCGGGGGATACGGACAAGGTGTCGTCGGGGGCCGCGAGGGCCATGAAGCGGACCGGCCGCGAGCCCGCGGGGCGCTGGCTGGGGTCCGTGACGCGTGGCCGAAACGCGGCGAGGATGTCCCAGAACTGGTGCTCGAGCTGGGCGATCTCCTCCGCGGTGAGCCAGCTGACCGACTGCATGGCGATCGGCGAGTCGGCCCAGCCGGCTGGCTGGGGCTGCGCCATGGCATGCCGAATGAGCCGGGTCTCGCGCTCGATGAAGACCTCGGTCAGCGCTCGGGAGGCGGCCTCGAAGGCGGCGTCGGGTCCCGTGTCGCTCCACTGCATTCCTGATGCGGTGCGGCGCCACGGGCGCTGCCGGCCCTTGGCGTCGGGAACTTCCTCGAGGAAGCCGTACTTCGCCAGCTGGCGCAGGTGCCAGGAGCAGTTTGCCGGGCTCTCGCCGACAAGCTCGGCGGCCTGGGTGGCGGTGAGCGGCCCGTGGACTCCGACGGCCTCGAGCAGGTCCAGTCGCACGGGGTGCGCCAGCGCCTTCAAGGCGTGCGCATCCTCGATGGTCGTGATGGTGGTGGGATCGGAGGGCATAATCAAAAGATATCTTTCGAAAGAACTCTTGTCAACTCTTCCGGCCTCGCGCGACTAGAGTCCCGCCGACGACGGGAGGGTGCTCATGACGGGGATCGTCGGGGACGGTGACCCGAGCCTGCAGGAACGGTTCTTCCCGACCATGACCTGTTTCGGATGCGGGCCCATCAACCCCAAGGGCCTGCGGCTGGCCAGTTACCCGGCCACCGACGGGACGGCTGCGACGGTCGCGACCTTCGTGCCGTGGACCGAGCATGACAACGGCCTGGGCTACCTCAACGGCGGGATCATCTGCACGCTTCTCGACTGCCACAGCGCGACCCCCATGATCCTAGAGGCCGACCGGCTCGGGCTGCTCACGGGCGAGGTCCCGCTGCCTTTTGTGACCGCCGGCCTGAACGTGCGCTACCTCAGGCCGAGCCCGCTGACCGAGCCGGTGGACCTCCGGGCGTCCCTCGTCGACGCCAGCGAGAGCGCTGTCACTGTCGAGGTCGAACTCCTGTGGGAGGGCAAGACGCGCGCCGCGGCCACCGCGGTCTGGCGGCGCTGGCGGCCCCGCGCCTGACGCCGGCGCCGACACCAGCCTCTGGCGTCGGTCCCGGCGCCTGGGATTGACGCCATCTCATGGTGTCGGCGGCGGGGCTAGCATCGGTGGCGTGCGTGGGGGAGCGGCATGACCGGCGATCCGCTGGCCGGCGTGCGGGTGCTTGACCTCACCCGACTGCTGCCCGGCGGGGTGCTCAGCGCCCTGCTGGCCGACCTCGGCGCGGACGTCGTGAAGGTCGAGGAACCCACTGCCGGCGACTACATGCGGTGGGGGGAGCCACGGATCGGCCCGGAATCTGCGGCCTCGTGGATCGTCGGCCGCGGCAAGAGGTCGGTGGCGCTGGACCTGAAGTCGCCGGCGGGGGTCAGCGCCTTCCTGCGCCTCGCGGCGACCGTCGATGTCGTCATCGAGGGCTTCCGGCCGGGGGTCGTGGACCGCCTCGGCGTGGGTTATGACGCGGTCCGGGCCGTGAACCCGCGGGTCGTCTACGCCTCGCTGACCGGGTACGGCTCCGACGGACCGCTGCGCGACGTCGCGGGGCACGACCTCAACTACACCGCCTACGCCGGCGTGCTGGGCATCACGGGCACCCGCAGCGGTGAGGTGGCCATCCCGGGCGTCCAGGTCGGCGACCTGGGCGGCGGGACGATCCTGGGCATGGGCATCCTGGCCGCCCTCGTCCACGCGGCCCGCACGGGGGCGGGCAGCCGCGTCGAGGTGTCGATGTACGACGCCGCGCTGGCCTGGACCTCCATCCATGCCGGGGCCTTCTTCGCCAGCGGCGCCGCGACTGGCCCGGGCAGCATGCCGCTCAACGGGTTGCTGCCCTGCTACAACGTCTATCGCTGCTCGGACGGCCGGTATCTCTCGGTCGGCGCCCTCGAGCCGGCCTTCTGGGCAGCCTTCTGCGGCACGCTGGGCCGCGCCGACCTCGTGGACCGCGCGTCCGACCCGACCGCCGTCGACGAGGTGGCGGTGGCCCTGGCCGGCCGGCCGCGCGACGACTGGGTTGCCGAGTTCGCGGGAGTCGATGCGTGCGTTGCCCCTGTGCTCGACCTCGGCGAGGCGCTTGACCATCCGCTGGCCCGCGCTCGCGGGATGGTCCAGGAGGGGCAGGTGGCGCATGGGTCGGACGCGACTGCGCGCACCTTGGGCACGCCCATCCGGATAGATGGAGTGGTGCGGCCCATCGGCTCGCCTCCGCCCGCGCTCGGCGAGCACACCCGGGAAGTCCTCGTGGCGGCCGGGCTGGCCGATACAGAGGTGGACGGCCTCATTGCCAGTGGGGTCGCGGTCGACCGCGCGGCACCTCGCTAGTCGTCCTCCGCCAGCACCCCTACCCTGAATACGTCCCTACCCGCCCCGGCGTAGCTGTTCCCACAGGCCGATGGGCTCGTCCCATCGAGTGGATTCACGACAACCGATGGAGGTCATGCATGACCAGCACAGCATGGAGTCCGCTCCTGCCATCCGTCCTGGATGACGAGATGGAGGACCTGGCTCCGGAGATCTACCGCCAGCGCCTGGTGGTGGAAGGGCTCGTGGACGAGCCCATCACCGCTGAGCAGATCACCACGTACCTCTCGCAGCTGTCCGGTGTACTCGACATGGTCACGCTGCTGGAGCCGGTCACCCACTCGTCCCCCATGTACGGATGGGCCGGCTGGATCCACTGGGAGACGTCGGGCGCGCACTTCTACGCCTGGGACCAGCCGCGGCTGTTCTTCAGCGTCGACATCTACACCTGCAAGTGGTTCTCCAACGAGGAGGCCGCGGAGTTCACCCGCTCGTTCTTCAATGCCAAGAAGGTGGTGCATCGTGCGTTCTAGCAGCCGAATGTCGGTCCGGGAGGACTCGACGATGATGTTCCTGGGCTTCAACGTCCAGGGTGCCCTGCAGGAATCTGCCCGCGCCTGCGAGCAGGACGTCTTCCTCCGCGCGTTCGGCAACACCGCCGAGCAGCTCCAGGAGGAGTACGGCCCCTACGACGATCAGTCGGTCTGGCTCACCGTGTCCGACGACGACGGCCTCGTGCTCGGCTCCTGCCGGATCATCACCCCCGGCCCGGCGGGCTTGAAGACCCTCAACGACGTGGCTCGCGCTCCATGGGGCATCGACGGTCCGCGATCGGCGCGGGCGGCGGGCGCCGACCTCGAGGCAACCTGGGACATCGCGACCCTCGGCGTTCGTGAGGCTCATCGCGGAAGCCGGGTGCGGGTGGCCCTCGCCCTCTACCACGGGATCCTGCGCGCCGGTCGGGCGAACGGCATCAGGACCCTGACCGCGATCTTCGACGAGCCTGCTCGCCGGGTCCTCGCCGCACTGGACTACCGGCACGTGGCCCTGCCCGGCACCTACGCCGCGCCGTACCTCGGCTCGGAGTCCAGCACGCCGGTCTACTACCACGCGACCATGCTCGATGCCGCCCGGCGGGAGAACCCCGAGGCCTACCGGCTGATCATCCAGGGCGTGGGGCTCGACGGCGTGTTCATCCCCGACGATGCGTCCTTCGTGCTTCCGGCAGCGGTCCCGGCCGCGCCCGGCCGCACCGTGGCGGCGTGACGATGGGACCCGACGTCGGGGACCGGTCGGCTATGCGGACGGACCGTCGGCCCTGCCGACGACCCGCATGGCCGGCCGGTTCCAGTCGGCCGCCCAGTCGGCCACGTCGAACGCCCGCATGGGTGGGGCAATGAAGTAGCCCTGCAGGACGTCGACGCCCAGGCTCGTGACGGCGTCTGCCACCTCCTGGGACTCCACGCCCTCCGCGACCACGTGCAGGTCAAGGGCATGGGCCATGTTGATGGTCGACTCGACGATGGTGCGGCTGCGCGGATCCGTGAGCACGCTGGAGACGAAGCTGCGGTCCATCTTGAGCTCGCTCAGGGGAAGGTCGCGAAGGTAGGCGAGGGACGAGAAGCCCGTGCCGTAGTCGTCGATCGACGTGCGCAGGCCATGCCGACGGATGTCGATGAGCAGGTCGCGGGCATGCTCCGGATCGTTGATGAACGTGTCTTCCGTGACTTCGATCGTGATCCCGTCCAAGGGGACGGGGCTTCGCTCGAGGGCGCGATAGACCACCGGCATGAGCGCGCCGCTCAACAGTTCAGGCGGGGCGACATTGATCGCGACGTTGAGCTCGAGGCCCTCCCGGTGCCATGCGGCTGCGTCGCTGATCGCCTGCTTGACGATGGCCTCCGATAGCTGCTGCATCAGCCCGACGCGGCGGGCGACAGGTAGGAAGGCGAGCGGCGAGAGCACTCCCCGCTCAGGGTGCTCCCAGCGCACCAGCGCCTCACAGCTGTGGGCCTCACCCGTGTCGAGATCGAGGCTCGGTTGGTAGTGCAGGATGAGCTCGCCATCGGCGATCGCGTTGCGCAGCTCACCGAGCAGCGCCAGGCGGCGGACGCTCGACTGGTCGTGCTCGGAGGAGTAGAGCGAGACCCCGACACCGGAGCGCTTGGCGGAGTACATCGCGACGTCGGCACGCTGGGCCAGGCC
>JAUXRN010000151.1 GCA_030681835.1 Actinomycetota bacterium
ATCTGGCACGGCGACGACATCACGGGTGCAACCACCTTCCGGCTCGACGAGGGCATGGACACCGGTCCCGTCTACGGGATCGTCACGGAGGCAATCCGTCCGGACGACACGTCGGGATCCCTGCTCGCCCGGCTTGCCGACTCCGGCGCAGGCCTGCTGGTATCGACGCTGGACGCGCTCGAGAGCGGATCGGTCCAGGCCGTGGCCCAGGCCGGCGAACCCTCCCTCGCGCCCAAGGTCGACGTGGCCGATGCCCGCGTGCGATGGGGCGATCCGGCCCGTGCCGTCGACCGCCAACTGCGGGCCTGCACCCCGGCCCCTGGCGCGTGGACGATGCTCGGCGACGAGCGCCTGCGGCTGCTGCCCGTGCAGCCGGTCCCGGAGGGACCCGACCTGGCGCCGGGACTGCTGCTCGTAGCCCGGTCCGAGGTGCTGGTCGGGACCGCCACGGTGCCGGTGCGGTTGGGCCTCGTGCAGCCGGCGGGCAGGCGCGCGATGCCGGCCGCCGACTGGGCGCGCGGGGCCAGGCCGGGCGACGGCGCGCGGCTGGCATGACCGATGCCCCGCGGGCGGCCGCGCTGGAGTTGCTGCGGGTGGTCCGTGAGGACGACGCCTATGCCAACCTCGCGCTGCCGTCGATCCTGCGCCAGCGCGGGCTCGACGGTCGCGACGCCGCCTTCGCGACAGAGCTCGGATACGGCACGCTGCGATGGCAGGGCTGGTACGACGCGGTCCTCGAGGCCTGCGTCACCCGGCCGTGGGCGAAGGTCGAGCCGGCCCTGCGCGACATCCTGCGACTGGGAGCCCATCAACTGCTGCACATGCGGGTGCCGGACCATGCCGCGGTCGATTCGTCCTGCGCGCTCGCCAAGGAGGCCGGCCCGCGGCAGACCGCGGCTGGCCGGGCAGGCTTCGTCAACGCGGTGCTCCGCAAGGTGGCCGCCCTCGACGAGGACGGCTGGGTGGAGCGGCTGGGCGAGGGCCGCCCCTCCGACGACGTCGAGTGGCTGGCCACCCGGTGGTCGCACCCGACCTGGATGGTGCGCGCCTTCCAGGACGCCCTCGGCCCGCGGCGTGCGGAGCTAGGCGCCCTGCTGGCCGCTGACAACGCCCCGGCCCGGCCTACGCTGGTCGCCCGGCCCGGACGCCTGTCGGCCGCCGACCTGCTGGCGCTGCCCGGCACCGAGCCGGCGCGCTGGTCGCCGCTGGCCGCCACGCTCGTCCACGGGACCCCCGACTCGCTGGCCGAGATACGCGACGGCCGGGCCGGCGTGCAGGACGAGGGCAGCCAACTGGTCGCGCTCGCCCTCGCGGCGGTTCCGGTCGCGGGACCGGACCAGGCGTGGCTGGACATGTGCGCGGGGCCGGGTGGCAAGGCGGCGATCCTCGAGGGGCTGGCGGTCGATCGCGGGGCGACGCTGGTCGCGGTTGAGCAGCACCCGCACCGGGCCGAGCTCGTCGAATCCTCGCTGGCACCCGCCAGCGGCACGTCTGTGGTGGTCGGTGACGCACGGCTGACGCCCTGGGGGGACACCGTGTTCGACCGGGTGCTGCTGGACGCGCCGTGCACGGGGCTCGGCGCCTTGCGGCGACGCCCCGAGTCCCGGTGGCGACGAACACCCGCAGATCTCGCCGCACTCGGGTCGTTGCAGCGCGACCTGCTGCGCGCGGGACTGGCAGCGACCCGGCCTGGCGGGGTGCTGGCATATGTCACGTGCTCGCCGCACTTGGCCGAGACCGAGTTCGTCGTGTCCGACGTGCTGCGCGGGCGCACGGACGCCTGGTTGGAGGACGCCAGGGGGCTGCTGCCCGGCGTCGACGACCTCGGTGACGGACCGACGGTCCAGCTGTGGCCGCATCGGCACGGCACCGACGCCATGTTCCTGGCGGTCATCCGTCGCGAGGATGCACCTGTCGCCCAATAGTGTTCGGGCGTGGCCATGCAGATCTCGCCAAGCGTCCTGAACGCCGACCTCGCCGACCTCGCCGCCGAGGTCCGCCGGATCGAGGCGGCGGCCGACTGGATCCATCTCGACGTCATGGACAACCATTTCGTGCCGAACCTCACCTTCGGCCTGCCGGTCGTGGCGTCGCTGCTGTCGCAGGTGTCCATCCCGGCGGACTGCCACCTCATGATCGCCGACCCCGACCGGTGGGCCCCGGGATTCGCGGAGGCGGGGGCTGGCAGCGTCACCTTCCACGTCGAGGCTGCTCGCAAGCCAAGGATGGTCGCCAAGGACATCCGGGCGGCCGGCGCCCGCGCCGGTGTCGCACTGAAGCCCGGTACGCCCATCTCGCAGATCGAGGCGCTCATCCCGTCGGTCGACATGATCCTCGTCATGACCGTGGAGCCCGGCTTCGGCGGCCAGGCGTTCATGGCGGAGATGCTGCCGAAGGTCCAGCAGGCCCGCCGCCTCGCCGATGCGGCCGACGTCGACATCTGGGTCCAGGTCGACGGAGGTGTCGATCTCGAGAGCATCGAGAGGTGCGCCGCGGCAGGAGCCGATGTCTTCGTGGCCGGGTCCGCCGTGTATCGCGCGGAGGACCCGGCCGTCATGGTCGAACTGCTCCGCGCGGCGGCGGAGAACGGCGCCCGCCCGTGAGCCTCGCGCGACGGGCCTGAGGCGGGATGGACGACGCTGCAGCCGCGTGGACCGCATTCATGCGCGAGGCCATCGAGCTGGCCCAGTCCGCGGGCGCGCCCCGCGGCGTGAACCCCAGGGTTGGCTGCGTCATCGTCTCCGCTGACGGCACGGCGGTGGGCCGGGGGTTCCATCGTGGTGCCGGCACGGCGCATGCAGAGGTCGCCGCGCTGGCCCATGCGGGCGATCGTGCCCGTGGGGCAACGGCCGTCGTGACCCTGGAACCGTGCCGCCACGTGGGCCGCACCGGACCGTGCACGAGTGCCCTGATCAAGGCGGGAATCTCGCGTGTGGTCTTCGCCCAGGCGGACCCGACGGCCGAGGCAGGCGGGGGAGCAGGAGTGCTGGCGGCCGCCGGAATCGAGGTACTGGGCGGTGTGCTGGCCGCGGACGCCGAGGCGATCAACCTGCCGTGGGCCTTCCATGCGGCCCACGGCCGCCCGCTCGTGACCTGGAAGTGCGCGGTATCGCTGGACGGTCGGGTCGCCGGTGCCGACGGCGGACCCACCGAGATCACGGGGGAGCCCGCGCGGGCGGCCGTTCACGTGCTTCGCGCCGAAGTCGACGCCATCATCGTCGGCACCGGCACCGTGCTCGCCGACGACCCGCTGCTGACGGTGCGCGGGGTGCCTATCGCTGCTGGCGCAGGCCCATTGCGCGTCGTCGTGGGCGCGCGGGAGATCCCTCGTGAGGCCCGGGTGCGCGAT
>JAUXRN010000178.1 GCA_030681835.1 Actinomycetota bacterium
ACGAGGTCCAGCCGGCACCACACGTGAAGGTCAGCCGGCTCGAGGCGCGGTCGGACGATCTGGCGCTGGCCCTTGCGGCTCGCAGCCTGCGGATCGAGGCCCCGATCCCGGGCAAGAGCGCGGTGGGCATCGAGATCCCGAACAAGGACTTCATGATCGTGCCGCTCCGGCCGATCCTCCAGGACCTGGACTTCAACGCGTCCGGGACGCGCCTCACCTTCGCGCTCGGCAGGGACGTTGGCGACCGTCCGATGGCCGTCGACCTGGGCAAGATGCCGCACCTGCTGATCGCGGGCGCCACCGGCTCGGGCAAGAGCGTCATGGTCAACGCGCTCATCACGAGCCTGCTGTGCAACGCGACGCCGGACGACGTACGGATGATCCTGGTGGACCTCAAGCGGGTGGAGCTCGCGGGCTACCGGGAGCTGCCGCACCTGCTGGTCCCGGTCATCACGGAACCCGAGCGAGCGAAGTCGGCGCTCAAGTGGGCCGTGGCCGAGATGGAGAACCGGTATCGCAAGTTCGCGGGCGCCACCTCCCGCAATATCAAGGCCTTCAACGAGACCCGGGTCGATCCGTCCGACCGGATGCCGTACATCGTCATCGTCATCGACGAGCTGGCCGACCTGATGATGCGCGAGGGCAAGAACGTCGAGGACCCGATCGTCCGCCTGGCCCAGAAGGCCCGGGCGACCGGCATCCACATGGTGCTCGCCACCCAGCGTCCGTCGGTGAACGTGGTGACCGGCCTCATCAAGGCCAACTTCCCGAGCCGCATCGCGTTCGCGATGGCCAGCCAGATCGACAGCCGCACGATCCTGGACACACCCGGCGCGGAGGACCTGATCGGCCGCGGCGACATGCTCTACCAGCCCAGCGACCTGCCGCGGCCCATGCGCCTCCAGGGGGTGTTCGTCTCCGACAAGGAGATCGAGCGCGTGACCCAGCACTGGCGCGACCAGACCGACGGCCCCCGGTACGACATGTCGATCCTCGCCGCC
>JAUXRN010000179.1 GCA_030681835.1 Actinomycetota bacterium
CGCACGCCAACCTCAAGGTCGCGGAGGTGGTGGGGGTGGTGGGGGTGCTGGGGGCCGGCTAGGCGACGAGGGTGACCAGGCCGGCGGCGGCCAGGGCGTCGACGAACTCCGCGCACTGGGCCCGGATCACCCCGGGCGGCGCCTCGTACCTGCCCTCCAACTCGGCCACGATCGCATCGATCGACCGCACGCCGTCGATCAGGTCCCACACCGGCTCGCCGGTGCCCAGCGCCCCGAAGTAGGAGAAGTCCTTGGGGCTGAGCAGGACGAGCTCGCCGTCGACCTCGGCCTGCACGACCCGATCGGCCCGGCGCGGAACGACCGAGCCGGCCAGGTCAGGCACGGCGCATCCAGTCCAGTACCGACGCGATGCCGTCGCGGAACGGGACGGGCGACACCTCGGGGAACAGCTCGCGCAGCAGCGTCGGGTCGTTCTGGCTGTCGCGGACGTCGCCGGGGCGCGGCGCCTCGTGCACGACGTCGAGGTCGCGGCCGAGCTGGCGGCCGATCTCCTCGACGACATCCAGCACCCGGGTGCGCTCGCCGAAGGCGAGGTTCACCGGCCGGTCCCACGACAGCCGGCGCTCCAGCGCGCTCATCGTGACGGCGACCACGGCATCCACATGGGTGAAGTCGCGCGTCTGCTCCCCATCGCCGTGGACGACCAGGGGCTCCCCCGCCAGCGCCCGCCAGGCGAACCTCGGGATGGCGGCCGCGTAGTCATGGTCGGGCCGCTGCAGCGGGCCGTAGACATTGAAGAAGCGCAGCGCAATGGCCTCGAGCCCGTACGCCGAGCGGTACGACATGACGTACGACTCGGCCGCGAGCTTGCTGGCACCGTACGGCGACATCGGCTGCGTCCACATCTCCTCGCGCTTGGGCAGCGCGGTATTGACTCCGTAGACCGACGACGACGACGAGAAGACCACGTGCGCGCGCGACGCGCGCGCCGCCTCGAGCACGAGGAGGGTGCCCGTCGCGTTGGCGGTGTGGGCGCCGACCGGGTCGGCCACGGACCGGGGCACCGAGCCGCGGGCGGCCAGGTGCACGATCGCCGACACATCGGCCGCCGCCGCCGCGACTGCATCGGGGTCCGTGATGGATCCCTCGACGACGTCGACACTGAGCCCGTCGAGGTTGTCGAGTCGTCCCGTCGACAGGTCGTCCAGAACGCGCACGTCGTGGCCCCGCGCCAGCAGGCTGCGCACGAGGTTGGCGCCGATGAACCCGGCGCCGCCGGTCACCAGCACGGTCATGGCGGCACCATAGCGGCACGGTTCGCGCCCGCAGGCGCGGCGCTCGAGGTCACTTCGGCAGGGACCTGGCCATGCGCCGGTAGGCCATGGCACGGAAGGGGACCATCTCCATCTTGGTCTCGAATCGCCGGCGGGCGAAGTTGCCGGCTTGCCGCGCGACGCGCAGGGGGTGCCGCACCGTCTTGACGGCCAGGAAGGTCGCGTACATGCGCAGCCGCATCCGCGAGAGAGCGCGGTAGTCCTGCCGCCACGCCGGCGAGAAGCTCAACGACGACAACGACGGTGCCTGCCCGGCGAAGTCGTCGTAGATCGCCGAGCCGGGCACCGGCGCGATGACGAACACCGCGATCTCGCTGACCCCCGCCCAGGCCAGCGAGCGAACCAGGCGCCGGCTCAGCCGGCGGTCCTGCTCGGTCTCCTCGGGGAAGCCGAGCACGAAGCAGGCCTGCGTGCGGATGCCGACCCGCGCGCAGTAGGCGACGAACTCGCGCGCATAGCCCACGTCGAACGGCTTGCCGATCCGCTTGAGCAGGTCGGCCGATCCGCTCTCCGGGCTGATCGACACGTAGCTGCAGCCGGACTGCGCCATCAGCCGCACCGTGTCGAGGGTCTTCATCGATTCCAGCTTCGTGCCGGCCACGATCTTCCAGCTGACCTGCAGGCCGCGGTCGATGATGAGCGAGGCGATGTCGCGGATCCGCGCGTCGTTGATGGTCGGGTTCAGGTCCTCGACGTGGTACTCGGCGACGCCCAGCACATCCGCGAACAGCGCGATCTCATCGACGACGTCCTGGGCGCCGCGCGCCCGCCACCGGCGGTTGTTCGTCGCCGGCACGACGCAGAAGCGGCACGGGAACGGGCAGCCGCGCGAGGTGAGCAGCGGCAGGTAGCGATCCGAGGTCATCGGCCCGTGCGCGTACTTCAGGGACCAGTACGACTCCAGCGGCAGCAGGTCCCAGGCCGGCACGGGCAGCAGGTCGAGGTCCTCGATGCTGGCCGAGGCGGGCACCAGGCGACCGGGGGTGGACACGCCATCGATGCCGTCGAGCGCCGCGCCCGCCTCGAGTCGGTCGGCTACGTCGAGCAGCCGCAGTTCCATCTCGCCGCCGATGAGCGCGTCGGCCCCGGCGTCGAAGAACTCAGTCGCGACCTTGGTGAGCTGGTAGGCCGTCACCGCCTGGCTGTTCTCGGCCACGACGATCGGGACGCCCGGCAGTGCCGCGCGCGCACGTCGGAGCGAGCCGACCAGGGCGTCGTGGTTGATCAGCTGGTTGGCGTAGAACACGACCAGCCCGGCTCCGCAGTGCTGCAGCGACTCGACGAGGGCTGCGTCCGCGATCCCGACCCGCACGAGCCCGCCCAGCCGGCTGACGTCGCGGGGCGCGAGGCCGAACACGTCGATCACGTCGACGTCGTGGGCCGCGGCGCGAGCCGCCGAAGCCCCGTACGCGAGCCCGATCGGCAGGTACACGACGCCCGTCGTGAACGGATCGCGCGGGTCGAACACCATGGCGGGATTGACGAAGGCGATCCTCACCCGGCACCGCCCGGCGCGGGCCCATCGGTCGCCTTGCGCCACCGGCCGGCCCAGATCGTCCGCACCGCGATCACGCCATCGCGGGCCCGGATCTTCTTGCCCTCGGCCTTGGAGCGTGGCCGGTAGCGCACCGGCACCTCGACGATCCGGTACCCGTGCCGGATCAGCCAGGCCGTCATCTCGTGGTCGGTCTCGAATCCGCTGGTGCGCGCGCTGAACCGGGAGAACATCTCGCGCGGATAGAGCTTGTAGCCGGTCAACAGGTCGTCGATCCACTCGCCAAAGAGCAGCGCGAGCCACGCCGAGAGCACGCGGTTGGCGAGGGCGGGCGCCCAGGACTGCCCGGGATGGCGTGGCACGACTCCGCCGAGCGGCCGGCCGTCGGCGTCGAGCAGCCGCGCCCCGTACACGGCGACGTTGCGCCCGCCCTCGGTGGCGGCCAGCAGGGTCGGGATGTCCTCGGGGAAGTACTCGAGGTCCGCGTCCTGGACGAGCACGAACCTGCCGCGCGCGACCGCGATCCCGGCCTGCACGGCGGCGCCCTTGCCGGCGTTGCGCGGCTGGCGCAGCAGCCGGACATGCGGTGCCCCGAGTCCCTCGACCACGCTGGCCGTGCCATCGGTCGAGCCGTCGTCGACGACGATGACCTCGT
>JAUXRN010000205.1 GCA_030681835.1 Actinomycetota bacterium
GGGTCGAAGACCATCACCGTCGTCGCGGGTGACGAGGTGGCCGCACCGGGGTAGACCGCTCCCCGGACGTATTCGACGCACAGGACGCCAGTGACGCAGTTGAGCCTGCTCAGCGTGCTCGCGAAGTAGCCGCACGGCGACTCGAGCCCGAAGCAGCCATCGCGGCCGGCGCGCACCGCCTGCCGGAGGTTGCGCTGCACGACGGAGTCGACGGTCCCGACGATGCGTGCCGCGGCGGCATCAGTGACGCCGGTGACGGTGGCCGTCTGCCAGGTGAAGGTGTCGTAGTGCTTCAGGTCGGAGCGGCTGTGGTCGGTGACGACGAGTTCCGCCGCCGCCAGCGCTGGGGCGGCTGTCGCCAGCGACAGCCCGGCCAGCAGCCCGAGTGAGACCAGCGTCGCGGCTAGCCGGCGATGGACCACGAGATGCTCACATTCACGCTGACCTGGGTCGTTCCCGGGGAGATCTCGGTCTTCGGCGCCGGTGCCGACTCGGCGGCGGCATCAGCCATCGCGATGGGCACCGGCGGCGCCACCGAACCGGACGACTCGGAGACCGACTGCACGTCGCCGAGCTGGAAGCCCAGCAGCTCGGCGTACTGCTCTGCCTGCTTGGTCGCTACGTCGACTGCCTGCGCGCGCGCCGCTGCCGTCGCCACGGTCGGGTCGCTGACGAAGGTCACCAGCGAATCCACCCGGACGAGGTTGCCGCCCGCAGCCACCGTCGCGTCGATGGTGGCTCCGGCCGTCGCGAGGTCGCGCAGGGTCACCGTGAGGGACTGCGTCGCCTGGTAGCCGGTCGGCTCCTGGCCGCCCTCGTTGGTGTAGTTGTAGGTGGGGCCCACCGAGATGCCCGAGGTGGCGATGTCCTCCTCGGCGATGCCAGCAGATGCCAGCGCCTCGAGGACCTTGGCCGAACCCGCTGCAGCTGCCTCCTGCGCGGCCGTGGCCGAGGCAGCGTCCTGGGCGACGATGGAGAGCGACGCCCGCGCCGCGTCGGGCACGACATCGGCCATGCCGGTCGCCGACAGGCTGACCGTGCGCGGCTGCTCCGTCGTGGTGGCCACCGTCGTCGTGGGCGAGCAGCCGACGACAAGCAGTGCCGCAGAGGCGGCAAGGACGATCAGGCCGTGACGTGCACGTGGGTTCATACCCCCATCGTGCCCTACCCACTCGCTACTGCGTCGGCGCGTCCGGGTTGTACTTCTTCACCTTGACGGTGATCGTCATGAGGATCGTGGCGTTCTTGCTCTTGGGCTTGCCCTCCCAGACCACGATCTTCGTCTTGCCCTTGGCCAAGGCCTCGAACCCGGCGGTGGTCGTGTCCGACTGCTGGGTGATGTCGACGACGCCCTTGTTCTTCGCCCGCAGCACGATCTTCTTGTTCGCCGTGTTCGCCGGAAGATCCGAGAAGAGCGCGAACTGGCCGACCACGACCTTGACCTTCTCGCCGTTCATGTCCAGCGTGATCTCGACGGGCGACCACGTGCTCGGGTCGCCGCCGACGATCGGCGAGGTCTCGGTGGGTGCGGGGGTGGCCGATGATGGGGCCAGGGTGGCCGTCGGGGAGCTCGCCACGGGGGTGGCCTCGTCGGACGACGAGCCGCACGCGGCAAGAACGGTGATGCCCAGCGCGGCGACCGAGGCAAGCGCCACGGCCTTCCTTGTTGCCTTCATCTGCACGCCTCGCGTTCCCCGTGCCGGCACGGTGGCCATGAACCCCGCGTCCGGCACGGACCGACGGGCGGCCTCAGGCACGGCGGCTGGTCCGCACCTTCAGGCAAGGGTAGGCGAGCAACGCCTCCCGGGGAGGCGTTCGACGCGCGAACCTGCCACTTAACCTGCGGTGGCCATGAGGGACCCCTCGACGACGCTCACCACCACCGGTCCGCGCGGCAGCCGCTGGATGCGCCCGAGGAAGTGCTCCTCGAGCGCGCGCAGGAGCGGCCTGGCCCCGTACTCCTTGCTGTAGCCCTCGGTGCAGAGCTCGTCGATCACGTCGGGTGCATAGGTGACGACCCAGCCGCGCAGGGCCAGCCTCGCGACGGCGGCCTCGACCTGGGCCGTGACGATGCGCCGCACCGTGTCCGGCGACAGCGGGCGGAAGACGAGGATCGCATCGAGCCGGTTCAGCAGCTCCGGACGCATCCAGTGCTTGATCTCCTCGCGCACCTCGCGCTCGTCGGCAACCGACTCGTCCGTCGGCGCGATGAAGCCCGTGGGCCGACGGTCCGCGAATGCCCCCGAGCCGAGGTTCGTCGTCATGACGACGATGACGTCGCGGAAGTCGGCGACGCGGCCCTGGGTGTCGGTGAGCCGGCCCGCGTCGAAGACCTGCAGGAACGCGTCCCAGATCCGCGGGTGCGCCTTCTCGATCTCGTCCAGCAGCAGCACGCACTGGGGGCGGCGGCGGATCTTGGTCGTCAGCCACGACTCGGGCTCGTTGGACCCGATGTACCCGGGAGGCGAGCCGACCAGCTTGCTCTGGGTGTACTCGGTCGCGTACTCGCTCATGTCCAGCCGGATGAGCGCCTCGTCGGTGCCGTACACCTCGGCGGCCAGCCGCAGGGCGAGCTCGGTCTTGCCGGTGCCGGTCGGCCCGGCGAAGAGGAAGACGCCGTCCGGCCGCTCGGGCCGGGTGTCCAGCGCCGCCCGCGTGATCGACAGCCGCTGGGTGACCTTGTCGATCGACTCGTCCTGCCCGAGGACGACCTCCTTGAGCCGGGCGCTGGCAGCCTCGGCATCGAAGGCGACGTACTGCTGCCCGGCCACGGCGGGGCCGAGGTCCGCTGCGCTGGCGGCTGCGGTCCCGTCGAACGCGGCGGCCGCGGCGGCGCGGTCGATGCGCGAGACGGCGAGGAAGGGGTGGCCCTTGCTGTCGATCTGCCGGGGCGGGGCGGTGGCCGACGTGACGACATCGGCGGAGACCTCGACGCCGTGGAACTCGCCGAGCTCGGTGGCCGCCGCCTGGGCAATGGCCAGGACGTCCTCTTCCGGCAGCGGAGGCAGGTCGATTCGCTCGAGCTCGTCGTACAGCTCGCGGTCGGCCGCCTGGAAGCGGTCGACGAACTCCGATGCCACGGCCAGCACGACGCGCTGGTCGCGGTCGTGCAGCGCACTGCGGAAGGCCGTGAGCATCCCGAAGTCCCCGCTCATCATGCCGAGCCCGCACAGCACCTCGATGTCGTCGAGGTAGACGACGGCCCGCCCCCGGCACGTGGCGAAGACCTCCATGACCGCCTCGGTGCGCCGCCCGGCGATGACCTTCTCCGGCTTGACCCGCACCACGGGCCAGCCGGCCATCGGCCCGGCATAGCCGGCCGCGAAGAGCTGCGCCGCCAGGCACCTGGCCATGAGCGTGCGCCCGTGGCCCGACGGGGCGACGAGCAGCGGGGCCTGCGGCACACGCGCGCTGAGCAGGGTGATGACCCGGCGCACGGCGTCGGCGCGCGCGGCGATCGGGGGCAGCCGGGGGATGATCTCGGCGAGGTCGGCCAGTGAGTCCGGCAGCGCGAACTCCGGCGTCGTGGGGACGAGCGTGGCGGACAGTTCCTGCAGGGCGCGGGCCAAGGCGCGCACCGGCTCGGGGTCGGCGGCGCACCGAGCCAGCAGGGCCAGTGTCGACGGGTCCGTCGTCGGGGTGTCGAAGGTGCGCGACTGGGCATCGAGGAATGCGGTCACGGCCGGGTCGACGGTCCCGTCGAACATCCCGGCCGCAATCTCCGGCTGCTCGCTGCGCATGGCGAGGACGAGGTGCGCGGGCAGCACGACGGGGTTGCCCCGCGCCTTGGCCTCGCTCTCGGCGACGAGCAGGAGGATCGACAGCTCCGGCGGGAGCGCGGCCGGGGGCTCGGGGGCCGCCGGCGCCGGCGCCTCAGGCGGGGCCTCGGTCACGATTCCTCGTACGTCTTGCCGCCGAACTGCTCCTTCAGCTTCTCGTCGATGTCATCGGCCACGCCGGTGATGCCGAAGACGACGTACAGCAGTTCGTCCTTGTCGAGGTAGTCGCCCATGAGCATGTGCCGCATGAGGAGCATTCCCTTGCCGTCCTCGCCCTCGGTGACGAACAGGTGGCCGAAGACCCAGTCGTCCGTGTGCAGGGCCACGTGCCGGAACAGCTCGGGCGTCAGCGGCACCTCGAACAGCACGACGGCCGTCACCATGACGAGGCTGACCTTGCCGTCGGGGTGCGGCATGACCTCGACGAACGTCCGCGTGCTGCCGGACTCCAGCGAGTAGCGGCCCTTGTCGTCGATCTGCACCGGGCCCACCGAGGTGAGGTAGGCCTGGACGCGCTCCTTCACCGCTGCGGCATCCGCCATGACTCCCCCTCGCACTCGGCTCGCGCGAGCCTACCCGCGCACGGTTGCCGCGGTCCGGCGAAGCCACCACAGGCCGACGAGGGGCAGCACGAGCGGGATGAACAGGTAGCCGCGCCCGAACGCCGACCACACCGATGCCCGCGGGAACTCCTCAGGCATGAGCAGGCTCAGCACGCCGACGGCGAGGACGCCGACCAGCTCGATGGTGATCGCGACGGTGGCGACGCGGCGCGACGTCCGGTCGCCGCGGGCCAGCGACACCGTCGCGACGATGTACACCACCGCGGCGAACGCGGACAGCAGGTAGGCGACCGGGGCCTCGTCGAAGCGGGTGGCCAGCTGCACCGCCGACCGGGCGGTGGCTGCCAGCGCGAAGAGCCCGTAGACAACGACGAGCACCCGGCCGAAGCCCGTGCCGGTGTCGCGGGGGCTGGCCGCGCTGGTCTCAGCCACTCGTGCCCGCCCACACCTGCTGCACCCGGATCACGAGGATGGGCATGACGAGCAGCACCACCGCGAGCACGCCGGCCGCCGCCCGGGACCTCTCGTCCTTGACCCACCACGCAGCGGCCGGGGGGATGGCCGCCATCCCGACGAGGTAGCCGACGAACTCCAGCCGGGCGAAGTCGCGCTCCTCCCCCGCCATCTGCACGATGCCGCCCACGAGGAAGGCGAGCAGCATGGCCTCGAGCACCGCGACGCCCGCGAACAGTGCCTTCCCCGGCGGCCGGTTGGCCACGAGCAGGACGACGGCCCACAGCGCGAGCACGAGCGACACCACGATGATCGCCGTGGCGAAGGGGCCGGTCACGCGGGCGATTGTCGCACCACCGGGCCGCCCCTCCCATGGGGGCCGGGCGACGCGCATACTGGACGGGACGCCACGACACCGATGGCACGACCCGAGGGAGCAACGATGAGTGACAAGGCCGACTGGGCCGGGGTGGGCGACGCTTTCAAGACGCTCGGCCGGCAGTTGAAGGACCGCACGATCGAGGGCGCTGACGCCGTCCAGACGTCGACCCGCGAGGTCGAGGGAGCCGCGGAGCAGGTCACGACCGCCTTCAAGACCGCCTTCGCCAAGCTCGACGAGACGACGACCGATCCCGAGATCAAGCAGGCCACCAAGACGGCGACCGCTCGCTTCCTGGACGCGCTGAAGGCCGAGCTCACCGGAGAGGACGACGGACCGGCCGACGGCGATCCGCCCGCCGAGCCGCCCAAGCCCATCACGCCGGGGCCGATCGCCTGACCCAGATCGCCTGACGACGACCGCGGGCCGGGCTACGTTGCCCCGGTGATGTTCTCGATGTTCGTGCTGTGGATCGCGGTGTTCGCCGGGATCTTCCTGCGCTGGCGGTGGACCGTCGGCCTGGTGCTCGTCACCCTCGCCTGGACAGTGGTGCTGCTGAGGCTGCACATCTCGTCCCCGATCCCGCTGAACTTCTGACCGCCGTGACGTCCAACGAGACGGAGCACGAGGCGGCCGCCCACGCCGCCGAGGAGAGGGCCACCCGCCTCGCCCGCCTCATCAACATCGCCGCGCTCTTCGCCCTCGTCGGCGTCCTCGCCGGGTCGCTGCACCTGCAGTTCGGCATCGGCGAGCAGCCCTGCCCGCTGTGCCTCGTGCAGCGATCGGCCATGATCGGCCTGGCCGTCGGCCCGCTGATGAACCTGCTGTGGGGCATGCGGCCCGCGCACTACGCGCTGAGCATCCTCGCGGCCATGGTGGGCGGGGCCGGCAGCACGCGGCAGATCCTCCTGCACATCGCCGACCCCGCGGACCCCGGCTACGGCCCGGAGTTCGGCGGCTTCCACCTCTACACGTGGGCCTTCGTCACGTTCGCCGTCGCCATCGTCGGCTGCGCCGTCATGCTGCTGTGGGACACGCCCTTCCGCACGCGCGACAACGGCATCCTGCACGAGCGACGCGGCATGCGGATCCTGGCCTTCACCGCCATCAACTGGGTCACGCTCGACCTGATCGTCATCGCCCTCTCGGTGCTGCCCGAGTGCGGCCTGGGCATGTGCCCCGACGACCCGGCGAACATCACCGGCTTCGGCGACGTGCCCGGCTGGGCGGCCGTGCTGTCGCTCGGGCTCCTCGCGGTCGCCATCGCGCTAGCCGTCGTCATGGACCGCAGGTGGGTCCCGCACCGCGGCGTACGCTGAGGCCACCGACCCCTGGAGGAACCATGTCCCCTCGCCGTGCCCTCGTCACGTTCGCCTCGCTTGCCCTCGCCGTCGCCGGGATAGCAGCCGTGGCCCCGGCACCCGCCTCCGCGGCACCGGCCGGCCCCGGCGACACGGGCATCGTCGACTGCGCCGGGAACATCGTCGTCAAGCCCAAGCAGATGACCATCACGTGCGCCGACGCGGGCGTGTCGATCATCAGCCTGAAGTGGACGACGTGGAACGACAACACGGCGCGCGGCACCGGCGTGCTGGCGTGGAACACCTGCCTGCCGGAGACCTGCGTGGACGGGATCGTGCAGGAGTACCCCGTCACTATCACCCTCGGCCGGGTCGCCTCCGGGGTCGAGGGGAGCATCTTCTCCCGGGCCACGCTGCGCTTCCCCGAGACCGGCCCAGCGGGGCTGCAGACCGGCACGTATCTGCTGGACAACCCCATCCGGTAGCGGCTTTCTTGGCGCGCTCGAAACCTCGTCACACCCGATTGCATCCGCTGACGTCGAGGAGTGGCGAGCCGCACCCTGGAACACTCAGTGGCCCCGGTAGGCATACCCCCGGTGTTCCGACGTGAGTTGTCCGTCAGGATTCGAGGATCTTGGCAGCCCAGATCGTGAGGCCCTCGGCCTTCGCGACCATTGACCTGGCTTTCGCGGTACTCACCAAGGCAAGCCCGTAGTGACTCTCGTCCTTTGCGTTCACTACCTCACGGAATCTCTTAGCCATTGCCTTGCCGCTGGGCTCGATAGTGGCAATCAGCGTTACCGCCTGAGTGTGGTCCTGTGCCCTTGACCTCCTGCGGAGGCGATGGCAGCAGGCGGCATCTCCGGCAGCAATTGCGGCCAATACTGCCAGCGAGGCGGCAACGCCGGGCGTCGCAACATCGCCCTCGTCGTCAAGGCAGAGCTGAGCAACCAAGACGTACGCCTCCGCCTGCCGGAAGCGACTCTTCGCATCCGCCGTCGTGCATGGACCAGTTCGCACCTTGTCCGCCCTAGTCATGGCCGTCCCTTCAGCACATGGGAGTCCCCCCGGATGGGTTCAAGGTCGCGGTCCCACTCGCCGAGGATGCTTTCCTTGTTCCTGCGCATTCGGCTGATGTCGGCTGGAGCTAGGGCCAGGACATGGCACTCGTTTCCCGTCCATGCTCGGACGCGTCCAGAGAGCTCACCAGCCTGTTCGTCTGCGCTCTTCGCCTTCGACACGAGCAGCAGGTCAATGTCACTCTCCGAGTCTCCGTCACGGCGAGCGAAGGACCCGAATGCGGCAACCAAGAGCGGCCCGGCTTCCCACCCGTCCACCAATTCCCCAATCCGCCGCAGAAGCTCGGAACGCATCTCGGCAAGAAGGGCGACTGCGGGCGCCGCCAGGTGTTCCCGGTTCAGGATGTACCCGCCCGGAGCCTGAAGTACGACACCTTGCTCAACGAGCCGTAGCAACGACAGCCGTACACCGCTCTTGGACGCACCGGGAACCTGCTGGTGGACATCGGCCAGACTTCTCGCGGCGGTGGAACCCGCGAGCACCACGAGAACTGCTCCATCCAGAGTGGGGATGACCGAACTAACGGGGTTGGATACGTCCATGTCGCTCCTTCTAACGTGCAGAATACTGCACTTCGTACAGAATAGTGCACGCTGGTCGTAATTCTGCACGGGTTCGACAAGGCGCACGTCAGGTGTCTAGCACCCAGGTAGGACCACCTGATGCCGAAGAAGCGGGATGCCTGGCATCCTGAGGGGCGCCTGGCCCTGAACCCGCCGAGTCCCCGTGCTTCATGTCGACAAGGACTTCGACCTGAGCGCGTTCGACGCGAGGCAACTGATGGAGGAGTAGCCCGGCCGTCAGACCCCCGCAGCACACTGGCAAGGCGCGGCAGTGGGCGCGCGGAGCCGGGGGCGAGATGTCGAAGTACGAGGACGGGTGCGGGGCGCTGGCGATCGCGCTGTCCGCGGGCATGCCCGTACTGCTGTGGGGCGGACCGGGCGTCGGCAAGACCAGCGTCATCGAGCAGATCGCGCACAGCCGCGGCTGGCACCTCGAGACGGTCATCGCGTCGATCTGCGACCCCACCGACTTCAAGGGCATGCCGCGCGATGCCGGCGACCGCACGGTGTTCTCCCCGCCCGAGTGGGCCGTGCGGGTCGCCGAGGCCGGTGGCGGCGTGGTGTTCCTCGACGAGATCTCCACCGCTCCCCCATCCGTCCAGGCCGCCCTGCTGCGCCCGGTCCTCACCGGTGTCGTCGGCGACCTCGAGCTGCCCCCGGGCACGCGCTTTGTCGCCGCAGCCAACCCGCCCGACCAGGCCGCCGACGGTTGGGACCTGTCCGCCCCGCTCGCCAACCGGTTCGTCCACATCGACTGGGAGGTCCCCGCGCGTGTCGTGACCGACGGGTTCGTCTACGGGTTCGCGCCCGTCGCCGTGCCCGAGGTCGACGAGTCAGACGTCGAGCGGCTGCTCGCCGAGGCCCGCCGCTCGATCGGGGCCTTCATCGCCGCGCGCCCCGACCTCGTGCACCGCCTGCCCACGGCGTCGTCTGCCCGCGGCCGGGCCTGGCCGAGTCCCCGGTCGTGGGACATGGCCGCACGCCTGCTGGCCACCGCCGACGCAGCGGGGTCTCGGCAGGGCATCAAGCAGCTCCTCGTCGCCGGCGCCGTGGGGCCGTCGACGGCCCGGGAGTACTTCGCGTGGCACCGCAGCCTCGACCTGCCCGACATCGAGTCAGCCCTCGACGCGGGTGGCTCGATCGACCTGCCGGCCACCCCGGACCGCATCGTCGCGGTCTGCGGGGCGCTCGCCGCGGCGGTCAACGCGGACCCGTCTGCGGCCCGCTGCGACGCCGCCGTCAACGGGATCCTCGTTTCCGTCGCCGACGCCGGGCACCTCGACCTCGCGACCGTCGCTCTGCGCAAGATCGCGCCCGCCGTGCAGCGCTCGGGGGCGGTGCTCGGACCCGCCGCCGTGGCCCACTTCGCGGCGCTCCTGGGGAAGATGGGCGCGCTGAAGGCCACCGCGTGACGCGCGGCCGCGCTATCGACACGGTTGAGGGCCTGTCCCCCGCCGACCGCGCAGACGCCCGGACCTGGATGCAGGCCGCCCGCGCCTGGACCATCGAGCGGCACCCGTACCTCGACACCGCGCTGAGCTCGATGCTGCTCGTCGAGCGGCCCGGCCTGGGCACCGTCGCGGTGGACTCACGGTGGCGGCTCTACTACGACCCCGAGCGCGTCCTCGCGCTCGTGCGTCCGCACGGCATCGCGGTCCTGGCCAGCGACTGGGTGCACGAGGTCATGCACGTCCTGCGCGACCACCCCGACCGCTGGGACGCCCTCGGCGAGCCGCCGGCCCGGCAGCCCGTCTTCAACATCGCCGGCGACGCCCTGGTCAATGCCGACGTCGACGACCTCGACCTGCCGATCCTCGACACCGACGTGACGTTCGACCGCCTTCCTCCCGCGGCCCGCTGCACCCGGACGATGACGACCGAGGAGGTCTACCAGCGGCTCCTTGCGCTCGGCATCACCGTCGGGTCATCCCGCGCCGACTGCGGGTCGGGATCCGGTGGCTTGCAGCGGCCGTGGGAGGAGGCCCTCGAGGGCGAGCCGGAGGACGGGTCCGCCGACGAGGGTCGCGCGGCGATCATCCGGGAGGAGACCGCACGCGGGATCAGGGCCAGCCGCCAGTCCGGGGACGTCCCGGCGACCCTCGCGCTGTGGGCCGAGGCCTTCCTCGACCCATCGGTCGACTGGCGGGCCGAGCTCCGCAGCGTCGTGTCGCGGCGGCTGGGGCTGGCGTCGGGTGTCACCGACTACTCCTTCACCCGGCCGTCGCGCCGGAGGGTGGCTGGCTTCTCGCTGCCGGGCATGGTCGGGCCGCTACCTCCCACGGTGGCGGCGGTCGTCGACACCAGCGGGTCCATGACCAAGGACGAGCTGGCGCAGTGCCTCGGCGACCTGCTCGGCCTGGCCCGGGCAGTGTCCGGCGGGCAGGGCGCGGTCACCGTCGTGCAGTGCGACGCCACCGTGCAGTCGGTCTCGCAGATCCGCTCCCAGCGGGACGTGCTCGGCATGCAGCTGGTCGGCGGCGGGGGCACCGACATGGGTGCCGGGCTCGAGGCCTGCGGCGAGATGCGGCCGCGCCCGGACGCGGTCGTCGTCATGACCGACGGCCACACCCCCTGGCCGGACGAGCCCGCGGCCGGCCTGGCGTCCGCCACCGTCGTTGCGCTTCTGTCGGCACCGGGAATGGCGTCCCGGGTACCGGACTGGATCCGGGTGATCACCGTCGGGAACTAGAGGAATCGGCACTGCCCGGGCGCCGGCAACGAGTTCCCCGAGTGCTGACGTCCCGCCGCCAACCATGCACGGTCGAGGATCGCGAAATCCCGGATGGTGCACGTCACCAGGGCTTTGTCCTCGAGGGTGGCGAGCTCGAGGATCTCGTCCAGCGGGTGCCCGTTCACGCACCGAGGAAATCGCGTGCGCGCTCCCTCGCCACGCGCAGGCACTCTTCCGTGCGGTCAGCGTCCATGATGGCGGCGTCGACCTCAGCCGGATAGGAGCCGTAGTAGTCCAGTGCGGCCCGGATGAGGGCCTCGCTGACGCCGCTGTTCTCCTGGACGAGGCCTACGAGTCCGTTGGCCGGCATCTTAGGCTCCGCCGCCCGCGCATCACGCAGGGACCGGATGACCTCCCACACGTCGGGGCCGCCGATGAGCACGGCTCGGCGCCCGCCCGGGCCGTCCCGGAAGACGACAGCGGGATGCTCGTCCATGCGCAACCCCTCCTCGACCAGCAAGGCGGCTGCGCTGGCTCCGCTGAGGCCGGCGTGCCGCGCTGCGTACGCGGTGAGGCGTTCGAGGGTCGTGTCCTCGAAGCGGATGGAGCGGGGAGACGTCATGGCTACATCGTAGTCGTTCGTAGTCACTACTCGTCGTCCTCGGCCACCTCGGCCATGTCCGCCACGATCCTTGCCCGCGACCTCTTCTTGCCCGATCGCTTGCGGGTGCGCACTCCGTACTCCTGCGCGATGGCCTCAAGTTCCTCCCATGGCCACCGCCTGATCTCGGCGAGCGTGTAAACGCCGCAGTCGTCCTCGTCATCGTCGGACTCATCACTCACCGGCACCAGCCCGGCGAGGCGGCCCTGCGCCCACGCGGCGAAAACGTCGCTGAACACGTCGGCCTGGCAGTTGTGCTCCACCCCGGGGAACGCGCAGCCCCCGGCGTAGCCGGCGACGACGTCGTCAAGGTCCACGTAGCAGCACTCGGCCATGAGCCCCTGGACGAGGTCGGCCACCGGCCAGTGCGCGACCTCCTCGGGGTCGACCCCGGCCCAGGCGTAGACGGCGAGCAGCCGCTCGCGGTTGAGCAGGTCCTCGTCGACGACCTCGGCCTCGTGGTTGAACCGCAGCGCCCGCTGCAGGGAGTCGCGCGGCGCCCAGTGCGGGTCGTCGATGCCGGCCAGTGACCCGAGGCCCTCGGGCGCGATCTGGATGAGGAACACCCAGGGCGTGCCGTCGGGGTACAGGCCGTGGAACCCGCCGGCGGACAGGTGCAGGTGGCTGGACAGGAAGTCAGACTCGACCTCGCCGTCCTGGTAGCCGGGCAGCCGGATGAGGTGGCCGGTGACGACGACGCCGTCGAGCGCCTGGGTCACCCGGCGCCCGGCCCAGATCCCGGTCAGGCGGCTGTCGGGAGGGAAGGGCAGCCGGTCGAAGTAGTACGTCATGCCGGGTACCCCTCGTCAGTGTCGTAGGGATCGCTGCCGTCGAGGACGCGCACGGCCTCGGCCGCCGCCACCAGAACGAGCCGACTGGTCTCGAACGAGATCACGTCGGCCTCGGGGACGGGATCGTCGAGGTCCTTGACCACGCTGGCCTCGATGCCCACGTGGCCGCCGTCGCTCGACAAGACGGCAAGGACCAGCCCCGTCCCCTCGTCGGACAGGTTCTCGACCGACTGCTCCGGCAGCTCGTCGTCGCCGGCCCGGAACAGCCAGTCGGAGAGACGCTCGACGTAGCCCGGGTCGCAGGCCCGCCGCATGTACCAGGCGTGGTACGTCGGGGTGAGCAGCATGACGTCGAGGGCGAGACCGTGCGCGTCCTCGTCGCCGTCGTCCATCTCGATGCCGGGGACGGACAGGGCGCGAAGGAACACCGCGGCCCCGCCGAAGCCCGGCAGCCGGAACTGGCACCGCTCGGTCTCCCACATGCCGGTCGACGGAATCACGGGGCCTCCCCCTCGCTCGCCCGCAGGTGCTCGGCGACGCTGTGGTTCATCTCCTGGAGGATCCAGGGGTTGGGGAAGCTGGTGAGCGGCCGAACCCAGCCGCACTCGCACACCATCGTGCAGCTCGAGACGTCCTGCACGAACTCGATGCCGTGGCCCGGCACCGCATAGCCGGTCTTGATCATCCGGCCCACGTCAGAAGTCCCTCTTGCCGCGGTTGCGGCGCTTGCGGTCGACGTCGTTGCGGCCGCGGGCCTGGTTGGTCCAGTCCTCGGTCATGCTCTTGGCCACCATGGCCGCCGGCATCTCCTGCGCCCCGCGGGTGAGCCGCTCGACCTGCTCGGCCTCCTCGGCCAGCAGCGCCCGCAGCGCGTCGGCCTCGGGGGCGTCGTCGTCGATGGCCCGCAATGCGCCCGTGATGTGCTCGGACTGCAGCCGGAGCATCGCGACGGCACCGTCGACGTCGCCATGCCGCAGCTCGTCGGCAGCCTGCTTCTTGGCGTTGGCCGCCTCGAGCAGCAGCCGTGCGGTGGTGACCGTGGGGTCGGGCACGCGGCCGCTGGCCTCGTCGCCTGGCACGACGTTGACCGCCATGGGCCAGGTGATGACCTCGGACTCCAGCCCGGGCAGGGCGACGTACTCGATGCTGAACTCGGCCAGCACATGGTGGCCGAGGGCCGCGATGGCGGGCACGTCGAACTTCACGAGCAGTTCGCGCTGCTCCCCGGCATACAGGTCGCCCAGTGGGACGACGATGACCTTCTCGCCCGACGCGTCCTCCTCGAGCCAGCGCCGCACGTCGTGGAGCAGGCCGATGCGGTCGATGTGGGCCGGATCCGTCGGCTTGATCCGTACCATGGCGTTGACGATCGCCTTGCTGAGCAGGTCGCCGGCCTCCTCGCCGACGGTCGCCTCGGCGTCGTCGGCCGTGAGCGCGAACCGGTGGCTGCCGTTGCCGGACGAGGCGATCTCGGCCAGCAGGATCTCGTCGTAGCCGTGGCCGATGCCGATCGTTCCGCTCGTGATCCGCTCGTCCCGTGCCTTGGCCGCCAGGCCGCCGACGGCGACCGGGTCGGTGACGCCCGCGTTGGCGTGGCCGTCGGACAGCAGCAGGACGGTGGCGCCGGTGGCCCCGAGATTGCGGCGCGCCTCGGCCAGGCCGAGCAGGTAGCCGCCGGAGAGGTCGGTGCTGCCGCCCGGGTCGATGCCGTCGATGAGCCCGTGGACGGTGGGCAGGTGGTGGTCGCGGATGGGCCGGCAGGGCACGGCGACGGACGCCTCGTTGTCGAACACGACCACGCCGAAGTTGTCCTGCGGCTTCACCCGGCCGGCCAGGGCGTGCAGGCTGGCCCGCACCGCCTCGATCGGCTCGCCGCTCATCGAGCCGGAGCGGTCGACCACGACGACCAGGGTCTCCCCCGGCCGGTCGGCCAGGCCATCGGGGATGGGGGCGTCGAAGCGCAGCAGGCAGGTGACCTCGTCGTCCTCCTGCAGGGCCAGCACGTCCACGTCGAGCTTCGCATTGAGCTTCACAGCAGCCTCCATCCGCCGCAGCCCTCGCCACGGCCATCCGTCTTTTGTTTGCAGGTCATTTGTCTCATAGGGGTCTGACATCGACGCCTGTCAGCGCCAACCCCCGACCGTTGCCAGCAGTCCAGGGTGGAGCGAGGCGGCGGGCAGCGCCGCGCACACCTCGAGCCGCGCCTGAGCCGGGTGCATGCCGAGGTGGCGCACCGAATAGCGGGCGGCGACAGTCGGTGTCCGGGACTGCGCCGCGACGCAGTGCAGCAGCACGCGCTTGCCTTCGGCCCGGAAGGCGGCCACCGCATCCGCTGCCTCGTCGACCGTGAGCTGGAGATTGGGATTGTCGTCGCGGCCGCCGTCGACGAGCCACACCTCGACGCGGTCCTCGTCCGGCACGCCCAGGGCGGCCAGGTCGTCGGTCCCGACCCGGCACAGCGACACCACGGCGTCGACGGCCCCGCCCGGGATCTCGACGCGCCCCAGCGCGGCGACGAAACCGGAGAGCACGACGCCGTCGTCGTGCGGATGCACGGCCAGCGAGTCGCGGTGCCCCCAGCCGGAGTAGTCGACGTGCCCGGCATCCGGCCAGCGGGACGCGTTGAAGCCATGGGCGCCTATGGCGTGGGCCATCCGGACCAGGCCGCGATCCCGCATCCCGGGCCAGCCGAAGATGCGCCGACGCCACTGCAGCGGCACGGCCGATGCGCCCCACAGTGCCCCCGCGAGGGCACCAGCCACGCAGGCCACGGTGTCGGTGTCGCCGCCGCCCCGGACCGCCGCCTCGATGGCGAGGCGCAGGTCGTCGCCAGGACGCCTGCCGGTGCCGGCGACGGACGTGACCGCCGCCCACGCGGCTCGCACGGTGGTCACGCAGTAGCCGTTGCCGGGCCGGTAGGCGTAGTAGTCGACGGGCGACGTCCCGAAGGCGCCTGCCAGGACTTCGCGCCAGTAGGCAGCGTGCTCGGGCAGGTACCGCTCGAGGTCGGCCTCCACCTGCGCGGCCAGGCCGGCGATGTCGGACGGGTCGTCGGCCAGCAGTGCCGCCCGGATGGCCAGGCACCACACCGCGCAGGACTGCTCGCTGAGCGGGTCCGCATGGGTCATGCCGCCGATGGTCATCGCCGCCGCGACCATGCGCTCCGGCTCCCGCCACAATGCCATTGCCACGGGCGCGGTGCGCATCAGGGCGCCATTGCCGCCGCTCGTGCCCGGGTTGCGGATCTCCTTCTCCAGGGCGGCCTTGCGGAACTTGGCGAACAGGTTGGCCTGCATGCCGGAGACGCGGGCGAACACGGCCGCGGAGTGGATCCCGATGTCCTTGCTGCTCGCTGGGGAGAGGTACCAGTCCATCAGGCCGCGCGCCACGGCCTCGAGTCCCGCCTCGCTGTCGAGGGCAGGCCCCTCCGTGGCTGCTCCCGCTACGGCGATCATCTGGGCCGCGTCGTCCGTCCACTCCCCCGGCGCAAACGCACCCTGCCCCCGCATGACCACCCGCTCGTCTGCGGAAACCGGCGGCCCGAACTCGTACCCGGCCCCCAGTGCATCGCCGCACGCCGCGCCCAGTAGCACCCCGGTCATCCGGTCCATCGACACCGCATCGCCCATTCGGCCTCCTAGTTATCTCATCGGTGCGATAACCCTAGCACATGATATTCGCACATCTGCTTTAACAGGCTACGATCCCCATGTGACACAGCAGAGGGCGTCCGACCTCGACCGGTTCCCGCGCCCCAGCGTGGCCGTCGACGTCGCCGTCATGACCGTCACGCCCGACCATGGGCTGGGCGTCCTGCTCCACCGCCGCACGGGAGACAGATCAGGGCAGTGGGCGTTGCCCGGGCGCTTCCTGCGCGAGCGCGAGCGGCTCGCCG
>JAUXRN010000044.1 GCA_030681835.1 Actinomycetota bacterium
TCGACATCTGGTGGGGCGACGAGCGCTACCTGCCCGATGGACATCCCGACCGCAACGACACGGGGGCACGCGCTGCCTTGCTCGACGAGGTGAGGGTCGACCCCGAACGCGTGCATGCCGTTCTCGGGCCCGACCGCTCGGCCGACCCCGACGAGTCTGCTGCGGCCTACGCTGCCGAGCTTGCGCGGCATGCCCGGCCGGAGGACCACGGTCCGGTGCCCACCTTCGACGTCCTCCTGCTGAGCATCGGCCCCGACGGGCACATCGCCTCCCTGTTCCCCGAGCAGCCCGCGTTGCACGATCAGCGAGCGTGCTGCGCCGTGCGCGGGGCGCCGAAGCCACCACCGACCCGGGTGACCCTCACGATGCCGACCCTGAACGCCGCCCGCGAGGTGTGGATCCTGGCGTCGGGCGAGGAGAAGGCCGGGGCCGTCGCGATGGCGCTGTCCGGATCGGCCGGCCAGTTCCAGGTCCCGGCGGCCGGAGCCAACGGACGCGAGCGGACCTTGTGGCTGGTGGACGAGGACGCGGCTCGTCGGTTGCCGCCGACGATCGGCCGACCGTCGGCGTGACGCTCCCGCCGGGTGAGTAGGGCCAGGCGATGCGGGTCAGGCGCCGCGCAGCTTCTCCAGCGCCTCGGCCAGGATTGCCGCGCCATCGTCATCGGAGCGCCGCTCCTTGACGTAGGCAAGGTGGGTCTTGTACGGCTCGATCTTGGGCGGGGCCGGCGGGTTGTCCTTGTCCGGGCCGGCCGGGAGGCCGCACCGCGGGCAGTCCCACTCGTCCGGCACGGCAGCGTCGACAGCGAAGCTCGGCTTGGACTCATGACCCCGCGAGCACCAGAACGAGACCCACATGCGAGGGGCCGCCTCGCCGCGCTCGGCCTCGCCCATCGGCCCTGCCCCGACACGGCTTCCGCGGATTGCGCTGCCTCCAGCCATTCCCAACCCTTCCCGAGCGTGACCGGCTAGACGCCGGAACTGACGAGCAAACCGACCCCGATGATGGATGCGGCCCAGATCAGGCCGAGGCCCACGGTGAGCCGGTCGAGGTTCTTCTCAGCCACCGACGAGCCCCCGATGGATGAACTGACGCCACCGCCGAACAAGTCCGACAGCCCGCCGCCCTTGCCGCGGTGCAGCAGGATGAGCACGATGAGAAGCACGCTCGTGATGACCAGTACGACGGCCAGCGCGATCGTGAGCGCTGTGATCATGTGCGGGACCCCCACGGGTAGGCCGGCCTTTGGGCCGGGCTTGTAGAGGATAGACGACGGATCAGCCGACTAGCTCAGGCGGGTGCAGGCGGAACCTCACGATACCGACGAACTCGTCCGGATCCAGGCTCGCGCCGCCGACCAGGGCTCCGTCGATGTCTGGCTTGGCCATGATGCCTGCGACGTTGGACGACTTCACCGAACCGCCATAGAGGATCCGTACCGCGTCCGCGGCAGATGCACCGTGCGTCTGCGCCACCCGCTCGCGGATGGCCCCGCAGACCTCCTGGGCGTCCTCAGGCGTGGCCACCTCGCCCGTGCCGATCGCCCAGACAGGCTCGTACGCGATGACCAGTCCGGCCACCTGCTCGGCCGTCAGGCCGTCGAGGTCCGCGTCGAGCTGGGTGAGGACGTGGGCGACGTGCGTGCCGGCCTGCCGGATCACCAGCCCCTCTCCCATGCACACGATGGGAACAAGGCCGTTCCGCAGGGCCGCCTTCGCCTTGGCGTTGACGACGTCGTCGCCCTCGTCGTGGTATTCGCGGCGCTCGCTGTGCCCGACCGCCACGTAGGTGCAGCCGAGCTTGGCCAGCATGACCCCGCTGATGTCGCCGGTGAATGCGCCGGCATCGTGCATCGACAGGTCCTGGGCGCCGTACTGCACGTCGTACTTGTCACCATCGACGAGCGTCTGGACCGATCGGATGTCAGTGAACGGCGGCAGCACGGCGACGTCGACGGCGGAGTAGTCGTCCTCGGTCAGCGCGAAGGCGAGCTTCTGCACGAGCGCGATGGCCTCGAGGTGGTTCAGGTTCATCTTCCAGTTGCCCGCCATGAGCGGCTTGCGTGCTGTCGTCATCAGGTGCTCTCCTCCAGGACGGTCAGGCCGGGAAGGTCCTTGCCCTCCAGGAATTCCAGGCTGGCACCGCCCCCGGTGCTGATGTGGCCGAAGTCGGCCTCATCGAGCCCGAGCAGGCGGATTGCAGCAGCGGAGTCCCCCCCGCCCACGACGGTCAGGCCGCCGCACGCCGCGATCGCCTCCGCGACACCACGGGTGCCGGCTGCGAACGGGACCATCTCGAAGACCCCCATGGGGCCGTTCCACACGACCGTGCCCGCGTCGGCGATCTTGCTGGCGAAGAGAGCAACGGTCTGCGGACCGATGTCCAGCCCGCGCCAGCCCGCCTCGATGCCGCTGGCCGGCACGATCGACGTCCTGGCATCGGCCGCGAACGCGTCGGCGACCACCACGTCGACGGGCAGGACCAGCTCGACTCCTGCTGCCAATGCCTGGTCGAGGAAGCCGCGGACGACGTCGATCTGGTCGGCCTCGAGCAGTGACTCCCCCACGTCATGCCCCTGCGCCGCCAGGAAGGTGAAGGCCATGCCGCCGCCGATGAGCAGGCGATCCACCCGCCCGATCAGGTTGCCGATGACGCCGAGCTTGTCGCTGACCTTGCTGCCACCGAGCACGACGACGTAGGGCCGCGCGGGGTTGGCCAGCAGCCCTGTGAAGACGGTGGCCTCCCTGTGCACGAGCCGCCCGGCGGCGGCCGGCAGCAGCCGAGCGACGTCGGTCACGGATGCCTGCTCGCGATGGACCACGCCGAACCCGTCCGACACGAAGGCGTCGGCCAGCGCGGCCAGTTCCGCGGCCAGCTCGCCACGCTCCGCCGGGTCCTTGCTGGTCTCGCGGGCGTCGAACCGGATGTTCTCCAGGAGCAGCACTCCGCCAGGCTCGAGGGCGTCGACCATGGCGCGGGCCTGCGGTCCGGTGATGTCGGCTGCCACCTCGACGTCGGTGTCCAGCAACTCGCTCAGCCGATCTGCGATCGGCTGGAGTCCCAGTGCGTCGCTGACAACCCCCTTGGGCCTGCCGAGATGGGCGACGAGGACGACCCGGGCCCCCTGGTCACGCAGGAAGCGGATCGTGGGCAGGGCGGCCCGGATGCGTCCGTCGTCCGTGATCACTTTCGTGTCATCCGGGCCGTCGGGGCCGTCGGCCAGGGGGACGTTGAAGTCGGCGCGGACGAGAACGGTTCGCCCGGCGACCTCAAGGTCGTCGAGTGACTTCATAGCGAGACCTCAGAGCTTCGAGCCGACGAGGTTGATCAGGTCGACCAGCCGGTTGCTGTAGCCCCACTCGTTGTCGTACCAGCCCACGACCTTGGCCATGTTGCCGTTGACGTATGTCAGGCCCGAGTCGAAAATGCACGACGCGGGATCGGTGACGATGTCGGTCGACACGATCGGATCCTCGGTGTACTGCAGGATTCCCTTGAGCGGGCCATCCGCTGCGGCCTTGATGGCGGCGTTGATCTCGTCCTTGGTGGCGGCCTTCTTCAGCTCGACGGTGAGGTCCGTCGCTGACCCGGTCGGCACCGGCACCCGCATGGCGTAGCCGTCCAGCTTGCCCTTGAGCTGCGGCATCACCAGGGCGATCGCCTTCGCGGCACCGGTCGTGGTCGGGATCATGTTCAGGGCTGCGGCACGCGCGCGGCGCAGGTCCTTGTGGGGGTAGTCGAGCACGTTCTGGTCGTTCGTGTAGGCGTGGATCGTCGTCATGAGCCCGCGCTCGATGCCGAACGCGTCGTCGATGACCTTGGCCATGGGGGCGAGGCAGTTCGTGGTGCAGGACGCGTTCGAGATGATGTTGTGCGCCGCGGGGTCGTAGTCCTTGTCGTTGACGCCCATGACGATGGTGATGTCCTCGCCCTTGGCGGGGGCGGAGATGATGACCTTCTTCGCGCCCGCGGCGAGGTGCTTGCCCGCTGACTCTGCGTCGGTGAAGAACCCGGTGGATTCCACCACGACATCGGCCCCGACCTTCGCCCACGGAAGGGCCCCCGGATCCCGCTCGGCGAATACCGGGACGGCCTTGCCATCGATGACGATCTGGCCCTCGCCGGCGGTTACCTCGTGGCCGAAGCGGCCGAGGATGCTGTCGTACTTGAGCAGGTGGGCCAGGGTCTTCGTGTCGGTCAGGTCGTTGATGCCGACGATCTCGATATCGGCGCCGCTGGTGACCACGGCGCGGTAGAAGTTGCGACCGATCCGGCCGAAGCCGTTGATGCCGACCTTGATGCTCACTGCCTGCTCCTCGAAGGACGATGTGGCTTTCCTGCGCCTGCCGACCGTGCGCCCGCAAGCGCTTCCATCCTAGCCGTGGCGGGCCCGTGAAGGGCTACGGCAGCAGCAGCTCTGGGCCTAGGGCGGCCTCGGTGCCCGGGAGCCCGAGATCGGCTGCACGCTTGTCGGCGAGGGCCAGCAGCCGGCGGATCCGCCCGGCGATGGCGTCCTTGGTCATCGGCGGGTCCGCCAGCGCGCCGAGCTCCTCCAGGCTGGCCTGCTGGTGCTCCAGCCGGAGCCGCCCGGCCACCACGCGGTGATCGGGCACATCGTCACCGAGGATCTCCAGGGCTCGCTGGACGCGTGCACCGGCCGCCACGGCGGCCCGGGCCGAGCGGCGCAGGTTCGCGTCGTCGAAGTTGGCCAGCCGGTTGGCCGTGGCCCGCACCTCGCGGCGCATCCTCCGCTCCTCCCACGCCATGACCGACTCGTGTGCCCCGAGCCGGGTGAGCAAGGCACCGATGGCGTCTCCGTCGCGGATGACCACTCGGTCCACGCCACGGACCTCCCGGGACTTGGCCGCGATGCCGAGGCGCCGGGCCGCCCCGACCAGGGCGAGGGCCGCCTCGGGACCGGGGCAGGTGATCTCGAGCGACGACGACCGGCCCGGCTCCGTGAGCGAGCCATGGGCCAGGAACGCCCCGCGCCAGGCCGCCTCGCAGTCGCACAGGCCACCCGACACGATCGCCGGCGGCAGGCCACGCACCGGACGGCCGCTGCCATCGACGATGCCGCTCTGCCGAGCCAGTGCCTCACCGCCGTCGACGACGCGGACGAGATACCGGGTGGTACGGCGCAGGCCACCGGATTGCACGACGGCAATGTCGCTCTCGTGCCCGTACACATCGAAGATGGCCTTCTTCAGGCGCCGCGCGGTGACGCCGGTGTCGACGTCGGCCTCGATCACGATGTGCCCGGCCACGATGTGCAGGCCGCCGGCGAAGCGCAGGATCGTGGCCACCTCGGCCTTGCGGCAGCAAGCCTTCGTCACCTCGACCCGGCTCAGTTCGTCCTTGACCGCCGCTGTCATCGCCATGTGGTTGCTCTGCTCCGATCCGCGCCGGCCATCGGCCAAGGCTAGGCCAGCACCGTACCGAATGCCGCGGCCAGCCGCTCCGGGTCGTGCGTGCCGGCGTGAGCCGGATCCGCCAGGCCGACGTCGGTGAGCAGCACCTCGCCACCGAGGTCGGCCGCGGACCGGTAGAGGGCGTCGAGGTCCTCGACGTGCCGGTGGTCGGCGATCACCGTGTCGACGCGTAGGTCGGGGAGGTAGTTGAAGAGGACGTCGAGGTACGTGTGGGCCGCGAACCCCGAGGTCTCCCCCACTTGGGGATTGAGGTTGAGCACGACGATTCGGCGGGCCGGGCTCGCCACGATCGCCTTGGCCAGCTCGGGGATGGCGAGATGGGTGATGACCGACGTGTACCACGACCCGGGTCCGAGGACGATGGCCTCGGCCTCGGCCAGGGCGGCCACGGCCTCGGGGCAGGCGGCCGGCTCAGGTGGATCCAGCCGGATGTCGACGACGACGCCTGGCGTCGTAGCCACGCACACCTGGCCGCGTACCTCGACCACCTCGTCGGGCCGTGCCGGGTCGTGGCCGAGGACCTCGGCCACGATGGTGAGCGGGACGGTCGAGCAGGGCAGCACCCGCCCGCGCGCCTCGAGCAGGGCCGCGACCCAATCCAGGCCGGACACGGTGTCGCCGGTCTCCTCCCACAGGGCGGTGATGAGCAGGTTGCCGACCGAGTGCCCGCCCAGCGGCCCGTCGCCGCCGAAGCGGTGCTGGACGACCTGCTCCCAGGTGCGCCCCCATTCGTCGTCCCCGCACAGGGCGGCCAGGGCCATCCTCAGGTCACCCGGCGGCGGTACGCCGAACTCGCCGCGCAGCCGGCCGCTTGACCCGCCGTCGTCGGCCACGCCGACGATCGCCGTCAGGTGGTCGGTGACCTTTCTCAGGGCGCGCAGGGATGCGGCCAGCCCATGCCCGCCGCCGAGCGCCACGACGCGGGTGCTCGACGGTGCCGGTGGACCGGATCGGCGCCGCGTGGCGGGGCCGCCACGGCTCGGATCACGCCGGTCAGGCAACGGGGCAGGCCAGGTCATTCCCGGCCCAGGTCGCGATGGAAGGTGGCGGCCGGCAGCCCGGCCGCATCCAGCCGACGGGCCAGTGCCGACGACATGGCGACGCTGCGGTGCTTGCCTCCCGTGCACCCGATGGCGACGGTCACGTAGCGCTTGCCCTCGCGGATGTAGCCCTCCGACACGGTGCGCACGAGGCTCTCCATGCTGTCAAGGAATGCCGCAGCACCGGGCCGGCCCAGGACATCCTCGGCCACCGGCGCGTCCAGGCCGGTCAGCGGACGAAGCGCCTCGTCCCAGAAAGGGTTCGGCAGGAAGCGCACGTCGCCCACCATGTCCGCATCGACGGGGATCCCGTACTTGAAGCCGAAGGACATCACTGTGATCTTCAGGACCGGCGGATGGGCATCGACGAACGATTCCTCCATGCGCCGACGCAGCTCGTGCACGTTGATCGACGTCGTGTCGATCACCAGGTCGGCTGTGGCCCTGATGTCGCCGAGCAGTTCACGCTCGGCGCGCAGGCCGTCGACGATGCGCTGACCATGCTCCCCGTTCTGCAGCGGGTGAGGGCGGCGCGAGCTCTCGTACCGCCGCACGAGGGCCTCGTCGGAGGCCTCGAGGAAGACGGTCCTGATGTCGACGCCTTCCTGCGGCAGTTGCGCGACGATGTCGCTGACCTGCGGGAAGAACGAGCCGCCGCGGGCGTCCAGCACCACCGCCACCCGGTCGACATCAGGAGTTCGCGAGGCGAGGTCGATCGCCTGCTGGAGCAGCGACGGCGGGATGTTGTCGATGACGAACCAGCCGATGTCCTCCAGCGCCCGGGCAGCAGTGGAACGCCCCGCCCCGGACATGCCGGTCACGAGGACGAGCTGCAGCGCGTGCGGCACTCCGCTCGAAGCAGTGTCGGCGTCCACGTGATCCCCTTCCGCTCCGCCGGCCGGCACCTGGCCCGGCCGCCCCTCCATCATCCCGGAAGGCCAGCCCCGGTGCCCGCGCCCTGCCCGCCAAGCGAGGCGGCCACGGCCGCGGCCAGCGACGGGCCGATCCCCGGAACCACGCACAGCTCCTCCGGGGTCGCGGCCGAGAGCCTGCGGACGGAGCCGAAATGCTTCAGGAGTGCCTTCGCCCGGGCCGGCCCCAGCCCGGGAATGTCGTCAAGGGCGCTGGACGTGGCCCGCTTGCCACGCCGCTTGCGGTGGAGGGCGATGGCCGTCCGGTGCGCCTCGTCGCGGACCCGCTGCAGCAAGTAGAGCGCCTCGCTCGTGCGTGGAAGGATGACCGGGTCGGCCTCGTCGGGCAGCCACACTTCCTCCAGCCGCTTCGCCAGGCCGACGACCGGCAGATCGCTCACTCCTGCGGCCATCAGCGCGTCCTGCGCTGCCCGCACCTGCGGGGCTCCCCCATCGACCACGAGCAAGGCAGGTGGGTAGGCGAACCGGCTCGGCTCCGCCGAGGCCTGATCGGACTCCTCGCGCTCGCGGAAGCGACGGCCGACCACCTCGCCCATCGCCGCCGTGTCGTCCGCGCCGGGCGTGCGGATCACGAAGGAACGGTAGTCGCGCTTGCGCGGCATGCCGTCCTCGAACACCACCAACGAGGCGACCGTGTCCTGCCCCTGCAGGGTCGAGATGTCGATGCACTCGATCCGCAGCGGCGGCTCGGGCAGGGCGAGGTAGTCCTGGAGCTCGCGCAGGGCCTGGCTGCGGGTGGTGAGGTCGCTCGACCGGCGGGCGGTGTGGGCACGCAGGGTCTCGCCCGCATTGGCGACGGCCGTGGCCATGAGGGTTCGCTTGTCGCCGCGCTGCGGTGTCCGGACGGCCACCTTCGACCCGCGAAGCGCGGACAGCCACGCGTTCCACGGCCCGGCATCGACGAGCGGTGACGACACCAGCACCTCCCGAGGCGGCAGCCCCACCGCCTCGTCGCCGTACAGCCGCTGGAGGACGCGCTCGACGTAGCCGGACGTGTCCAGCTCCTCGGCCTTCTCCACGACGAAGCCGCGCTCGCCGCGGATCCGCCCGCCACGGACGTGGAAGACCTGGACGCCCATCTGGAGCTCGTCTTCCGCGACCCCGATGACGTCTGCGTCGGTGGAGTCGTCGAAGACGACGGCGTTCCGCTCCAGCGCGCGCGTCAAGGCACCGAGCCGGTCACGCAGCCGTGCCGCCTCCTCGTAGTCCAAGCGGGACGACGCTGCCAGCATCTCGCGCTCGAACCTGCGGATGAAGGCGTCGCCGCTCCCGCCGAGGAAGGCACAGAGGTCGTCCACGACGTGCCGGTAGTCCTCGGGCTCGATACGGCCCACGCACGGGGCGCTGCACTTGTCGATGTAGGCGAGCAGGCAGGGGCGGCCGACCTGCTTGGCTCGCTGGAAGACACCGTCCCGGCAGGTACGGACCGGGAAGACCCGCACGAGGATGTCGAGGGTGTCGCGGATGGCCCAGGCGTGCGCGTATGGACCGAAGTAGCGGGTGCCCTTGCGCTTGGCCTCCCGGACCACTGCCGCTCGCGGGTACGCGTCGGACATCGTGATGGCCAGGTACGGATAGCTCTTGTCGTCGCGGTACTTCACGTTGAAGCGGGGGTCGTGCTCCTTGATCCAGGAGTACTCCAGGGACAGCGCCTCGACCTCGGTGGCCACCATCACCCAATCGACCGAGGCGGCCGCGAACACCATCGACCGGGTCCGGGGATGGAGGGAGACCGGGTCGGCGAAGTACGACGTCAGCCGCGACCGGAGGTTCCGGGCCTTGCCGACATAGACGACCTGGCCGCGCTCGTCACGAAACCGGTACACCCCGGGGCTGGTCGGGATGTCTCCCGGGGCCGGCCGGTAGCTCGCCGGATCGGACATGCTCGCAGCCTATTGGGACAGAATCGCGTCGCCTCAGGTGAGGATGACGCTGCCGCCCTCGACCGCGATGCCGGCCGGCTGGAGCGGCATCGTCGCGGGCCCCTGGATCACCGAGCCATCCGTGGCCGAGAAGCGCGAGCCGTGGCAGGGGCAGAGGATCTCGTTGCCCTCGACGGACGAGACGAGGCAGCCCTGATGGGTGCAGATCGCCGTGAAGGCCTTGAAATCCCCCTCGGTCGGCTGCGTGATGACCACGGCCGGATCGTCGATGACCAGGCCGCCACCGACGGGCACGTCACTCACGCTGGCGATGCCCTGGGCGGCTGGGGTCGAGGACCCGGCCGCGGAGGTCTCCGGGGCCGCTGACGATGCGGGCGCCGCTGGGCTGCTGGCCGCGGCCGACCCGTCAGCCGAGGAACTCGACCCGCAGGCAACGACCACGCCGCCGACCACCACCAGTCCCCCGGCCTGCAAGACGGTTCGCCGGTTGACATCCATGGATCCTCCGCAGGGGTGGTTGACGGTTCAAACAGCAGGCTACGACACGGTGTCAAGGGCCTTGGCCCGGACGCGGCGGGGCGCCTTGCTGGCCGGGCGCGCGGGCACCGCGGGCAGCACCTTGCCGAGGAACTGCCCGGTGTGGCTGGCGGCGACGGTGGCGACCTCCTCCGGGGTTCCCGCGGCAACGATCGTCCCGCCGCCGGACCCGCCTTCCGGGCCCATGTCGATCACCCAGTCGGCGGTCTTGATCACGTCGAGATTGTGCTCGATGACGATGACGGTATTGCCCTTGTCGACCAGGCTCTGCAGGACGCCGAGGAGCTTGCGGATGTCCTCGAAGTGCAGGCCCGTGGTGGGCTCGTCGAGCACGTAGATGGTGCGACCGGTAGACCGCTTCTGCAGCTCGGCAGCGAGCTTCACGCGCTGCGCCTCGCCGCCACTGAGGGTCGGGGCGGGCTGTCCCATGCGCACGTAGCCGAGCCCGACGTCGACCAGCGTCGACAGGTGACGTGCGATGGGGGGCACGGCGGCGAAGAACTCCAGCGCCTCCTCGATGGGCATGTCGAGGACCTCGGCGATGGTGCGACCCTTGAAGTGCACCTCCAGCGTCTCGCGGTTGTAGCGGTCGCCGTGGCACACCTCGCACGGCACGTACACGTCGGGCAGGAAGTTCATCTCGATCTTGATGGTGCCGTCGCCGGCGCACGCCTCGCAGCGGCCGCCCTTGACGTTGAAGGAGAAGCGCCCCTGCAGGTATCCCCTGACCTTGGCCTCCTGCGTCTGGGCGAAGAGCTTGCGGATGTGGTCGAACACCCCGGTGTACGTGGCGGCGTTGCTGCGGGGGGTCCGGCCGATCGGGCTCTGGTCGACGTGGACGACCTTGTCGACGTGCTCGAGGCCGGTGACCTGCTTGTGCCGTCCCGGGACGGTGCGTGCTCCGTTGAGGTCGCGGGCAAGCACGTTGTAGAGGACGTCGTTCACGAGGGTCGACTTGCCTGACCCGCTGACGCCGGTCACGGCGACGAAGGCCCCGAGCGGGAAGGAGACGGATACCTTGCGGAGGTTGTGCTCGCTCGCTTCGTGGACCTCGATCGAGCGTCCGTCGCCGGGCCGGCGGATCACCGGTACCTCGATGCGGCGTCGTCCGCTGAGGTACTGGCCGGTGATGGAGTCGGGGCTGGCCAGCACGTCGGCGACCGGGCCGCTCACGACCACCTGGCCGCCATGCTCGCCCGCCCCAGGTCCGATGTCGACCACCCAGTCGGCGGTCGCGATCGTGTCCTCGTCGTGCTCGACGACGATGAGCGTGTTGCCGAGGTCGCGGAGGCGCAGGAGGGTCTCGATCAGCCGGTGGTTGTCGCGCTGGTGCAGCCCGATGCTCGGCTCGTCCAGCACGTACAGCACCCCCACCAGCCCGGAACCGATCTGGGTGGCGAGCCGGATGCGTTGCGCCTCTCCCCCGGCGAGCGTGCCGGCGGCGCGATCGAGCGACAGGTAGTGCAGGCCCACGTCCATGAGGAATTGCAGCCGCTCGTTGACCTCCTTGAGCACCCGGGCGGCGATCGCGGCATCACGATCGGAGAGTTGAAGGCCCGCCAGCATTCCGGAGGCCTCCCCGATGGGCAGGGCCGCGATGTCGGCGATCGAATGGCCCGAGACAGTCACGCCCAGCGAGATCGGCTTGAGCCGGGCCCCTCCGCAGGCGGCGCACGGCACCTCGCGCATGAACCCCTCGAACCGCTCGCGGGAGGCGTCCGATTCCGATTCCGCATGCCGGCGCTGGACGAACGGGATCACGCCCTCGTAGCTGGTGTAGTACGAGCGCTGGCGGCCGTAGCGGTTCTTGTACTGGACATGGACCTCGGTCGGGTGGCCGTGCAGCAGTGCCTTGCGCGCCTTGGCCGGAAGGGCGCGCCACGGCGTGTCCATGCCGATCCCGAGCTCATCGCACATCGCCTCGAGCAGTCGGCGGAAGTAGTCCGACACCTGACCGCGCGACCATGGCGCAAGCGCGCCGTCGGCCAGGCTCAGGTCCTCGTTGGGGACGATCAGGTCTGCGTCCACCTCGCGCCGGGTTCCCAGGCCCGTGCATTCCGGGCACGCCCCGAACGGGGAGTTGAACGAGAACGATCGTGGCTCCAGTTCCTCGAACGACAGGCCGTCGTTGGTGCAGGCGAGGTGCTCGCTGAACGTGCGCTCCCTGTCCGTGTCGGACTCATCGCGATCCACGAAGTCGAGCACCACGAGACCCGCGGCCAGGCGCAGGGCGGTCTCGACGGAATCGGTGAGCCGGCGGCGAGCGTCGGGCTTCACCGTGAGGCGGTCGACGACGACCTCGATGGTGTGCTTCTCCTGCTTCTTGAGGGTCGGTACGTCGTCGAGGCCCACGACCACGCCATCGACCCTGACGCGGGAGTAGCCCTGCGCCTGAAGCTGGCGGAAGAGGTCGGCGTACTCCCCCTTGCGCTCCCGGATCACCGGGGCAAGAACCTGGAAACGGGTGCCATCGGCAAGGGCGAGGACCTGATCCACGATCTGCTGGGGCGTCTGCCGCGCGATCACCGATCCGCAGACCGGGCAGTGCGGGACCCCGATGCGGGCATAGAGAAGGCGGAGGTAGTCGTAGACCTCGGTGATGGTCCCGACCGTGGACCGAGGGTTGCGGGAGGTGGACTTCTGGTCGATGGAGACGGCCGGCGAGAGGCCCTCGATGAAGTCGACGTCGGGCTTGTCCATCTGCCCGAGGAACTGCCGGGCGTACGACGACAGGCTCTCCACGTAGCGCCGCTGCCCCTCCGCGAAGATCGTGTCGAAGGCCAGGCTGGACTTGCCCGAGCCGGACAGGCCGGTGAAGACGATGAGCGCGTCGCGTGGAAGGTCGAGGGACACGTCCTTGAGGTTGTGCTCCCTGGCTCCGCGCACGATCAGCCGCTCACCCACGGGACTCCTTTCCACCGGATATCGTGCCGACAGCGTCATTTGGGCCAAGAGAGCACAGAGAGGCTATGAATGTATAACGGGCGGGTGACAGTCGCCGGACCGGCAGATGTGCACGAGCTGGGGGGCCTGTCGGTCAGCAAGCTGGCGGTGGGGCCGTTCAACAACAATGCCTACCTGCTGCGCTGCCGGGAGACGGGCAGCCAGGTCCTCGTGGATGCCGCCGCCGAGGCCGACCGGCTGCTGGACCTCGTCGGCCCGGACGGACTGGACCTCATCGTCACGACCCACCGCCATCGGGACCATTGGCAGGCGCTCGCCGAGGTCGCCCAGGCCACGGGGGCTCCTACCGCGGCTCACATCGACGACGTCGACGGCATCCCGGGCGCGACGGACCTGGTGCTACGCGACGGGGACACCGTCGTGGTCGGCGAGTGCCCGCTCGAGGTCATCCACCTCGTGGGTCACACTCCCGGCTCGATCGCGCTGCTGTACGACGACCCGGATGGCGCGCCGCATGTCTTCACGGGTGACTGCCTGTTCCCGGGGGGTGTGGGCAAGACGGACTCGCCGGAGGCCTTCGACTCCCTCTACCGCGGGGTGGTGACCCGCCTGTTCGATCGGCTCCCGGACGAGACGTGGGTGTACCCGGGCCACGGCTGGGACACGACGCTAGGCGCCGAACGCCCGGCCTTGGCTGAGTGGCTCGCCCGCGGCTGGTGACTCCCCTGGACCAGCGCGGCACGCGTCGCGGCACCTTGGCGCGTGACGTCGCCGTCGGTATCGGCGTGGGTGCCTTTTCGGGTGCCCTCGGCGTCGGGGGCGGCATCATCCTGGTGCCCTTTCTGGTGCTGGCCCTGCACATGGCGCAGAAGCGAGCCCAGGCGACCGCGCTCGTCATGGTGGCCATGGCAGCCGGCGCGGGCGCTGTCCGGTACGCGATCGACGAGGCCGTCGCGTGGGGTCCGGCGGCGATCATCCTGGTCGGCGGCCTCGCCGGTGCCTGGATCGGCAGTCACGTCGTGCAGCGAACCGGAGACCGCAGGCTGCAGATCGTCTTCGGAATCATGCTGCTCATTGCTGGAGTCCGGCTCATGTGGCCGACGCAGGTCACGGCCCTGGCGGCCGAGGACGTGCCAGCCCTGAGCATCGTGGTCGCCATGGCCTACGCCGTCAGCGGACTGGCCATGGGCCTCCTGTCCGCACTGCTGGGGATCGGCGGCGGCATCCTCCTGGTCCCTGTCCTGGTCACCGCATTCGGCTTCAGCCAGCACCTGGCCAACGGCACATCCCTCACCGTGATGCTCCCCATCGCCTTGCTCGGTGCCATCCGCCTCACCAAGCCCGGACTCACAGACTGGCGCCAAGGATCGCGCTTCGGGATCGGATCCATCGTCGGAGCCCTCGCGGGGGCCAGCCTGGCGCTGGCGCTGAGCGGACCGTTCCTCCGGTGGGCCTTCGCCATCGTCCTGCTCGCCGTCGGTGCCCGGATGACCTATGTCGCACTGAGCCCCGGCCGCACGCCCGATCCCCCGTTCGGCCCCTGGCCGTGATCAGGGGAGGGGCAGCCACTGGACGATGGCGCCCGCCGGTGTCACCCCCTCGGCCACGACCGCGAACCCCGATGACTGGGCCAGTCCTCGGAGCATGGCCGAACCGCCATAGGGCGAGAGCTCGAACGCTCCGTCGACGAGGTTGCCGGCCACCAGTCGCGTGTGGTGCGGGGGCGACCGGAGAGCCTCCTTCGTCGGCACCCAACGCGGCGCCGAGGTCGATCGGCCCAGCATGGCGTCGACGATGGGGGCCGCCAGGGTGACCAGCCCGACGACGGCGGAGTGCGGATTGCCGGGCAGGCCCACGAGGGGGACGTCGACGCCCGCCGGACCCGGCATTGATGCCAACAGCATCGGATGACCCGGGCGGACCGCCACTCGATCCACGACGAGGCGGCCGCCGGCCTGCTCGATGGCGGCGTGCACGTGATCGCGGGGACCCGCGGCGGTGCCCCCGGTGGTCACGATCAGGTCCGCCGTCGCGCTGCCGAACTCGAACGCGGCGACGACGCCCTCGAGCCGGTCCGGCACGTGCGCGCGCGCGGCGACGACCGCCCCCATCCGATCCAGCCAGCCCGGTAGCTGCGGACCCAGGGAGTCGCGGACCCGACCGTCGCTCGGGATCCCCGCCACCTGTAACTCGTCGCCCAGCAGGATCAGGTGCACCCGTGGTCGGCGCGTCACCCGGATCTCGTCGTGGCCGGTTGCCGCGAGGAACCCCGCCAGCGCCGGCGTGACGTCCGTTCCGGCCCTTGCGATCACGTCGCCGACCCGGCACTCCTCGCCTGCCGGCCGCACGTCGACGCCCGGGGACACATCGCCGCGGACCAGGTCCCCGTCGACGACGGCCGACTCCCAACGAAGGACGCCGGTGGCGCCTGATGGCATCACGGAGCCCGTGGCGACGCGGACGGCCTCGCCACGGGGCAGCTCGCGGTTCCACGGGCGGCCCGCGGCCACGTCGCCGACGATTCGCCAGGGTGCCGGCCCGTTGACCGCCCACCCGTCCATGGCCGAGGTGTCGAAGTTCGGCAGGTCGCACGCGGCCAGGCAGTCAGCCGCGAGCGTGCGACCGGCTGAATCGCCGACGGTCACCGGCTCGTCTGCCAGACGGGCCGCAAGGCCCGACGCAACGGCACGTGCCGCCGCCCATTCGCCCTCGATGAGCGCCGTCACACGCCGCCTGCGTTCATCGTGTCTCCTGATCCGTGCTGCCGTCCCGCGGAGCCGTCAAGCCCAGACGAGGCTAGGGGACGGTGGAATCGGCGTTCCGGGTACCCCGGTCCTCCACCTCGCCCCCATCCGCTCCGGACGTGTCGAAGTCACCCACGGGAACCTTCGCCGGCCAGCGGATCAACAGCACGATGCCGACGATGAGGATGACCATGCCCGCGATCGTCTCGACGGCCTGGATCGTCGAGCCCCGCGCGAACTCGAGGATGCTTCCGCCGATCTCCTGCGCCAGGATGAACACCGCCATCACCAGGACAAACCACCCGAAGCCCTTGCGTAGCCGGTCGGGGTGAATCCTCCCGGACAGGAGCGCGCCGAGGATCGAGCCGACCACGGCGGTGCCGGTGATGATCAGGACGACGTTCCAGTCGAACTCGGTCTCGGGGTTGAACGCCACGAACTGCTCCCCGCCGAAGGTCAGGGCATAACCGAGGAAGCCCGCACTCGACTTCATCATGACCACCAGGAGCGAGGTCCCGACGGCGATCGGCATCGGCAGCCCGCCCAGCAGCACGAGAGCGGGCACCACCAGGAACCCGCCGCCTGCTCCGACCAGGCCCGTCACCACGCCCACCACGAAACCGTCGATCAGGATGCGGAAGATCGGTCGGCCGCCGTGTGACTTGCCCTCCACCTCCTTGCGCCCTCGGATCATCGCGATCGCCGTGGCGGCCATCATCACCGCGAAGGCAGCGAGCAGCACCGACCCGGGCAGGTGGGCACCCACCTGCCCACCCGCGAAGGCGCCCACCATGCCGGCCACGCCGAACAACAGGCCGGTCTTCCAGCGAACCCGACCGGCACGTGCGTGGTGGATGAGTCCGAAGGCCGACGTGACGGCCACGACGAACAGGCTCGCGGCAATCGCCTGCTTCGGATCGAAATCCATGACGTAGACCAGCAGTGGCGTGGTGAGGATCGAGCCGCCGCCCCCCAACAGCCCGACCGCCATGCCGATGAAGATGGCGAGGAAGGCGGCGAGGCCGAGCATCACTGAGCCTTGTCTACGCGGTACGCCTTGATCTGCGGCATGACCGGCCGCATCATGAACTCCGGACGCCGCATGCCCTGCGCATTGGGGCCGGGGCGGGTCTTGGCCATCCACTCGCGATACACCTCGCGCGACTTGGCCGTGTCGACGACGACGTCGCCGTACTTGTCCTCGTCGTGGGCGCGCTCGACCCGGACCTTCTGGTGCCAGCAGTGCATTCCGGACCACGTGTCCGGATGGACGGGAAAGGCGAGGTTCTGGTGCACCCCCGGGTCCTGCCAGTTGATCCGCATGGAGTCGCCGTCCTCGCTGACGAAGGGTCGGACGCCCTCCTTGTAGCGGAGCCGCCACCGACCGTCCTCCAGCTTGCCGACCTCGACCTTGCCGGACACCCAGCGGCTGCCCGCATCGTCGGTCGTGCGCCAGCGGCCCATGTGATGCGACATGGCCATGACCCCTGGCCGAATCCCCTCGGTCACCCAGACCCGCGCCACGAAGTAGCCAATCTCGGTGTTGACCCGAACCATGTCGCCGGTCTGCAGGCCGTGCCTGAGCGCATCCACGCTGTTCATCCAGATCGGGTGCTTGTTGCTGATCTCGTTGAGGTACTTGGCGTTGCCCGAACGGGTGTGGATCAGCGTCGGCAGCCGGAAGGTCGGCACGAGAAGCATCTCGCCCTCGTCAGGGGTGATCTGCGTGTGGTGGACGTGCGACTCGATGTAGCACGGCGTCGCGTACTCAGGCCAGCCGAAGTCCGCCATCGACGGCGAGTAGAGCTCGAGCTTGCGGGACGGCGTCAGCCACCCGGCCACCTGCGAGCCGTCGTCCAGGACGACGCCTACGGCTCCTGCCTCGCCGACCAGAGGCGTCTGTGTCTCGGGGGTCACGGGCTTGCGCAAGACCCCGTTCTCGTCGGCGACGGCGCCGTCGAGCTCGGCCGGGGTCAGCGGGCGCTCGTCCTGGCGGTAGAGGTCCGTGGCGATCTCGACGGCCCCGTACTTGCGCATGTATGCCAGCGGCGAGAGGCCTTCCTTCTCGGCCTTCTGCGGCAGGCCGGGCACGTTGTTGTCGAAGACATAGCCGTAGTAGTCGTCAACGGTGACCTTCTCGCCGGGGCGGCCAGGCGCCTCGAAGTACTTGCGGATCCCCATCGATCCGTCCGGGTCGATGCGCCAGGACAGCTCGAACCAGAACTCGGTCTCCTCCCACACCTCCCCCGGATTGGACTCCCGGGTGTCGCTGACCTTCTCGCCCATCCGCTCGAGCGCGACACGGCGCACCGGCTGGCGGAAGCCGAGCCACTTCCCCGCGTACTGCTCGTAGGACTGGGTGTCATGACGTTCGGTGCTGTGCCCGAAGGGCAGTACGTAGTCCGCCCAGATCGCTGTCTCGTTCCACGTCGGGGTCATGGCCACGTGGCACCCCACGAGGTTCTCGTCGGACAGCGCCTCGATCCAGCTGAACCCGTCAGGATTGGTCCACACCGGGTTGTACACGCGGGAGAAATAGGTGTCGATTTTCCCGCGCCCATCGAGGAGGAAATGGGGCAGGAGGATCGACAGCTCATTGGTCGACATCGGGAACTCGCTCGGCCACAGCAGCTCGTTCCACGAGTCGTGCCCGCCCGGCATGTTCGGGCCGTGGGGGACGAACTTGTTCCACCCATTGGGGCTCGTGCCACCCTTCTGACCGATGCTGCCGGTCAGCACCGTGAGGAAGAACAACGCGCGGGCGACCGCCCAGCCGCCGAGGTTCCCAGCACTCGCCGCACGCCAGGTATGGGCGGCCAGCTTGCCGTCGCAGCCGGCGACTATCTTCGCCACCTTCTCGATCTGCGTAGCGGGGATCCGGCACTCCTGCGCCGCGAAGTCGAAGGTGTACTTCTGGTAGTCCTCGGCAAGTACGCGCTTGAAGGCCTCGAAGTCGCGTGAATCCAGGTCCGGGTGCAGGTTCTCCAGGTAGGTGGACCAGTTGACCCATCGCTGGATGTAGTCCCAGGCCACTGCGTTGGTCCGCAACAGGTAGGAGGCGATCGCCAGCAGGAGAGCCGCTTCGGTGCCCGGCCATGGCGAGACCCAGACGTCGGCGTGGGAGGCGGTGTTCGACAGCCGCGGGTCGACGACGACGAGCTTGGCGTTGCCGTGGACCTTGGCGTCCATGATGCGCTGGGCATGGGGATTGAAGTAGTGGCCCGACTCCAGATGCGCGGACAGCAGTAGGATCACCTTGGCGTTGGCGTGGTCGGGCGACGGCCGGTCGTAACCACCCCAGATCGAATAGCCGAATCGCGCCCCGGCCGAGCAGATGTTGGTGTGCGTGTTGTTGCCGTCAACGCCCCACGCCAGCAGGACGCGTTCGATGAAGCCGTCCTCCCCGTGCCGGCCGACGTGGTACATGACCTCGTTGTGGCGGTCCTCCTGGATGGCCCTGCGGATCCGCCCCGCGATGTCGTCCAGGGCGTCGTCCCAGGAGACCCTCTCGAACTTCGCCTCGCCCCGCTTGCCCACGCGCTTGAGCGGGTACAGGATCCGCTCCGGATCGGAGGTCTGGTTGATCGTCGCCGGCCCCTTGGCGCAGTTGCGCCCGCGCGACCCGGGGTGCGCCGGGTTGCCCTCGACCTTCACGACCTCCTTCGTCTCCTTGTCGACGAATGCCAGCAGGCCACAGGCGGACTCGCAGTTGAAGCACGTCGTGGGCACCAGCATGTAGGTGTGCGGGACCTTGCGCGGGTGCGCCTTCGCGTCGTGCTCGACGTGGTGGTCCCAGTCCTCGACCGGGGGATAGTTGCGCAGCCGCTCGTGGCTGCGCTCGCCGGGCATGGGCACGGGAGGGTTCACGGGTGCTCCGTTCATGACAGGGGCGGGTCCTGGCCCGCGCGGACGAAGACGCTCTCGTAGACGAC
>JAUXRN010000210.1 GCA_030681835.1 Actinomycetota bacterium
CGGTCCGTACACGATCGAGCCCGTCTACATCGACGACCAGTCCGATCCCGCCAAGGGCGCGGCCGCCTACGAGCAGGCCGTCGTCAGCCAGAAGATCACCGCCGGCATCCTCGGCTGGCACAGCTCCGTCGCGGTCGCCCAGATGGAAGTCACCGCGAAGTACAAGGTCCCGCACTTCTTCGCGATGGGCGCCACCGGCGTCGTGAACGAGAAGTTCAGCAGCGACCAGGCGAAGTACGGCTACTGGACCACCAAGGGCTGGCCGGACCCGGCCAAGCTCACCATCGGCTACGTCCAGGCGATCGAGGACGCGATCGTCGCCGGCGCCTTCAAGCCGGCCGAGAAGAAGGTCGCCATCTACGGCGAGGACACCGACTGGGGCCGCTCGTTCGGCAAGGGCCTCAAGGACCAGCTGGGGGCCGTCGGCTGGACCGTCGTCAGCGAGGACTACTTCCCGGTCACGCAGACGGACTTCTCGGCCATCGTCTCGCGCTACAAGAACGACAACGTCCCGCTGATCACGGGCACGTCCACGATCCCCGCCTCGATCGCCTCGTTCCTCAAGGCGCTCGATGACACGGGCGTCAAGTCGCTCGTGGTGGCCGACGGCCTGGGCTGGATCGGCGACTGGTACAAGCTCAGCGGATCGTCGTCGGACTACGTGGTCGACCAGATCCCCCAGTTCGCGTCGGAAGCGGCCAAGAAGTTCGCGGCCGACTACGAGGCCAAGTACGGCAGCAAGCCGAGTCCCTCGGCGGCCGGCCTGTCCTACGACTTCTCCAACTTCTTCATCAAGATCATGAACCAGACGCTCGCCGACTCCTGCGAGATCACGAGCGAGACGCTGTACAAGACCGCCCAGGAGCAGCTCTGGACGGGCAAGCTGACGTACACCGACGGGATCATCATGTCGAACTACGACTACGCGTCCGACACGATCCCGGATCCCGTCATCGGCAAGGGCCACTACATCTTCCCCGCCCTCCAGTACATGGGCGGCGAGGCCACGGTGGTCTGGCCCGCAGACGTGGCAACGGGCGGCATCCAGCAGAAGCCCTGACCATTCCATCCCAAGTCCTGACACGGTAGACCGGGGGGGTCGGCTCCCACCGACCCCCCCGGTCGCCCTGGCGAT
>JAUXRN010000226.1 GCA_030681835.1 Actinomycetota bacterium
CCTCGTCGCGTTCGCGGCCCAGGCCGCAGGTGCCCCCGAGCCGCGGCTGCTGCTGGCCAGCGAGGTCGGTCCGGACTCCGCGCTGCTGGCGTACGAGAGCATCCCCGGCACGCGCTTCTCCGAGCTCGACGACGTCACCGACGCGGACCTCGAGCAGGCATGGCGGGCCGTGCGCACCCTGCACGAGAACCAGATCAGCCACCGCTCGCTGACCGCGGCGCACCTTCTGCGCGCCGAGGACGGGACGGTCTGGCTCATCGGCGGCGAGACCGGCAGCATCGCGGCTGGCGACGTCGCCCAGCGCATCGACCTCGCCGAGCTCCTCGTCACCCTGGCCATGCTGGCCGGGGTCGAGCGGGCCATCGCCACCGGCCGCACCGTGCTCGGCGTGGCCACCCTCGCCCGCGCGCTGCCGGCCCTGCAGCCGGTCGCGCTGTCCCAGGTCACTCGCCGGGCGGTGCGCAAGCGCAAGGACCTGCTGGTCGCGCTGCGCGACGCGCTCGCCGAGATCCGTCCCGACGCGAAGGCCGAGCAGATCCAGTTCGAGCGGGTGCGGCCGCGCACCCTCATGCTCATCGTCGTCGGCAGCATCGCCGGCTACCTGCTGCTGACCCAGCTCGCCCAGGTCGACCTCGTCACGCTGGTCACGACCATGAGCTGGGGCTGGGCCCTCGTGGGCCTCGTGCTCACGGTGCTCACGTTCATCGCCGCTGCTTGGTCGCTGTCCGGTTTCGTCCCCGAGACACTGCCGCTGCACCGCACCGTCCTGGCCCAGCTCGCCGGCTCCTTCGCCACGCTCGTGTCCCCGCCCACCATCGGGTCGATCGCGATCAATGTCCGCTTCCTGCAGAAGTCCGGCCTGCACCCGGTGCTCGCCGGGGCGAGCGTCGGCGTCGCCCAGGTCATGGCGTTCGTGTTCCACATCGTCCTGCTGTTCGCCTTCGGCATCGCGGCCGGGACGCAGAGCGACCACACCTTCGACCCCCCGCAGTGGGTCGTCATCGGCGTCGTCGCCCTGGCCGTCCTCGCCCTTGCCCTCGTCGCGGTCCCGGCGATCCGGCGGCTGATCGTCGAGCGGGTCCGGCCCACCCTGCGCGAGGTCATCCCCCGACTGATGACCGTCGTGCAGCGGCCGATCAAGCTGCTCGAGGGCGTCGGCGGGATCCTGCTCCTGAACGCTGCCTTCATCGGCGTGCTGTACGCGTGCGTCGTGGCCTTCGGCGGCAGCCTGAGCATCGCCGTCGTGGCGGTCGTGTACCTGGCCGGCGCCACGCTCGGCCAGGCCGCACCGACGCCGGGTGGGCTCGGCGCGGTCGAGGCGGCCCTCGCGGCGGGCCTGACCGCCGGCGGCCTGGACGGCGGCATCGCGGTGTCGGCCGTCCTGCTCTTCCGGCTGCTGACCTTCTGGCTTCCGACGCTGCCCGGCTACTGGTCCTTCAACTGGCTGACGAGAAAGGGATTGCTGTGAGCGACGACGTCCGCCACCGCCATGTTCGGCTGACCTTCCCTCCCGGGCCGGCCACCGAGCCGGTGATCTACGAGATCGTCACCCGGTTCGGCGTGGTCCCCAACATCCGGCGGGCCGCAATCCACGATCACTCCGGCTGGATGGTCCTGGACCTGGCCGGTCCCGACGCCGACCTCGACGCCGCGATCGAGTACATGACCGGGCGCGGGGTGGACGTCGCCCGGGTCGAGGGCGACGTGATGGAGGGTTGAGCGGGGACGTCGAGTCGCGGAGTCGGCCCGGCGCCGCGAGACTTGCACCATGAGCGCACCGACCCCCGAAGCCGACGGCATCGTCACGATCACGCCCACCGAGAACGGCCCCTACGAGGTGGTCGGGCAGGTCCGGATCATCTCCCCGGACGGCACTGTCCTGCGAGAGACCGGCAAGGCCTACCTGTGCCGCTGCGGCCACTCGGCCAACAAGCCGTTCTGTGACAGCAGCCACCGGCGCGAGGGCTGGTCCGAGGCCAGCGATTCCGAGGACTCTGCCGAATAGGCACCCGCCGACCTTGCGGTTGGCGTGGGTTCGACGGCCCCGGACCCCCGCCACCCTCAAGGTCGGCGGGGGTTAGTACGAGGGCTTGTCCGGCTCGATCTGGCTGACCCACGCGACGATGCCGCCGCCCACGTGGATGGCATCGGCGTAGCCGGCCCCCTTGACGACCGCCAGGGCCTCGGCCGACCGGCCGCCCACCTTGCAGTGCAGGACGATGCGCTTGTCGGCCGGCAGCCGCTCGAGCGCGGAGCCGTCCAGGAACTCACCCTTCGGGATGAGGATGGCCCCGTCGATGCTGACGATCTCGTACTCGTTCGGCTCCCGGACGTCGATGAGCACGAAGTCCTGCTCGCCTGCGTCGCGGGCGTCGAGCATCGCCTTGAGCTGCACCACGGAGATCGTCGAGTCGCGGGCGGCCTCGGCCGCCTCGTCCGAGATCGTGCCGCAGAAGGCCTCGTAGTCGATGAGCTCGGTGACCGTGGGGTTCTCGCCGCACACCGCGCAGTTCGGGTCCTTGCGGATCTTGACCTGCCGATAGGTCATGTCCAGCGCGTCATAGACCATGAGCCGGCCGAGCAGGCTGTCGCCGATGCCGGTCAGGAGCTTGATCGCCTCGGTGACCTGGATGGACCCGATCGACGCGCACAGCACGCCGAGGACGCCGCCCTCCGCGCACGACGGCACCATCCCTGGCGGCGGGGGCTCGGGGTAGAGGCAGCGATAGCACGGCCCGTGCTCCGCCCAGAACACGCTGGCCTGGCCGTCGAAGCGGTAGATCGATCCCCACACGTAGGGCTTGTTCAGCAGCACGCATGCGTCATTGACCAGGTATCGCGTGGCGAAGTTGTCGGTGCCGTCGACGATGAGGTCGTACTGCGCGAACAGGTCCATGACGTTGGACGAGTCGAGGCGCTCCTCGTGCAGGTTCACCGTGACGTGCGGGTTGATCTCCCGCACGCTGTCGCGGGCGCTCTGCGCCTTGGACCTGCCGATGTCGCTCTGGCCATGGATGATCTGGCGCTGCAGGTTGCTCTCGTCGACGACGTCGAACTCGACGATGCCCAGGGTCCCGACGCCCGCCGCGGCGAGGTACATCAGGGCCGGGCTGCCCAGGCCGCCTGCCCCCACGCACAGCACCTTGGCGTTCATGAGGCGCTTCTGCCCCGTCATGCCGACGTCCGGGATGATCATGTGTCGGCTGTAGCGGCGCACCTCGTCGACGGTGAGGGCCTCGGCGGGCTCGACCAGGGCGGGCAGTCTCACGGCGACTCCATGGATCTCGGGCTGGGACGCCGCTGTCGGCGCCGGTGCAGCAGGCTAACCGCCCGTCCGGCGGGCGCATTCCCGCCCCCGCGCCACCTGCCAACCCTTCGCAGGGCGCAGCGGCCGCTAGGCCTGGCCGCCGAGCGTCGTCAGCCCCTGCGCGACGAGGTTGCGCAGGGCTCGCAGCGCGACGGACAGCGTGGCGAGGTCGGGGTCCTCCACGACCGCGATCTCCTCCAAGGTGGCCCGCGCTCGGGCGACCCCGGGGGCGTGCGCCTCCTCCCATGCGGCCAGCCGCTGAGCGGCCGGCATGTCGGCGGGCGTGGACTCGAGCGCTCGTTCTGTGAGCCCGGCCACGACGGCGTACAGGTCGCTGCGCAGGGCCTGCCGGGCCAGGGCGTTCCACCTGTCGCCGCGGGGCAGGTCCGTGATGCGGACCAGGGTGCGATCGATGTCGTACCGCTCCGACACGGCGAAGTAGAGGGGGACGACCGAGTCGGCGGACTCGTCGGCCCGTCCGCAGACGTCGACGATGTCGAGCAGCGCGTACACGTCGAGGGCGGAGGCGATCGTCCGGGACAGGCCCTCGGGCGCGCCCGCGACCATGAAGCGTTGGACCAGTCGGTCGAAGCGTTCCCGCTCGTTGCCCAGCAGGTGTGCCGGTACGAGATCGGCCCGGTCGGCAACGACGGAGCCGAACCGGTCGATCTCGCCCTGCACATCCAGGGAGCCGCCGCGAGTGTTGAGGAACCACCGGGTGGCACGGTCGAGCAGTCGCCGGTTCTCCAGGTGCAGCGCACACTGGGCGGAGGTCGGGATGAGATTGTCCTGCTCGTTGATGCGCTGCCAGATCTGCGGGATGCCGAAGATCGCCATCGACGCCCACGCCGCTCGCACCGCCTCGACCGCGCTCGCCCCCGTCTCCTCCATGGCCCGGAACACGAACGTGATGCCGCCGATGTTCAGGAGCCGGTTGCACGTCACGGTGCTCACGATCTGCGCCCGCAGGGGGTGTCCGTCGAGCTCGGCGGCATACGCATCCGCCAGCGCGGGTGGGAAGTAGGACCGCAGCAGGGAGCCGAAGTACGGCTCGTCGGCGATGCCGGAGGAGCTGAGCTGCTCGGTCAGCCAGATCTTGGCGTAGGCCAGCAGCACGGCCAGCTCGGGCGAGGTGAGTCCCTCACCGGCCAGCCGCCGGGTGCGCAGTTCCTCGTCGTCCGGCAGGAACTCCAGGGCGCGGTCCAGCAGCCCCTCCCGCTCGAGCTCACGGATCATGCGCTGGTGGACGGTGACGAGGCTGGTCGCGCCCGCCCGCGCGTTGCCCAGCACGACGTTCTGTCCGTAGTTGTCCTCGAGCACCTGCGCGGCGACTTCGTCGGTCATGCTGGCCAGGAGGCCGTCACGTTCGGCTGCGGGCAGCGTGCCGCCGCGCACGAGGGCATCCAGCAGGATCTTGATGTTGACCTCATGGTCGGACGTGTCCACGCCCGCTGAGTTGTCGATGGCGTCGGTGTTCAGCCGGACACCGTGCCGTGCCGCCTCGACCCGGCCAAGCTGCGTCATGCCCAGGTTGCCGCCCTCGCCGATGACCCCGCACCGCAGGTCGTTTCCGTTGATGCGGATGCGGTCGTTCGCCTTGTCCCCGACGTCGATGTTCGATTCGTTCTGCGCCTTGACGTAGGTGCCGATGCCGCCGTTCCACAACAGGTCGACGGGCGCCCGCAGGGCCGCACGGATGAGGTCGTCGGGCGTCAAGGACGCCACGTCGGACGGGATGCCGAGGGCCTGCGCCATGGGCGCGCTGATGGCGATCGACTTTGCCGAGCGCGGGAAGACGCCGCCCCCCGCCGAGATCAAGGAGGCGTCGTAGTCGGCCCAGGACGAGCGGGGCAGGTCGAACAGCCGGCGTCGCTCCGCGAAGGACAAGGCCGCGTCCGGATCAGGATCGACGAAGACATGCCGGTGGTCGAACGCGACCACGAGGCGGATGTGCTCGCTCAGGAGCATGCCATTGCCGAACACGTCGCCGCTCATGTCGCCGACGCCTGCGACCGTGAAGTCCTGCGCCTGGGTGTTAATGCCCAGCTCCCGGAAGTGCCGCTTGACCGACTCCCAGGCCCCCCGGGCCGTGATGCCCATCGCCTTGTGGTCGTAGCCCACCGACCCGCCGGAGGCGAACGCGTCACCGAGCCAGAACCCGTAGTCGGCCGAGATCGCGTTGGCGATGTCGGAGAAGGTGGCCGTGCCCTTGTCCGCCGCGACCACGAGGTAGGTGTCGTCCCCGTCATGGCGCACGACGTCGGGCGGAGGGACCACCCGGCCGTCGACGAGGTTGTCCGTGATGTCGAGCAGCGACATGATGAACTCGCGGTAGGCCGACTTCCCCTCCGCCAGCCAGGCCTCGCGATCCACGCCCGGGTCCGGCAGCCGCTTGGCATAGAAGCCGCCCTTGGCCCCGACCGGCACGATGACGGCGTTCTTGACCTCCTGCGCCTTGACCAGCCCGAGTACCTCCGTGCGGAAGTCCTCCTGCCGGTCGCTCCAGCGCAGCCCGCCGCGCGCGACCGGCCCGAACCGCAGGTGCACCCCCTCGACCTGGGGCGAGTAGACCCAGATCTCGAACTGCGGGCGCGGCAGCGGCAGGTCCGGAACCATGCTCGGGTCCAGCTTCACCGCGATGGACATGCGGTCGATGCCGTCATCGTCGACCTGGAAGAAGTTGGTCCGAAGGGTGGCCAGGATGAGCGCCAGGAAGGACCGCATGATGCGGTCCTGGTCCAGGCTCGCCACCGCGTTCAGTTCCTGCTCGACCTCGGCGACGATGCGCCGCCCGGTGACGTCCCGGTCGGGCTTGGCGCCCGGCGCGAAGCGGGTCTCGAACAGCTCGACGAGCAGGCGCGTGATGCGCACGTTGGTAGCGGCCACGTCCTCGATGAATCCCTGGCTGAAGGACGAGCCCACCTGCCGCAGGTAGCGCGCGTAGGCGCGCATGATCAGCGCCTGCCGCCACCGCAGCCCGCCCTGGACGATCAGCGCATTGAAGCCGTCGACCTCGGACCGGTCCGACCACGCGGACGCGAAGGCTTCCTCGAACCGCTCGGCCAGCGTCGACCGGCCGGGGATGTCGCGGTCGGGCAGCAGCATGCCGAAGTCGAGGATCCAGGCCGGCTCGCGCAGGGCGCGGGCGATCTCGTACGGGTACTCGTCGACGACATCGACGCCCATCGACTGCAGGATCGGCAGGACGCGCGAGAGCGGCATCGCCGGGCCGATCCTCGTGACCTTGAGCCGCAGGTCGCGCCTGGTGCCGTTGGGCGGCTCGTAGATCTCCAGGGACAGCTCCCCGGGCGCGAGCGCCTCGATGACCAGCGCATCGTTGACGCCGCGTCCAGGCCCGAACGCCTCCTTGTACGCCTCCGGGAACGCGTGCGCGTACGTCCGGAGCACGGCCGTCGATGCTCCCTCGCCGACACGCGCGACCAAGGCGGTGCCGAACTCGTCCTGCCAGCTGCGCGCCGATGCCGAGACCGCCGCCTCGAGGGCAGGAAGGTCGACAGCGGGCAGCCCTTGGCCCTCGGGGACCCGGATGACGAAATGGACGCGGGCGAGCAGCGATTCAGATACGCGCACGGTGTAGTCGACGGAGGAGCCCGCGAACGCCTCCGTCAGCAACGCCTCGATGCGCCGCCGTACCGGCGTGGTGTACCGGTCGCGGGGCAGGTACACCAGGCACGACATGAAGCGCCCGTAGTCGTCCGGGCGGAGGTAGAGCTTGGTGTGGCGACGCTCCTGCAGGTGCAGGACCGAGGCAGCGATGCGCGCGAGGAGCTGGTCATGCACCTGGAAGAGCTCGTCGCGTGGGTACGTCTCGAGGAACTGCAACAGGTCCTTGGCGTTGTGCGACCCGGCGACGAAGTCCAGTTCCCGCAGCACGGCCTCGTACTTGCGGCGCAGCACGGGGATGTCAAGGACGCTCTGCGTGTAGGCGCTCGACGAGAGCAGGCCGACGAACCTCCGCTCGCCGATGACGCTGCCTTGGGCATCGAAGCTCTTGACCCCGACGTAGTCGAGGTAGACCGAGCGGTGGACCGTGGACCGGGAGTTCGCCTTGGTGAGGATGAGCAGCTCCGGGGCCCGGGCCAGTTGCCGCACGGCCGGCGGGAGCACGGCGAAGCTGCGCGAGGTGGCCGAGGGAGCCTCGGCGGCGTCGGCGCTGAGGATGCCCAGCCCGCTGCCCGGGACGGGGACCAGGGCATCCTGCCCGTCGACCGTCTCGAGGAGGTACTCGCGGTAGCCGAGGAAGGTCAGGTTGTCGTCGGCCAGCCACCGCAGCAGCGCGACGCCCTCGCTCACCATGTCCGCCGGCAGCCCGCGCGGAGGCGTCGCGGCGACCTCCTCGGCCAGGATGATGGCGCGGCTGCGCATGGCCCGCCAGTCGCGCACCGCCACCCGCACGTCGCGCAGGACCCCCCGGATCCGCTCCTCGAGGGAGGCGTCACCCACCGCCTCGAAGTCGCGCTCGATCTCGATCCACATCCACGATTCGGCCAGCGTGCCTTCGGGCCGCGCGTCATCGACATCGATGTCGAGGACCTCCAGCAAGGCTCCCTCCGGGTCACGCCTGACGACCAGTTGCGGGTGCACCACCAGGTGCACCCCGCGCCCGGCCTCCGCGAGGGCATTGGACACCGAGTCGACGAGGAACGGCATGTCGTCCGTGACGACCTCGAGCACGGACGACACGTCGGCCGAGCCATCCGGTGGCGCCTCCCGCACGACCGCTGCTCCCGGCGGCCGCATGGCGGCAAGGGCGAGGAGCGACCGGGCGTGGCGGAGGACTGCCTCGACCGGCTGGCCGGGCAGGTCCTCCTCGGAGAGGTAGCGGTAGAAGCGGGTGCACAGCACGCGCTCGTTGGGGTCGGCGATCCGGTCCAGTGCCTGCCGGTCCACCCGGTCCAGGATTCCGGTCACGTCATCGCCTCTTCACCTGACGCCGCGCCAGCCGCGCGAGCCCGCACGCCGTTGTGCAGGCCAGTGGCAACGCTATCCCCCACGGGCACGGCAACGGGCCGGTACGACCATGCCAAGATGGCCGCGTGGCGACCTCCTTCCAGCATGAGCAGACCTTCCACGCCGATCCGGCGGCCGTCATGGCGATGCTCAGGGATCCCGACTACATCCGCACCAAGTGCGACCGCACCGGGTCGATGGACACGACCGTGTCGGTCGAGGACGGTCCCGATGGCGGCTGCGTGATCACCAGCGTGCGGGTGCTGCCGGCCAAGCTGCCCTCGGCCGTCAAGAAGTTCGTGGGCGACACCATCACCGTGACCGAGCGGCAGGAGTGGGCGGCACCCGGCCCGGATGGAGCCGCATCCGCGGCGGGCACCGTGGAGTTCAGCGCACCGATGGCCTTCACCGCCACGATCACGCTCGAAGCCGATGGGCCGGCCACCCGCGTACGCACGGAGGGGTCCTTCAAGGCGTCCGTTCCGTTCGTCGGAGGCAGCATCGAGGGCACCGCGGCTGACCTGACCCGCAAGTACCTTGAAGTGGAGCAGGCCGTCGGCAACGAGTGGCTGGCCGGCTGAGCCGCTCAGCCCCTGATCCAGCCGGTCGGGGTCCTACCCTTGAGGTGAAGGCTGGCGACGTCCCGCGAGTGCCTGCCCGCTGATCTCGGCGCCTCCAGCGGGAGGGGGCAAGGCCATGATCGCCACCCAGGTCCCACGGAAGGCTCGCCTCCTCACAACGGGGCTGCTCGTGGCCCTGGTCGGCGGGGGGTTGGTGGCTGCGGGCGGGCTCGTCGGCGTGGCTCAGGCGGCCATCTCCGACGGCACCCGCGACACCGCCTTCACCACGAACACGGGCACGGCCGCCTCGGAGGCCGGCACGACCGTCACGTCGATGCTGGTCCAGTCCGACCGCCGAATCGTCCTGGGCGGCAGTTTCACGACATGGGACGGCACGACCGTCAACCGCATCGTGCGGCTCAACTCCGACGGCACCCGCGACACCGCCTTCACCACCAACACCGGCACCGGCGCCGACAACGCGCCCTTCGTCCTCACCGAGCAGGCCGACGGCAAGATCCTCGTCGGCGGCGCCTTCTCCACCTGGAACGGGACAGCCGTCGGCCGCATCGTGCGCCTGAACGCGGACGGCACCCGCGACACCGCCTTCACCACCAACACCGGCACCGCCGCGAGCAGCAACGTATACGCCATCACGGTGCAGACCGACGGCAAGATCCTCGTCGGCGGGCAGTTCGGCGTGTGGAACGGGACAGCAGTCGGCTTCATCGTGCGGCTCAATGCCGATGGCACCCGCGACACCGCCTTCACCACGGCCGCCGGCACGGCCGCCAACAACACGGTGTACGCGATCACGCTCCAGAGCGATGGCAAGATCCTCGTCGGCGGGCAGCCGACAACGTGGAACGGAACCACCGTGAACCGGCTCGTGCTCCTGAACTCCGACGGCACCCGCGACACCGCCTTCACGACCAACGCAGGCACCGCCGCCAACAGCTCAGTTGGGACGGTCATGGTGCAGGGCGACGGCAAGATCCTCGTCGGTGGGCTGTTCACGACGTGGAACGGTGCCACCGTCAACCGGCTCGTCCGCCTCAACTCAGACGGCACCCGCGACACCGCCTTCACCACCGCGATCGGCTCTGCCTCCGACAGCAACGTCAACGCGGTGGTCGTGCAGAGCGACGGCAAGATCCTGGTCGGCGGCAACTTCACCACCTGGAATGGCGCCACCGCCAACTACGTCGTGCGCATGTACGGCGACGGCACCCGCGACACGGGCTTCACCGCCTACAACGGCATAGCCGCGGACGGCAACGTCTACGCGGCCGCCATGCAGGCCGACGGCAAGATCCTGCTCGGCGGCAGTTTCGCCACGTGGAACGGCACCACGGTGAACCGGGTCGTGCGGCTCGCCGAGGCCGCCGTGCCGACGCCGTCCCCCACGCCCACGACGGAAGCAGCGCCGGCACCAGCACCCGCCCCGACGGCCACAGTGGCGGTCATCGAGGAGATCCCGGCAACCGCGGAGGGTCCGCTGGCTGCGGCGCCGACGACACCGGACGCGCTTGCCGGCATCCCGGACAACCCGACCGTGCCGACGGTGCTGACCCCTGGCTTCCTGCTGGTCGACCAGCAAGTCGCTGACGCAACCGAGCCGCGCGTCATGAAGAACCCGCCCACCGACCGGATGGGGCAGGCACCAGTGGTCCGGGCGGCAACCGCGCAGCCCTTGGCGCTGGCGGCCTCGGGGCTGGTCTCCGGGACCCTGTACGAGGTCAGGATCAAGGTGCGTGGCGTGTACGTAACCCTGGGCAGCACGGTTCCCGACGCCACCGGGGCAGGTCATCTACCGGTGTTCACGCCCACGCGCAGAGGGACCTACACGGTCGCCATCATCGACCCGGGGACCGGCCAGGCGAGCTACGTCAAGATCAAGGTCGGGCTGGCCTGATCGCAGCGGGCCGAGCCGCTCAGCCCGCTGCAGCCACGGCGTCGGAGGCCTGCCAGGCCGCCAATGACGTCCGCAGCGACGTCTCGAGCACATGCTGCCGGCGCGTGGAGTCCATGAGGTTCGCCCCGATGGCGGCGAGGTCCTCGGGGCCGGGGCCGAGCATCCGCACGCTCACGCCCGCCGCGCGCAGCACGGCGGCCTCGGCGCGCGCGGTCTTGGTGACCTCGGCGCGCCAGCGCCGCTCCAGCCGCGCAGCCACCCCGGTGGGTCGGTCCATGGCGAACGACACCATGGGGGCGATGACGTAGACCTCGTCCAGACCGGCATGCGCCACGACGTCGATCGACGTCGCCGAGACGGCGCCGCCGTCGACGTACGTGTGCCCGTTGATGACCACGGGCTGGAACCAGCCGGGGATGGCGCACGACGCCATGACGGCACTGGCGAGCGGTGCCACGGGTGCGCCGGGGCGGCCGAACACGATCCGGCGGCCGTCCTCATAGTCCATCGCCACGACCCAGACGCCGCGGTGCGGCGACCACTCGCCCATGGGGGTGAAGGCGTCGATGAGGTGCCCGACGCGGTCGAGCGATCTCGTGCCCTCCGGCATGAAGGCGCTGAGCACCGCGGTGGGCGGGAGCTGCCGCAGGTTGCGCAGGCTCGTGCCGATCAGCCGCGGGGAGCCAGGGCCGAGCAGCCGGGGCATTCCGGGCCGCTTGCCACCGGTGGCCGATTCGGCGTTGAAGGCGTAGCCAGCGAGCGGCCCCTCGGTGACTATGTCCCCCGCGTAGGACTGCCGCAGCTGGGGCACCCGGACTCCGCCCCCGATGAGGGCGGCCAGAACCGACCCCGCCGACGTACCGACGATGACGTCGGCCTCGGCAACGGCGAAGCCGTACTGCTCCTCGAGCGCGGCCAGTGCGCCGACGGCCCATGTGCCGCCGAGGACGCCGCCACCACCGAGAACCAGGCCGCGTCGCGGCCGCCGATAGGGCGTGGCGCCTGGGTCGGCCGCCGGCTGGCTCATGACGGCTTCCGGCGGCGGGCGGACGCGGACGCACCACCGCGCAAGGCGCGCAGGCTGCGGCGAGAGCGGTCCCGGCGGGCCAGCATCTCGTCCATCGATTCCTGCACGCAGGAGACGAGGACATCGACGTCAGCAAGGGCGTCTCGGTCGGTGTAGAGCCCGACGTAGACCCCACCGTCGTACGAGACGAGCCCGATGCTCAGCGCCTGGCCCTTGGTGAGCGGGACGGCGGGGTAGGCGGCCAGCATGCGCGAGCCAGCCATGTACATCGGGCGTTGCGGGCCGGGGACATTGGTGATGACGAGGTTGTAGACCTTGCGGGACAACGACGAGCCGACCCTGGCGCCGAGCGAATGGAGGGTCGCGGGGGCGAAGCCGGCGATGTTGACGATGGCATCGGCCCCGACGAAGTGGTTGGCCTCGTCGAGCTGGGCCAGCTGGAAGGCGATCTGCTGCAGGCGAACAGCGGGGTCCGGCTCGCCGACGGGCAGGTCGACGAGCGTCGCGGACACGCGGTTGCCGCCCGCATCGCCCGTGGCCTCCGCGGGCACGGCCACGCTGACCGGGAGCAGGGCCCGCAGCAGGTCGCCCTGCGACGCCGGCTCGCCGCGAGTCATGAGCCAGGAGCGCAGGGCGCCCGTGAGGACGGCGAGGATGGCGTCGTTGATCGTGCCGCCGAACTCGGTGCGGACCCGCTTCAGGTCCTCCAGCGTCAGGTCGACCGTGGCAAACCTGCGCTGCTCGCCGATCGGCACGTTGAGGGGGGTCGATGCCGGCGGACGGGCGACGGCAACAGCGGCCGCCAGAACGTTGACCGTGCGCTCGGCCGCGCCGGTAACCGCGCTGGAGACGTCGACGACTGCCCCGCGCACCGCCTCGAAGGCCGAGGCTGGCCTGGGGGCGATCTCCGGGACCGCCGACGACAGCAACTCCACGTCACTGGGCTCGGGCCGTGGCCGCCATGCGTCGCCAGCCACGACGACGGTGTCCTCGGTCGGGTCGAGCAGCACCTGCGCGATGTCGACGGCCGACAGCCCGTCGACCAGCGCCTGGTGGCTCTTGCTGACCACCGCGAAGTTGCCATCATCGAGCCCCTCGACGAGGTACATCTCCCACAGCGGCCGGCTGCGGTCCAGCGGCCGGCTCATGAGGCGGGCCACCAGCTCATTGAGCTGCTCGCGCGAGCCTGGCCGCGGCAGCGCCGATCGCCGCACGTGGTAGGCGACGTCGAACCGCTCGTCGTCGACCCACACGGGCCGCGCGACGTGGAATGGGACCTCGCGCACCCGCTGGCGGTAGCGGGGCACGAACGGGATGCGCTGGCGGATGAGGCGCACCAGTCGCTCGTGGTCGAAGCCGCCAGGGGGCGGGGAGAAGATCGCCACCCCGCCAGCGTGCATCGGGGTGGTGGCGTCCTCCATGTAGAGGAAGGAGGCGTCGAGCGCCGACAGCCGTACGGGCATACGGCATCCACCTCCCTCGTGCTGGCCCTCCTATCCTGACAGAACCCCCGCCGCCAACGTGACTAATGAGCGCCGCACGGGTGAACGGCGGGCACCCTCGCCCAGTGACGCGCCTCGCGCCAGGCAGGTCTCCAGCGCCCGCGCGTCCTGCGGCACGGAGACCACGGGAGCTTGGATGCCGAGGTCCCGGACGGTCGCCGGCCAGCCGCGCGAGCGCCGGCCCGAGGCGCGGTTGGCGACCACCGTGACGTCGGCCGTCAGGGCTACCGCCTGCAGGCCCGGCCACGCTGACGCCAACCGGGCCGCTCCCACGGCCGAGGCATCGGCCACGGCCAACACGCGGTCGGCAGCGGCGACCGCGGTCAGGGCCGTGGCGTTGCGGCGGCGGGAGAGCGCGACAGGGGCATCGTCGGCCTCCAGGCAGAACCCGACGTCGATGACCGTGGCGTCGAATGCCGCCCGGCAGGCGGCCCAGACCCGGTCGAGGGCGGCGGCGTGCAGATCGACCCAGTCCGCCGCCGATGCCAGCCCGGTCATGACGTGCCAGGACCCGCGGACCACGCGGGTGGCACCCGACAGCGACGGCGCCAGGGTGCCGTGCGACTCAGCCAGCCGGCAGGCACGGAGCAGGCCGCCGGAGTCGTCGACGATGCCCAGGGCCATGGCTACGGACGGCGCGTAGGTGTCCGCGTCGACGAGGCAGGTGCGCGCACCGCGCGCGGCCAGCGCCTCGGCGAGCCCGATGGCGACCGTGGAACGGCCGGGCGAGCCCATCGGCCCCCACACGACGACGACGTGGCCCGCGCGGCGGGGCTCCGGGGGCGCGGGGACATCGACAGGGCCGGCGTCATCCGCCCCCGCCTCCCAGACCCCCGTCGACCAGACACCGGTAACCACCGTCCGTGATCCGCCCTTCACGGACCCGCCGTTGGCACCGGACGCCGCCCCTTCGATCGCAGCCCGCAGGGACCGCCATGCAGCGGCCGGCTCGCCAGCGCCGTCGGCAACCGCCCGGACTCCCCAGGCCTCGAGCCGCTCGACGTCGAGCCGGTCGAGGGCGAGGCCGACGAGCGGCCCCCGGTGGCTCGATGCCAGGTGATCGACGGCCTCGGCGGACAGGCGTGGCAGCCCGGCGGTCAGCAGGATGGCAACGTCAGGGTCCAGGGCTGCCGCCGCCAGCAGGTCGACCGCGTCCACGCAGCGCCGAACGACGCGGATGCCGCAGCCCGGGGCTGCGACGACCAGGGCCTGCTCGCCGGGGGCGTCAGGGGCGGCCAGGACGAGGTCGATCATCGACCCTGGGCCTGCGCTGTCGGCCCGGGCGACGAATCCGGCCAGCTGGCTGCCGGGACCGCGACGAGGTCGACGACGCCGGAGCGCGCCGCCGCCACGACGTCGGCGACGTCGTCCACGGGTACGTCCAGCACCACGCCTATCTCGCCGCCGAGCCCCTGCTCGGGCGACGCGGCCGCAACGGGCACGGCGGCGAGGACGAGGGCGGGCGGGCCGGCCCCGTCGGCCGGACTGGACCACACGTCGACCCGGTCCCCCGGCTGCAGCGCGGGTGGTGCATGCAGCGGGTCAACCGGCACGGTGACCGCTCGCGTCGGCTCCGGAGGCGAGGTGGCGACCGCCGACCGGGGCACGAGTTCCCCGGCCAGCACGGGCCAGCGCAGCACCCCGTCGATCGGCTGGGCGAGGTAGGGCTGGGCAGCGTCCCGGGGCATGCGGACGGCGACGAGCCCGTCCAGCCTTGCCCCGACAGAAAGGTCACGAGTCGCCCGCAGGACGGTGACAGTGTCGTCGCCGTCCGCCATGAGCCGGGCGCCCACGAGCATCGATGCGGCGACCAGGGCCAGGCCCAGCCACAGCCGGGCGTCGCCCCACGTGGCCCGGCCCATCCGTCGGACCCGCGGGACTGCTGCATCGGCTGACGACCGTCCCATGACTGCTCCCCTCGACCCGCGAAGCATCACCCCGGGACCGCCTCTCCGCGAAACCGCTGTCCACAGGCCCGTGGCGTAGCGACGTCGGGGGCCGGACTTTGGCACGATCAGCGCGTGACCACCCGGTTCCTCACCTTGGCGGACGTCGCGGAGACGCTGAACATCTCCGCCGCCCAGACCTACGCGCTGGTACGCAGCGGGGACCTCCCGGCGATCAAGATCGGCGGGCGTGGGCAGTGGCGCGTCGAATCGACCGCCTTGGAGGAGTTCATCGCTCGCAAGTACGAGCAGACCCGCGAGTTCGTCCGCACCCACCCGTTCGGCGAGGCATCGCCTGACGAGGGCTCAGCTGACGAGAGCCCGGGCGCCTAGGCGCCCCGCGCGGTCCACGCCTCCGCGCTGACGAACGGCACGACCCAGCGCTCCGCCTGGCGGGCGAGCTCGACGTGATCAGCGGCGACCAGCACCACCTCGCCCTCGGCCCATGTGCCGTCGGCCAGCAGGGCGCTCACCCGGGTGCCGGCGCTCCAGCATTCCCGCAGCCATGCCGCCAGGGTGCGCGGCCGGCGCGAGCCTGACTCGTCCCGAAGGCCGGCGGAAGGCCCGACCAACGCCACCACCGCACCCGCGGCCACGAGCACCCGCCGGCCGTCGGTCAGCAGGTCGAGCGTGCCGCTCACCTCCTGGCCGTTCGGCGGGACGAGCTCGCCGGACAGGGTCACGCCGCAGCGAAGGACGACCCGGGCGGAGCCGCTGCGGTCCACCAACCGCACCCGGGCCGCCTCCGCCATGAACAGCTCGTAGGCATCCGCTCGCAATTCGTGGTCGCCGGCAGGGTTCGCGGTCACGCTCGGGTTCGGGGTCATTGCCGCGTTCTGCCCACCGAGGCCTCAGCCCAAACCCGTAACGAATTGGCAACGACAGGTTTCGCACCCGCACTGATGGGCATACCTAGCCCGATCCACCGCACGGAAACAAGCCTTGACACCCATCAAGTGATGGCATAGACAAGCAAACGTATTCAAACGAACGAAATGACGGACGGCCAGATGCCGCTCCGCCACCGCGATCCGCTTGCGGAACCGATCACCAGCAGGTCGGGCCCCTACGAGCCACAGAAGGTCGACCTGTGAACGCCGAATCCCTTCCCACCCCATCCCCCGGCGCCCGACGGCCCGGACTCCGCATCGTGCGGTCCGCCCCCGAGCAGCTACCGCTGGACCTGCAGTGGGAGGTGTCCCCTGGCGTGCCGGCCCAGCCCGGCGTGCCTGCCCTCCTGCATGTCGTCGGGGACCCCGACGACCCCACCGATGCCTCCCTCCCCGACCCGCGCCGATGGACGGCCCAGCTCGCCCAGGCCGTCAGCGAGGTCCTGGCCGGATCCCGGCCGGCCGCGCAGCTCACCCGCTGGCTGGCCCGGGACCAGCTCGCCCGGATCTCGGCGCGGGCGGCGGCCCGGGCATTGCACCCCTCGGCGCGCGCGCAGCGCGGCGTGCCCCGCCCGCGAACGGTCCGTGCGGTGCGTGTCTGCCCCATCGCTCCCGGGATCGTGGAGGCGTCCGCCGTCCTCGTCGGCGGTGAGCGGGCCCAGGCCATCGCGGTCCGACTCGAGGCCACGGCCGGCCGGTGGGTGGCGACCGTCGTCGACGTCCGCTAGCGACGGCGTGCCGGTGAGCCGGTCCAGACGGCATGGGCCACAATGTCCGTGTGGCTTCCCCTCCGTTCGTCTCTCGCGTGCTCTCTGTGGTGTCGCGGCACCGGCTGGCGTCGGGCATCGCGGCCATCGCCGCGGCCGGCGTCCTCACCGCGGCGGCACTCCCGTCGCTCGCAGCCACCAACGTCGCGGCCTCGTCATCCATCGTCGCGGAGGACCCGGGCAGCCCGTCCGGCGCACCGGCGACCCCGGTGCCCGACCCGTCCGCTGATCCGTCGGCCGCCACCGCGGCTCCGGCCCCGGGCGAGGCCGCTGCCAGCGCGACCCAGGCAACGGAGCAACCCAAGCCCAAGAAGCCGAAGAAGCCGAAGCCGGCCAGCGCCACGCACAAGGCCAAGCACGTACCTGAGTACCCGCGCGACAAGCACAAGGGCAAGCGCATCGTCTACGACAAGGCGCTGATGACGGTGTGGCTGATGAACAAGAACAACAAGGTGGTCGCGCGCTACCCGGTCGTCGGGCGGTTCGACCGCCCGGTCAAGGGCGTGTACCGCGTCTACTCGAAGTCACCGCACAGCGGCAACCCGTTCTCCAAGGTGACCTTCAACTGGATGGTCAGGTTCGCCTGGGGCCTGGACTCCACGGCGTCCATCGGCTTCCACGACATCCCGAAGTACTACGACGGCACGATGATGCACAGCCAGAAGCAACTGGGCCTGGCGATCGCGCGGGGCGGTTGCGTCAGGCTGGCCCCAGAAGCGGCCCGGCACATCTACCGCTTCGCGGACGTGGGTACCAAGGTCGTCGTCCTGCCCTCGCCGTAGCGACTAGCGGCGCTTGCGGTTGGCCCGCTCGGCCCTGCGGCGCTCCGCGCGTGACGCGTTGGGGTGGACCTCCACGAGGCCGTCCGCGCCCGACTCCATCTCCCCGTGCATGATGCCGCCGCCCTCGGTCGGCGCGGAGTACTCCAGGTGCTGCGGCCGGATCGGCCCGAGCCCCTTGGCAACGATGGCGGGTGCCTGCACCGCGGGCTCGGCGGCAGCAGGCTCGGCCGTAACACGCGGCGCGGCAGCAGGCTGGGACCCGGCGTTGACGGCCGCCGCCAGCGCGGCGCCGGCCTGCGTGCCGGTGGCATCGGTGAGTTCCTCGACGACGGCGGCGGCCTCCTCCGAGACGGGCGGGGCGACCTGCACCTCGAGGTGGAACAGGTAGCCGACCGTCTCCTCCTTGATGCCGTCCATCATGGCCGTGAACAGGTCGAAGCCCTCGCGCTGGTACTCGATCAGCGGGTCGCGCTGGGCCATCGCGCGCAGGCCGATACCGTCGCGCAGATAGTCCATCTCGTACAAGTGCTCACGCCACTTGCGATCCAGGACCGACAGGATCACGCGACGCTCGAGCTCGCGGAGCACCTGCTCACCCAACTCCTCCTCGCGCCTGTCGTAGGCCGTCTCGGCGTCCTCGACCAAGGTAGTCACCAGGAAGTCCTGGCTCAGGCCAGCCCTGGTCCCGCCGGACTCTGCCTCGGCCTCCTCGATCGTGATACCGACGGGGTAGAGCTGCCTGAGTGCGGTCCAGAGCTGGTCGAGGTCCCAGGACTCCGGGTATCCCTCGGCGGTCGCCGACGTCGCGTAGCCGCCGACCGTGTCGGTAATGAAGCTGCGCACCTGGTCCTGAATGTCCTCGCCCTCGAGCACCCGCCGGCGCTCGGCATAGACGACGAGGCGCTGGCGGTTGAGCACGTCGTCGTACTTCAGGACGTCCTTGCGGATCTCGAAGTTCTGCGCCTCGACCTGGGCCTGCGCCGACCTGATCGCGTTGGTGACCATCTTCGCCTCGATCGGCACGTCGTCCGGAACGTTGAAGCGTCGCAGGAAGGCGTCGACCATGTCGGACTTGAACAGACGCATGAGGTCGTCCTCGAGCGACAGGTAGAACTGCGACTCCCCCGGGTCGCCCTGGCGGCCGGACCGGCCGCGCAGCTGGTTGTCGATGCGCCGGGACTCATGCCGCTCCGTGGCCAGGACGTAGAGGCCGCCCAGCGCGACGACCTCCTCGTGCTCAGCGGCGACCGCCGCGTGCTGCTTCTCCAGCTCGGCGTGCCAGGCCTGCTCGTATGCCTCAGGGTCCTCGATCGGCGATAGGCCACGCTGCGACAGCGCCGCAGCCGCCATGAACTCCGGGTTCCCGCCGAGGATGATGTCGGTGCCTCGGCCGGCCATGTTGGTGGCGACGGTCACGGCTCCGCGGCGCCCGGCCTGGGCGACGATGGCCGCCTCGCGCTCGTGGTGCTTGGCGTTGAGGACCTCGTGCGGCACGCCGTTCTGCTTGAGCAGCTTCGACAGCGACTCGGACTTCTCCACGCTGGTGGTACCGACGAGGATCGGCTGGCCCTTGGCGTGCCGATCGACGATGTCCTCGACGACGGCGCCGAACTTCGCGTCCTCGGTGCGGTACACGAGGTCGGCGTTGTCGATGCGCACCATGTCGCGGTTGGTGGGGATCGGGACGACCCCGAGGTCGTAGATCTGGTTGAACTCGGCGGCCTCGGTCATGGCCGTGCCGGTCATGCCGCCGAGCTTGCCGTAGAGCCTGAAGAAGTTCTGCAGCGTGACGGTGGCGAGGGTCTGGTTCTCGGCCTTGACCTCGACGCCCTCCTTCGCCTCGATCGACTGGTGCAGGCCCTCGTTGTAGCGGCGACCGGACAGGATTCGGCCGGTGTGCTCGTCGACGATGATGACCTCGCCGTTCATCACGACGTAGTCGCGGTCCTTCTTGAACAGTTCCTTGGCCTTGATGGCGTTGTTGAGGTAGCCAACCAGTGGTGTGTTGACCGTGTCATAGAGGTTCTCGATGCCGATCTGGTCCTCGACCCGGTCGATGGCCTGCTCGAGGACGCCGATGGTCCGCTTCTTCTCGTCGACCTCGTAGTCCTCATCGCGGCGCAGGAGCATGGCGATCCTGGCGAACTCCTGGTACCAGTTGGTGGCCTGGTCGGCCGGGCCGCTGATGATCAGGGGCGTACGCGCCTCGTCGATGAGGATCGAGTCGACCTCGTCAACGATCGCGAAGACATGGCCGCGCTGGACCATCTCGTCCTTCGACCATGCCATGTTGTCGCGCAGGTAGTCGAAGCCGAACTCGTTGTTGGTGCCGTAGGTGATGTCCGCGGCATACGCGACGCGACGCTGCGCGGGCGTCATGTTCGACAGGATGACGCCGACCTCCAGGCCGAGGAAGCGGTGGATCCGGCCCATCCACTCGGAGTCACGCTCTGCGAGGTAGTCGTTGACGGTGACGACGTGGACGCCGTCACCCGTCAGGGCGTTGAGATAAGCCGCGAGCGTGGCGACGAGGGTCTTGCCTTCACCGGTCTTCATCTCGGCGATGTTGCCGAGGTGCAGGGCCGCACCACCCATGATCTGGACGTCGTAGTGGCGCTGGCCCAACGTCCGCTTCGCGGCCTCCCGGACCGTGGCGAAGGCCTCCGGAAGCAGGTCGTCGAGGGTCTCGCCTGCGGCGAGCCGATCCCGGTACTCGTCGGTGAGGGCGCGCAGCTCGGCATCGGTGAGGGACACGAAGTCGGCCTCGATGGCGTTGACGGCCCGGGCGACGCCATGCAGCTTGCGCAGGATCTTGCCCTCGCCTGCGCGAAGGATCTTGTCGAGCACGCCCACGGTGATGCGACCTTTCCTGTCGGGACGCGTGCACCCCTGGTGCGGCACGCGAACAAGACCGGCCGGAAGGCCGGTCCCCCCATCGTAGATGCCGTCCCGTGGGAGACACTTCGTCCCATGCCTGACGAGCGCCCGGATCCGGGGCAGCCCCCGGTGCTCAGCGACGGGGTCCTGCTGCTGCGACCCCCGCGGCCCGACGACGCCGACGACATCGCGCTGGCCTGCCAGGACGTGGAGATCAGCGAGTGGACCACCGTGCCGGTGCCCTATGAGCGTGCCCATGCCGAGGAATGGCTGTCGCGACGCCCCGACGCTGCCTCGTGGTGGGCAAGCCCCACGTGGAGCATCACGGTTCTGCCCGACGATCGCTGGTCCGGCAACATCGACCTGCGGCCCGACGGGGAGGGCGGCGTCGAGGTGGGCTATCTCCTCGCGCCGTGGGCGCGCGGCCACGGGCACGCTGCGCGGGCGTTGCGACTGGCCTGCGGCTGGGCCTTCTCCGGCCTCGGGGCGCAGGTCGTCACGTGGTACGCATTCGAGGGCAACGTCGCCTCGCTGCGCACGGCCCGGCGGGTCGGCTTCCGGGTCCCCGACCACGTGTTCCGCGGGCTCGGTACCCAACGTGGTGGGCGGCGGGACTCCTGGATGGGCACCCTCGTGCCCGCCGACCTTGCGGCCGCCAGCGGCGGCGGCGATGCCCGCGAGTCCGACCGGCCCGGGCGCTATGAGGGTCCGGCGCTCACGGCCCGGGAACTGAGCGTGCTCGGCCGACTGGCTCGCGGGGAGTCCAATCGGCAGGCGGCCCAAGCACTGGGCATCAGCGAGAACACCGTCAAGAACCACGTCCGCAGCATCCTGGAGAAACTCCAGGCGAAGTCCCGGTCCGAGGCTGTCGTGATCGGGCTGCGCCGCGGGCTGACCACACTGCACGCCTGATCGCGGCCGCGGTCCACAGCGGCCGCATTCCGGAGGCCGACGTGGCCCCACGCTGGCACCGTCGCGGCTGTGCGCGCCCTGGTGTCCGACATCGCCGACCTCGCCCTTGGGCGCCGCTGCCTGGGCTGCCAGGACCCCGGTCCTGGACTCTGCCGGGCCTGCCTGCTCGGACTCCGCGGGAAGCCGGTGCCGGCGCGGGCGGGCGCCGTTGCCGGTTGTGCCGGGGGCGCGTATGACGGCCTCTTGCGCAGCGTCGTCATCGCCTTCAAGGAGCAGGGCTACGTCTCCCTCGCCGACCCCCTGGGCCGGCTGCTGGCCGACGGGGTGCGGGCAAGCGTGACGGGCCAGCGGCCCGGGAGCCGGCACCCACTAGTCCTGGTCCCGGTGCCGTCCCACCGGCGCTCGCGTCGGGGATTCGACCCCGTCGTGCTGCTGGGCCGGCATGCCTGCCGGCATCTGGCGCGGGATGGCTACCGCGCCATCGTCGACCCGATCCTCATGACCCGCGTGCGCTATGCCGAGCTGAAGGGCCTGGGCCGGGCCGAGCGCGAAGCCGCGGTCTCCGGTGCCTTCCATGCACGTCCCAGCAGTCTGCGGGGTCCTGCGGCCACCGCCGCGGCACTCCTTGTCATCGACGACGTCGTCACCACCGGCGCCACCGTGCGGGAGGCCGCGCGTGCGCTGGCGGCCGTCGGCCTCCAGGTCAGGGCTGCGGCCGCGGTCGCCGGCGCTAGCCGGGGTAGGTCGGCGACAGTCCCCTGACCCGCTCCTGCCAGCTGCCGGTGACGTACCCGTAGACGAGTCCATCCGCGGACCCGATGAGGGTGGGCAGTCCCGGCGCCGCACCGACGCTGACCGGGCCTTCCGGGGTGCCGCGGGCCGCCGAGACACCCGTAGCGATGTCGACGTCGAACACCTGGACCGAGCCCGGACTCTCGCTGCCGAGCACGGACAGGGAATCCGCTCCCGACCACGCGACGTCGATGACCTCGACGAGGTTGGACTCCACCCGGATCGGGCCGTCGACCAGGATGCTGGTCGCCCGGCCCGAGGACCGCACGATGCGAGCAAGGAGGAGCACGGTGCGCGGGCCTCGCCGGACGATGAGGGCTGCGCGGGTCCCGTCGCGAGAGGGGATGGCCGCGATCAGCGATGTCCGCCTGGACAGCCCCTCGACCGTGATCTTCTCGAACGCACCGTCGCCAGCGACGGAGATCAGGCCCTCGGCGGAATCGACGAGCCACACCGACGTCGACCGGTCGAACGCCAGTCCCGTCGGCGAGCCGGGTTCGCGGATCCGGATGAGCGGCGCGCCCTCGACCATCCGCCCCTTCCACACCGCGCCCTCGATGTCGATCCCGGCGATCGACGTCGAGTCGTTGGAGACGGCGATGTCGACGAGCGCGATGTCACCGGCACCCGCATCGCCGGCCACGGGCCGGGCGCCCTCCGGGATCAGGCGGACGACCCCGTCGATCCGGGCCACGTATCCGCTCGCTCCGGGTGGCAGTCCATTCGGGTCGACCAGCGGCCAGGCGTCCCGCGGCTGGGGCGAGGGCGCGCCCGGAACGAGGAGGGGCTGCCCGCCGGCCGTGATCTCCACGGCCTGCACGTCGGGCAGCTGGCGCAAGGTCCAGACGATCTGCTGCGAGAGGGCCTGGCGGGTCTGGTCGTCCGCGGCGCGCGCATTGGCCGTGAGGTCCACCCGGGCGATGCCGCTCTCGATGGGCACCGAGTCGATGTTCAGCCGCACGCCATCGGGGAAGCCGGTGCGCACGGCAGGCAGCAGCCACTCACTGGGCCCCGCGACCAGGCGCCGCACGAGAGTGGTCGCCAGCCCGGAGCCGACGACGGGGATCATGCGGGGATCGGGGACGAGGGTGTCGAACGACGGGTTGAAGAAGTAGACGGCGAAGCTGCGGAAGGCACGGTCGACGTCGGACTGGGCGAGGAGCAGGCCCTGCGGCACCTCGTCGATCCGCCACTCGCCGTCGACAAGGGTGAGCTGGAACCGCTCGCGCAGCTCGGCACTCGGCCCGTCCACCTCGTAGCGGCCGTTGGTGGCGATCGTGCCGGTCTGCGGCGCCGTCATGACGACCGATCGCCCGAACTCCGAGAGAGTCGATGTCGCCTCGTAGACCTGCACGCCCGCGTTGGTGTCCCACGTGGCGCTGGCCGTGCGGGTGAGGAACTGGCGGGCGACCGCGTGATTCCCGTCGAAGGAGGCGGAGGCGTCGAGGAAGCCCTGCACGATCTCGGTCGCGGACATGCCTTCGCGCGGGCCACGCGCAATGACTCGGATGAACTGGTCCTCGGGATCCACCCCCACCTGCTCGCCCTGCTCGATGGGCCCGGTCGTCGGCACGACGGCGGAGAAGGACGTGGGCACCGATGCGCAACCGGCGAGGGCGGCAAGGGCCACCGCGACGGCGAGGAGCCGCGAACCGAGCACCGCGGGCCTCATCTGCGATCCCCGGTGTTGATGACGAACGTGGCTGCCGGGGAGGTCTCGGCGCGAGTGACCGGCCCCGCGTCGGGGTAGTCATCGTCTTGGTCGGGCTCAGGAGGCTCGTGGTCCTCGTCGAGCGACAGCGGCGAGGCGTCGAAACCGGCGGTGCGATCCAGCGGCAGCGTGAGCCGGAAGCAGGCCCCGCGGCCGGGCTCGCCCCACGCCTCCAGCCAGCCACCGTGCAAGCGCGCATCCTCCAGCGAGATGGCCAGCCCGAGGCCAGTGCCGCCCGACGTACGGGCACGCGCCGGATCTGCCCGCCAGAACCTGTTGAACACCAATGCGGATTCGCCAGGTCGCAGGCCCACGCCGTAGTCCCGCACCCGGATGGCGATCGACTCCGATCCGCGTGCCACGTCGACGTCCACCCCGCGCTCATCCCCGTGCTCGATGGCGTTCTCGATCAGGTTGCGCACGACCCGGTGCACGCGGCGCGGGTCGCAGTCGACCGTGCAGTCCGTCGAGCGAACGGTGAGCCGGATCTCCATGCCATTGCGCTCGGCGAGCGGGCGTGCCGACTCGAGCGCCCGCTCGATCAGGAGCACGAGGTTCACGCGCTCGTTGTCGAGCACGGCGGCACCCGCATCGAAGCGCGATATCTCGAGCAGGTCCACGAGGAGCGCCTCGAACCGGTCGAGCTGGTTCTGCAGCAGCTCGACCGCGCGCGATGTCGGCGCGTCCAGGATGTCGCGGTCGTCGTACACGACGTCCGCTGCCATGCGGATGGTGGTCAGTGGGGTGCGGAGCTCGTGCGACACGTCCGACACGAATCGCTGCTGCACCCGGGAGAGCTCCTCGAGCTGGCGGATCTGCCGGGCAAGGCTGACGGCCATCTCGTTGAACGACTTGGCCAGCCGGGCGAGGTCGTCGGTGCCAGAGACCTTCATGCGCTCGGACAGGTTCCCCTCGGCCAGGCGGGCCGCGGTCTGCGATGCCGCCCGCACGGGCAGCACGACCTGCCGCGTCACCATCCAGGCCACGAACGCGAGCAGCAGGACGAGGAGGATCCCGGTCCCGACGACCGAGCTGCGGACGAGGTCGAGCGTGGACTGCTCCTGACCCAGCGGGAAGAGGTAGTACAGCTCGTACGAGCCCACGGTGGGCACGAGGAGCGGTGCGCCGACGATGAGGCCCGGCGCCGTGCGCCCGTCGAGGAACCTGATCTCGGTGTACGTCCACGACTGCCGTTGCGAGGTGACGACCGCCTCGCGCAGGGCATTCGGCACGCTGGACACCGCCACGAGGTTGGTGCCGCGCTCGGGAGCATCGGAGCTGGCCTGGGACGCGAGGAGGAGGACGTCGAAGGTCGACGGCGAGCCGGCGCGGGCGGCGAGCGCGCTGACCACGCTGTCGACGAGCCGGGACGGCGACGGCGTCGACGGGCCGGTGTCGGCCGCGTCGAGGATCCGCTGCGCCTCGCCGAGCCCCGCCGATGCCTCACCGACGGAGATGCGCTCCTTGGCGTCGAGCAGGCCCGTGGTCACGCGGGACAGGAGCGACAGCCCGAGCACGCCCACGACCACGACCGAGACGACAAGAGTCGTCGCGGTGACGCGCAGCCACAGCGACCGGCCCCAGATGCGGCGCAGGCCCCTCGGGACCGCCAGCAGGATCCGGGACAGGGCGGCTAGGAAGCGGGACATCGAGCCGCTACGCCGGTCCCGCCTTGTACCCGACCCCACGGACGGTCAGGACGATGTCGGGGCGCTCGGGGTCGAGCTCCACCTTCGCGCGCAACCGCTGCACGTGGACGTTGACCAGCCTGGTGTCGGCGGCGTGCCGGTAGCCCCACACCTCCTGCAGCAGCACCTCACGCGTGAACACCTGCCCAGGCTTGCGGGCGAGGCAGACCAGCAGGTCGAACTCGAGCGGGGTCAGGGAGAGCACGTGGCCGTCGCGCTTGACGCTGTGCCCGGCGACGTCGATCTCGAGGTCGCCGACGAGCAGCACCTGCGTGGGAGCCTCGTCATTGCGCCGGATGCGTGCCCGGATGCGCGCCACCAGTTCCTTCGGCTTGAAGGGCTTGACGACGTAGTCGTCGGCACCGGACTCCAGCCCGACGACGACGTCAACCGTGTCGCTCTTGGCCGTCAGCATGACGATGGGCGTGCCCGACTCCGCCCGGATCGCGCGGCAGACATCGACCCCGTCGCGCCCCGGCAGCATGAGGTCGAGCAGCACGAGGTCGGGCTTGGTCTCGCGGAAGGCGGCGAGGGCATGCTCGCCGTCGGCGCAGAACACGGGGTCGAAGCCCTCGCCGCGCAGGACGATGCCCAGCATCTCCGACAGCGCGGCGTCATCGTCGACGACGAGGACGCGGCCCCGCGTGGCGGGGGGAAGGCCGGGCTGGGTCACCGTCATGTCCCTATGGTGACATCCCGTCAATGCCCACGAGCAGGAGTACGGCCCCCGGGGCGTTGACGAAGCCGTGGGCGACCATCGAGGCACCCGTCGATTCCGTTCGGGCCCTGACCCAGCCCAGGACCAGCCCCGTGGGCAGCAGCACGAGGAATCGCAGCGGCTCGAGGTGGAACCCGGCGAAGACGACAGCGGAGACGATCACGGTCAGCGCGGTGCCCACCCCGCGCTTGCGCAGCGCCCCGTAGAGGAACCCGCGGAAGAACAGCTCCTCCACCACGGGTGCGCCGACCAGGACGATGAGCGCGAAGGCCGTGAGGGCCAGCCGGCCGGACTCGCGCTCGAGTTCCTCGGCGGCCTCGGCTGCTGCGGACGTGAGGTCGGGGACGAACACCTGCGTGATCGTTGCCGCGATGCCGGCCAGCAGCAATGCGACCAGCCCCCCGAGTGCGCCCCAGCCCGTGTCGCTCCAGGTCAGGCGCAGCCCGAGATCGATGCGTGCGCCGTTTCCGCGTAGCCGGGTGGCCAGCAGCGGCCAGCCGGCGAGGACTAGCCACGGCGCGGTCACGCCCACAATGATCTGCACGCTGATGGGCGCGTCAACTAGGTACAGCACGAGGCCGACGACGACCGCCACGACCACCGATCCGGCCAGCGCCCCGGCAACCCCCCAGAGGCCCCAGCGCGGCGGCACGAGAGGGCGCCCTGCCGCGATCGCCTCCGTGACGGTCACGGGGCAGCCCGGGTAGTCGGCAGGAGCGGGGGGCCGGGCCATGCTGGCAACTTACGCGAGGGGTCGATGCCGTCGACTCTCGAAGCGGTAGCGTCCACGCATGCCGAAGAAGAAGCTCACCGTGTGGAACGTGATCGGGACCGTGCTGGTTGCTGTGGGGCTGGTGTGGCTGCTTCAGGGCATCGGCCTGTTCGGCGGCAGCGTCATGAGCGGCGTCACGTTCTGGGCCATCATGGGCGTCATCGCCATCGTCCTGGGCGTGCTCGTCATCATCAAGCCGCCGTCCCCGCGCAAGTAGCGTCGCACCGAATCACCGAGACCAGCCAATGGCGTCAGACCCGGGGCACCGGATTGACCTCAGGTGCTGGTCTCGGCGGAGTTGCTGGCTCTGCCGACTCCGCTAGCCGATCCCGCGCAGCCGTTCGACGCGCACGGACAGCAGCAAGGGCTCCCGCGCCGCCAGGAAGTGGCGGGTGTGCGGCTGCTCCTCGTGGGCCACGAACGCGTCCTCGTCCGCGTAGACCTCGATGAAGATGCGTGCGGTGTCGTCGCCCTCCACCCGCGTCGGCAGGTAGGTCAGTGTGCCGGGCTCATGAGCGGCGATCCCCTCGAGCGTGCGGGCGACCAGTGCGTCGAACTGCTCGAGCCGATCGGGGCGGACCTGGAATCGCACAACGAGCGCGAACATCGCATCTCCCAACCCTGAATGACCGAGACCTGCCCTTGGCGTCAGACCCGGCGCACCGGATTGACGCCAAGGGCAGGTCTCGGCTGGGTGCTCTAGTAGCGGTAGTGATCCGGCTTGTACGGCCCGGCCACGTCGACGCCGAGGTACTCGGCCTGCTTCTTGCTCAGCTCCGTCAGCCGCACACCCAGCGCATCGAGGTGCAGGCGGGCAACCATCTCGTCGAGGTGCTTGGGCAGCACGTAGACGCCCAGCGGGTACTGGTCGAGCTTGGTGAACAGCTCGATCTGCGCGAGCACCTGGTTCGTGAACGAGTTCGACATGACGAACGACGGATGCCCGGTCGCGTTGCCGAGGTTCAGCAGGCGTCCCTCCGACAGCATGATGATCGAGTGGCCGTCGGGGAAGGTCCACTCGTCGACCTGCGGCTTGATCGTCTTGCGCCTGATGCCGGGCAGCGAGGCGAGCCCGGCGATGTCGATCTCGTTGTCGAAGTGGCCGATGTTGCCGACGATGGCCTGATGCTTCATCTTCGCCATGTCGCCGACGGTGATGACGTCGTAGCAACCGGTCGCAGTGATGAAGATGTCAGCGGTGCCGATGACGTCCTCGAGGCGGGCGACCTGGTAGCCGTCCATGGCCGCCTGCAGAGCGCAGATGGGATCGACCTCGGTGATGATGACGCGAGCACCCTGGCCGCGCAGGGAGTCAGCCGAGCCCTTGCCGACGTCGCCGAAACCGCAGACGACGGCGACCTTGCCGCCGATCATGGTGTCAGTCGCGCGGTTGATGCCGTCGATGAGCGAGTGGCGGCAGCCGTACTTGTTGTCGAACTTGCTCTTGGTGACCGAGTCGTTGACATTGATGGCAGGGAAGAGCAGCGCACCCTCGCGCATCATCTCGTAGAGCCGGTGGACGCCCGTGGTCGTCTCCTCGGTAACGCCCTTGATGCCGGCCGCGACCGTGGTCCAGCGGCTCGGGTCCTCAGCGAGAGAACGGCGCAGGGTCTCCAGGACCACCGCGTACTCCTCGGACGTCGACTCGTCGGCAGTGGGCACGACGCCGGTCGCCTCGAACTCCTTGCCCTTGTGCACGAGAAGGGTGGCATCCCCACCGTCGTCGAGGATCATGTTGGGGCCCTTGCCGTCCGGCCACATGAGGATCTGCTCGGTGCACCACCAGTACTCGGGAAGGGTCTCGCCCTTCCACGCGTAGACCGGGACGCCCTTGGGGTCGTCGACGGTGCCGTCCGGCCCGACGACGGTGGCCGCGGCCGCGTGGTCCTGCGTGGAGAAGATGTTGCAGGAGGCCCAGCGCACATCCGCGCCGAGCGCGACGAGGGTCTCGATCAGCACGGCGGTCTGCACCGTCATGTGCAGCGAACCGGTGATGCGGGCACCCGCCAGCGGCTTGCTCGCACCGTGCTGGGCGCGCATCGCCATCAATCCGGGCATCTCGTGCTCGGCAAGGCGGATCTCGTCGCGGCCGAACTCGGCGAGCGCGAGGTCCGCGACCTTGTAGTCGGGGGTGCCGTCTGGCTTCACAACGGACATGCGTGTCTCCTTCGAGGCGAATGTGGCGCGAACGGCACGAGGCTTCGATGGTTCGCCCGAGAAAGGGAAGGCCGCGACGGGAACCAGGGCTCCGGACCATCGACGACGGTCCCAGTCTGCCAGAGAAAGGCCGAATCGGCACATCCGCTCGCCCGTGGCGGACCACCGGCGGTCAGGGGGCGGGCGTGCGGTCCAGGTCCGGCTCGAGGAACACGTACCGGGCCGACGGGACCGCGGCACGCAGCGCCGACTCGGCGTCATCGATGTCGCGGGCGATCTCGGTCCCTGAGCCGTTGTGCCGGATGGCGATCTTTGCCGCCACCAGCAACTCGTCCGGGCCGACGTGCAGCGTGCGCAGGTGGATGACCCGCCGGACCCCGCTGGACGCTTCCAGCGCCGCGCGGATGGCGGCGACCTCCTCGGGCAGCGCCCCCTCCCCCACGAGCATCGCGGTCATCTCGATGGCCAGGAAGATCGCGATGATGACGAGCAGGGTGCCGATCCCCATGGCGCCGAAGGCGTCGAAGCGGCCGTTGCCCGTGATGACGGACAGGCTGACGCCGAACAGGGCGAGGACGAGCCCGACGAGCGCGCCGGCGTCCTCGAGCAGGATCACGGGCAGCTCCGGCTGGCGGGCGGCCTTGACGAACCCAACCAGGGACCTGTGCCCGCGCGCCTTGTTCGCCTCCCGAATCGCCGTGCGGAAGCTGAACGACTCCAGCACGATCGCGATCACGAGGACCAGCACCGCGATCCACCAGTCATCAAGCGGCTCCGGGTACTGCCACTTGTGGAAGCCCTCGTACAGCGAGAACAGCCCGCCGACGAGGAAGAGCACGATCGCGACGACGAAGCCATACACATACCGGCGCCGGCCGTAGCCGAAGGGGTGCTGGTCGTCAGCCTCCTGCTTGGCCCGGCGGTTGCCGATGATCAGCAGGATCTGGTTCCCCGAGTCCGCGACGGAGTGGATCGCCTCGGAGAGCATCGAGGACGATCCGGTGAAGAAGAATGCGACGAACTTGCTGACCGCGATGCCGAGGTTGGCCAGCAGCGCGGCGATGACCGCGCGCATCCCGCCTTCGGTGCTCACGCCGCCTCCCCCACGAACGGCGCTACTGGCGCCGTGACCACCGCGGCGAGCCCGTCGACAGTCACCTGGGCGGAAGGGTCTGGCGCCGCCAGGACGGCCGCCGTGCCCATCCGCAATTCAACGTCGGCCAGCGATGTCGACACCCGGGCACTCCCCTCGATGAGCAGCACGATCCGGTACTGCCCGGACTCGATCTCGAGCGAGCCAGACCGCAGCAGCATGGCGGAGAAGGGGGCGCCGTCCGGCGCGATCGGCGCGCCACTGGGCGCGCTGGCCAGGACAGGCACCCGGTCGGGTGCGAGCGCGGCCAGCGCCTCCTCGACGAAGACATCCTTGGCGGTCAGGCCCAGCCGCAGCACGTTGTCAGAGGAGGTCATGACCTCCAGCCCCGTGCCGGACAGGTAGCTGTGCGGCACGCCGGCCGGCACGAAGATGCCCTCGCCAGGAGCCAACGCCACGTAGTCCAGGAGCGCCGTGAGAAGCGCGCCAGGATCATGGGGGAACATCGCGGCGACACGGGCGTAGGCGGCCGCCTCAGGGCCAGCGAGCCCGGCCCCGGCAACGGCACCGGGCAGCGCCGAGACCGCAGCGCCCGCATCGGGGACCGCCAGCAAGTCGGTGATCGCGTGGTCCGTCGCCCCGGCCGCGGCGGCCTCAGCGCCAGCCGAGCAGCCGGGCAGCATGGCGAGGATGGCCGCCGCTTGCTCGGGCGCTCGCCATCCGGCCAGCGCCTCGAACGGCTCCAGCGCGACGAGCATCTCGGTCTTCTCGAACGGATCGGTCAGGACGGTCCGACCCGAGCCGTCCAACTGGGCATGCCACATCGCCCGGGCCGTCGCGGCAGCGGGGTGGACCTGCACCGACAGCGGGCGGGCCGCGGCGAGCAGCTTGACCAGGATCGGGATGTTGTCGACGTCGAAGTGGTCCGCGAGGAGTTCGCCGGTGGGCACGCCGCTACCGTCGATGAGGGGCGAAGGCCCGCCGGGGTGGGCGCCAAACCACAGCTCTGCCTGGGGGCGTCCGGTGGCCTCGCCTGTCCACGCGACAAGGCCGTCGATCTTGCCCCAGTCGTACTCCTTCACGGCGCCGCGCACGACGAGCACGGCTAGGCCTCGGGGTCCCGTGCTGCCCCGATGCCGCCGGGCCCGGGCGTTGCCTCGTCAAGGAGCATGACCGGGATGCCATCGCGGACGTCGAACCTCGTACGACACCGGGTGCACACGATCTGGCCGGCCACCCCATCCGCTTCGACGGACGCGTGCTCCGGGCACGGGCAGGCCAGCACGTCCCAGAGTGCAGTGGGCAGGCCGAGGGCACCCGGGTCGTCAGCCATCGGCGCCGCCTCCCCGCATCATCGCCAGCACGTCGTCGCGTACCTCAGCCATCGTCTCGACGTCGCCCGCCTCGACGTTCAGCCGGAGCAGTGGCTCGGTGTTGCTCGGCCGCACGTTGAACCAGTACTCGGCGCACGACACGGTCAGCCCATCGAGCTCGTCGATGTCGAAGCCAGCGCGGCCCGCGTAGGCCGAGCGGATCGCGGCGGTGACACCGGCCTGGTCGGCCACCTCCGTGTTGATCTCACCGCTGGCGGAGTACCGGTCATAGGAGGCGAGGAGGCTCGACAGGGTGGCGCCGGGCGCCGCCTCGCCGAGAGCGGCCAGCACGTGCAGCGCCGCCAGCATGCCCGAGTCGGCCCGCCAGAAATCGCGGAAGTAGAAGTGGCCCGAGTGCTCGCCGCCGAACACCGCGTCGGTCTCGGCCATCGTCGCCTTGATGAACGAGTGACCGACGCGCGTACGGACAGGCGTGCCGCCGTTCTCCAGGATCACCTCGGGCACGGCGCGCGAGGTGATCAGGTTGTGAATCACGACTGAGCCCGGGGCCTTGGCCAGCTCGCGGGCCGCGATCAGCGCCGTCAGGGTCGACGGACTGACGATCTCGCCGCGCTCGTCGACGACGAAGCACCGGTCGGCATCGCCGTCGAAGGCCAGGCCGATGTCGGCCCCGGTCTCGCGCACGCGCGCCTGCAGGTCGCGCAGGTTCTCCGGCTCGATCGGGTTCGCCTCGTGATTGGGGAAGCTCCCATCCAGTTCGAAGTACATCGGGTCGATGTCGAGGGGCAACGCCGGCAGGCCCGCATCGGTGCCGAGGACCGCCGGGACGGTGAACCCGCCCATGCCGTTGCCGGCATCGACGACGATGCGCAGCGGCCGGCTGCCCGAGAGGTCGACCAGGCCGCGAAGGTACGCCGCGTACTCGGCAGTCATGTCCTGCTCGCGGATTTCGCCCACGGGGCCGTCGCCGACCGGCACGTCGCCGGGCTCGACCATCTCACGGATGGCCCGCAATCCGGAGTCCTGCCCCACCGGCGCGGCCCCCGGCCGGCAGAGCTTGATGCCGTTGTACTGCGCGGGATTGTGGCTGGCGGTGAACATGGCACCCGGCAGCCCGAGGTGGCCAGAGGCGAAGTAGAGCCCGTCGGTGCTCGCCAGCCCGATCAGGATGACGTCGCAGCCCTGCTCACGGACCCCCTCGGCGAAGGAGGCCACCAGCGACGGCCCGGAGGGGCGCATGTCATGCGCGATGACGACCGCCCCCGGCCCGCCGTCGGCTGGAGCGATGCCGAGCACCCGCACGAAGGCGGCACCGACCTCATGGGCGAGGTCCTCGTCGAGCTGGTCGGGGTAGATGCCCCGGACGTCGTAGGCCTTGATGACCGCGTCGAGGTTGCGCACGGCGGACAGGCTATCGGCACGTGGCCGAACGCCGAGGTCCGCTAGTCGTCGTAGTCGGGCAGCCGCTCCGGCTCAATCGAATCCACTGACGTCAGCATCCGCAAATGCCCCTTGCGCCCCGTCTCGATCGACCCGGGGGGAACCTCGGTCGGCAGCGGCGTGCCGGGCTCGTAGCGTGGTCGAGCGGCCTCGCGCACCGCATTGGCCAGCGCCTCGAGATCGTCGCTGCTCGGCTTGAGCGCATCGGGGTCCGGGGTGATCCGGACGATCTCCCAGCCGAGCGGGGCGGTCATGCGCTCGCTATGCATCGAGCACAGGTCGTAGCAGTGCGGCTCGGCATAGGTGGCGAGCGGCCCGAGCACGGCGGTGGAGTCGGCGTACACGTACGTCAGCGTGGCCACCGCCGATCCGTTGCAGGACGGCTTGGAGCACCGGCGTCGTGTCACGAAGGAGACGGTAATGGGGAGCGGCGCCTCGGCCTGCACGGCGCGCCGGGTGCTGCGAGACGGGCCGGACTACCGGTTGGCGACAGCAAGGTCCTGCTGCGCCGTCGGGACGACGACCTCGACGCGCAGCGGGCTCCAGGGGTAGCCGGTGACCAGGTCGCCGAACCGAGACTGCTCACGGACCCGGTGCGCCACGAGGACGGGGCCCGAGCCCTCGACAGGGGTGACGACGGCCGTGTACCAGTCGATGCCTGCAGGCGGGCTGAGCTTGATGTAGCGCACCTTGCCCGCACCGATCTTGACGCGCCGCGCCTGCGTCGGGACCGCTGCCTCCTTGCCCCCGCGGAAGGGCAGGATCGTCACGTCGACCTCGGCCGCCGTGTCCGGTGCGGTGATGGAGATGCGCACGTCGGTGGCCGACCGCACGGGCAGCCCGCTCACCGCGGACAGGCCGGAGAAGGGCTGCGCTCCGGCCGAGAAGGCGGTCTCGTCCTGAACGCTGCCGCCGAAGAACATCCGCACGCCTGCGACGATCGGCACCGTCGAGGTGAGCTCGATGGTGGCCGGGGCTCCTTCGATGACCGGCGCCATGTCGATGGTCACGACCGAGTTGGCCGGGACCTCGAGCGAGTTGCGATCCACCGGGGCGAAGGTGCCGTCTGGGGTCAGCAGCCGGATCTTGACGATCGCGTCGTCGTCGCCCGGCGCCATGACCGACAGGACCCGGGGGCCGGCGCCGCTGACGATGCCGGGCACGTAGACCCGCGTGGACGGGCCGGCGGCCTGCGGGATCCAGTCGGTGCCGACCGTGGTCAATCCGACCCGCTGCTCGTCGTCGACGGAGGCCCCCACGCGACCGGTGCGCACGACCACGTGCACCGCGGTTGCCGCGACTCCGGGGGCCAGCACGTCGAGCCGCTCGACGAGTCGGTCCTCGCCCTTGATGACCAGGCCACGCCCGCCCGGGGCGTCGATGAGTCCATTGGGGCCGTAGATGAGGACGTCGGCCACGGCGGCCGTCTCGTCCGGGTTGACCAGGACGATGCGGGTCACCCGGCCGGCGATCGCGCCGCCACCGACGAACCAGAACTCCGAGGCGGCGGGGGCGCAGGCCGTGCTGGCCATGCCGCGACCACGGCCCCCGGGGTCGCGCCCCCACTGGTCGGCGACCAGGCCGGGGGCCAACGTGCCCTCGCCGTACGCCTGGATGGCCGGCAACCGGGTGCCGAAGGCCTCGATCTGCGCCTGGCCACCGGGAACCAGGATCTTCGACGCGGCCGACTCCCTGCCCGGCAGCGTCTCGAGCCCGGCCGCCCCCTCGGCCCCAGGATCGTCCTGGCCGGGCTGCCCGGGCACGCTGGCCGCAGTGACGCGAACCCCGAGGTCGGTGCCGGCACCGGGCTCGGGGCACAGCAGCACCGTCGAGCCGATCGGCTCGATCGACGTGGCTCCCTCGCTGAGGGCCGGCACGGGCTGCTGCACCAGCGTGGCCGCCAGGGTCACTACCGCGACGGCCGCCACGGCGACAGCGAAGGGCCGGGCGCCGGCCAGGGCCGGGCCGGGAGTGAAGCCGCCGCGTCGGATCATCACTCCTCCCCCGGGTAGAGGGCAGTCGCCTCGGCTTGGCTCTCCCGCTCGGCCTCGGCCTCGGCCAGGATCGCCGGCGCCTTGTCGGGGCCTGATTCGTCCATGTCGGGATCGTCGATGTCGGGATCCGGATCGATGCGCCGGCGCTCAGGAAGGGCCATTACCACCAGGGCGAGCAGCACCACGAGTTGCAGCCACAGCCAGCGCGTGCGCGGCCCGTCGTCGAAGTCGACCACGACTGTGGGCGTTCCCTCCGGCACGGCGAACGACTGTGACCATGCCAGCAGCCCGGGCCCGGGCGCGCCAGCAAGGTCCACGCTCGTCCCGTCGGCGCCGGTAGCCACCGCGCTCCAGCCGAAGTCCAGCGCGGCACCAAGGACGAGGGAGCGCTCGCCGCCGCCCTCCGGGAGGCCTTGGTCGATGTACGGGTTCGCAGACACCCGACCGCCATCGGCAATGCCGACCGGGGTCGGCTTGTCATCGGCCACCACGCGGGCCCGCGACGTGGTCCCGGCGACCCGCCACAGCACCTCCCCGCCCGACGTGGACAGCCGGCGGAGCCCGGGTTCGCCGTCGAGGGTCGGGACCAGGGCGCTGTCGGCGCCCTTGGCGAGCAGCACGTAGCGGATCCCGTACCCGGCGAGTGCCTCGATCTCGTCGCCGCCCCGGCCCGACGCCATGGCCGCGACGTACGGGTCGAGCGCCTCCCAGGACGACGCGGGCGGCCCGGTCTCGGCATCCCCGAGGCGTGGGCCGGGCCCGTTGAGCAGGGAGTACGTCACGCGCCCGGCGACATCGCCCTCGATGACCAGGGTTCGGGGTGCTTGCGGCGTCTCGCTGTCGGCGGCCACGAACGCCGGGACCGCGGACGCTGGGGCGCGGCGCAGGTCCGAGGTCAGCCCGGCCACATACCAGCCCGCCGACAGGACGGGTGCCAGCAGCGCCACGACGGCAACGACGAGGGCGATGGGCTGGCCGAGGGTGAAGCTGCGCCCGATGAACCGGTCGCGCAGGCCGTCGAAGCCGAGCGCCGCGGCCGCGATCATCATCATGCCGAGCAGCAACGTGGCCTGGCCTGGCCAAGGCCGCAGGCTCGTCGTGGACCCCGGAGGCGTGACCATGACCATGGTCTGGGCAATCCCCAGAAGAAGCGCCAGCCCACCGAAGGCGGCTATCGCGCCGATGGCCCGGAAGCGGTCCGTGCGCAGGAGGGCCAGGAAGCCTCCGAGCACGATCCCGATCGTGAGCCAGAGAGGCGTCATGCCGGGGCCGCCCGGATGCAGGAGCAGCACGTCCCAGGGCTCCAGTGCGGGATCGTTGAGGTCCGCGCTGATGACCCCGGGCTCCAGAAGAAGGAGCGCCGGGTTGAGCAGCAGGTAGCCGGTCCACGGCAGCAACAGGACCAGAGGCCCGGCCAGCGCCAGTACCAGCCGGGCGCTGATGCCCCGGTCCGACGCGCCCCGGGTCCGCACCGCGAGGACACCGACCACGATGCCGGCCACGACAAGGAGCAGCCACAGTGCCGGGGCGACGGACAGTACGAGGGCGACGAGGATCGCCGTGCCCGCCGCCCGGCGCAGCGTGCCGGTCGGGGCGGAGATGCGAACAAGGGAACGCAGCGCGAACGGCAGCACGATCGCGGCGATGGTGGTACCGATTCGCCCGGACGCGATGGCTCCCGTCATGGCCGGGAGCAAGGCATACGCGGCGCCCGCCCACACCCGGACTCCGCGACTGCTCACCACGCCACGCAGGGCGACGTAGGCGCTGGCCCCGGCGAGCGGGATGGCGAGCAGCAGGGCCAGGGTCACGGCGGCCGGGGCCTTGCCCAGGAGGACCAGGGCGACGGCCGACAGCGCGGCCAGGTACGGCGGCGACGGGGTCACCGAGCCGGGGCCGACGTCGTGCCACGCCTGCTGGTAGGTCTCCCACAGGTCGCTGGCGCCTTCGGGCGGCGGCAGCAAGGCCCCGCCCTGGAGCACGCCATCGCCCAGCCACAGCCCGCGGGTGCCGGCAATCGCGATGACGGCAAGCGCGATCGCGAGCAGGACGCCGGGGCGAAGGAACAGCCGCCGCATCAGGCCCGGCGAACTGGCGTCCATGAAGTCGGCATCGTCGCCGACCGGGCCGCTGTCCAGCCCGCTGACCGAGCCTGCGGATTCCGCCGCGCTGCTGGTGGTCGCCACGGCGCCGACTACCTCGAGCAGGTGCCTGGCCTGGGACGTTGCGGTGGGGCGCAACGACCGGACGACGCCCGCAGGCTCGACGGCCGTCCGCCTGACGAGATCGCGCGACGATCGCAGCCGGGACGGGCGAAGGGCCACCGCGAGCACGGCGCCGATCTCGTCGCGGGCGGCCCGCACGTCCTTGCCCAGCAGGTAGACGGCCGAGCGGAGGAGGCTGCCCAGCACCAAACGCAGGGCCACGAACGGGGCCGCGAGCGTCGTGGCGTGCGCCAGCAGCACGTGCACGGCAGCCTCGCGGTCGGCCCGCGCCGGGCGCGGCGCGATGTCGTCTGCCCGGCGGCCGTGCGCGGTTGCCTCGCGGTGGTGCAGGACGGCATCGGTCGCGACGAGCACCCGCTCGCCGCGCCGGTGGGCACGCCAGCAGAAGTCCATGTCGTCGCGGAAGAGCGGCAGTGCCGGATCGAAGCCCGAGAGGTCGTCCCAGACGTCTCGGCGCACGAGCATGCCGGCGGAGCTGACGGCCAGGACGTCGCGGACGCCGTCGTGCTGGCCTTGGTCGTGCTCGCGACGTTCCAGGCCGGTGACCCGCCGCCCCGAGCCGGTGACGGTGACCCCGACCTCCAGGAGAAGCCGGCGGTCGTGCCAGCCGAGGATCTTGGGGCCGAGGATCGCCGCGCTCGGGTTGTCGTCAGCGGTGTCCAGCAGGGCCGACAGGCACTCGCCGCTGGGCGCGCTGTCGTCGTGCAGCAGCCACACCCACTCGATCGGGTCGGGCATGAACGGCTCGTGGCCGGCCCGGCCGAGATGGTCCAGCCCCGCCTGGACGGCCTCGCCGAACCCCACCCGGTGGTCGAGCACGACGGTGCGCGGCACTCCGAAGGAGGCCGCGAGCAGCCCCGGGCTGCCATCGACCGAACCGGTGTCGACGCCGACGGCGGTGTCGGGGGGCCGGGTCTGCTGGGCAAGGGTGGTCAGCACCGCGGACAGCCAGACGGCGCCATCATGGCTGACCACGACCGCGGTGACGTGATGGTCGCGGCGAGGCAGGGGGGGCGGTGAGTCCTCCTCGGACAGGAATTCCTCGACGCTGAACCACTCGGTGGTCTGGTCGGGGGCGGGCTCCGCGAGCCCCGGTTCGGGGGCGTCGACCGGGGGCGACGGCGGGGCCAGCGCGGCTGCGAGGTCGTCCTCACGCCAGTCCTCGTGCGTCACCGGATCACTCTACGTGCTGGGCTGCGGCGGCTTGCCGACCCGCGCCGTCGGGCGGGCGGGCGTTTGCCCCATGCGGACGAGGGCCGGATGCGGACTAGACGACGCGGCGCTTGAGGCGGCGCCGCTCGCGTTCGGACAGGCCGCCCCAGATCCCGAAGCGCTCGTCCTGGGCGAGGGCGTACTCCAGGCACTCCACGCGGACCTCGCAGGTCAGGCAGACCTTCTTGGCCTCGCGAGTGCTGCCGCCCTTCTCGGGGAAGAACGCTTCGGGGTCGGTCTGCGCGCACAGGGCGCGCTCCTGCCAATCCAGCTCCTCGACGTCGGACAGCGGCACCAGCACCACGTCAGCCACCTAGAGGACCTCCTCGACCCAGCCGAACGAACGACCAGTTGATACTCGGCGAGCGTAACGACACGCCGTTGGGACCGCATTACATCGTTGTGATTCACCCTTCGTCAAGAGGAAACCGGACATAACGGACGCATTGCCCACTTTTCCGGCCGGAAAGGCCACTGAGGCCGGTGAATCAGCCCGGTGCCACCTTCTGCAGGAACCCGGCGAGCAGCGCCCGATAGCGGTCCGGGTCGGTGTTCCACGAGAGCCCGTGGCCGGCCCCGTCGAACAGCTCCAGGTCCACGAGGCCCGGCGGTGCCGTGGCCGCGAACTCCTCGCTGACAGCGGCCGGGACGGTGCCGTCGGCGGTCCCGTGCACGATGAGGATCGGCGTGCGCAACGATGCGGCGTCGGCCACGTGGTCCGCCGCCTCGAGATCCAGCCCGTACCGCCAGGCCGCCACCCGCAGGGCCGGCCCGGCGACGAACGCCGGCATGCCGAGGGTCAGCCGGACCGCTCGGCCGAGGTCGGTGACCGGGGAGTCGAGGAAGGCGCCGACGATCCGGTCCGCGAGCGGTGAGTTCTGCAGGAAGGCCAGCACGATCGAGCCGCCACTGCCCGCGCCGGCCAGCACGATGCGCCCAGCCCCGCCGTCCAGCGCGAACCGGACGGCCGCCTCCAGGTCGGTCCACTCGTCGGCTCCGAAGCCGGCGTACCCGTCGCCCTGGGGCGCGCGGGCGTCGTCGCGGTAGCGGACGAGCAGCATCGGGTTGCCCAGTCCCGACACTGTCTCGGCGATGCGCAGCCCCTCGGCCGGCGTGGCCCGTCGACCGTGCACGAACACGACCCACGTCGATGACGTCCCGGGGACCAGCCAGGCCGGCGCGGGGCCGCCGGGACCGTCGTACGTGACCTCCTCGAACTCCAGCCCTAGACCGATCCGCGGGTCGCGCGGGAAGTACCAGGCATCGAGGGCGGCCGCCTCCCCCGGCTCGGGCGGCGGGGCCACCACCTGGCCAGTGATGGTCCGCGAAGTCCCGGCACCCGACGCGACGGGGTCAGTCGTCTGCACGTAGCCCCCGCCCGTGGTCGCTATCCCCATCAGGCCCTGGTCATCCGGGCCTGCCGTGCCGCCCGAGTACCGAAGGCCGGCAGCATCCACCGAGGAGACGACAAGGGGGAAGACCGGGTCAGGCTGCCCTGCGCGCACCGCGTCCCCGATCAGCCCGCTCGCCTGCCACAGGCCGGCAGCCGCAACCCCCGCCAGCACGACCAGCGCGGATCCGGCAACGGCCCACGGCCAGCGACGACGCCGTTCGGCGTGGGACCGTCGCCGGGCGGCATGGGAGGCGGCCATGGCGCCATTGTGCTCCCGGTCACGCCCGCCGCGCCTCTGACAGGATGACCCGATGCGCATCACGGTCCTGGCCGGCGGCATCGGTGGCGCCCGCTTCCTCCGCGGGCTGCGGGCGCACCTCGCGAGCAGCCATCCCGGCGCAGAGATCACCGTCATCGGCAACACCGGCGACGACATCTGGGTGCACGGACTGCGCGTCTGCCCCGACCTCGACTCGATCATGTACACCCTTGGCGGGGGCATCAGCGAGGAGCGCGGGTGGGGCCGCGATGGCGAGACATTCGTCGTCAAGGACGAGCTGGCCGGCTACGGCGTGGAGCCCACGTGGTTCGGCCTGGGCGACAAGGACCTCGCCACCCACCTCGTGCGCACGCAGTCGCTCGCCGCGGGGTTCACGCTCAGCGAGGTCACCGCCGCCCTGTGCGAGCACTGGAATCCGGGCGTGCTTCTGCTGCCTATGAGCGACGACCGGGCCGAGACCCATGTCATCGTCGACGACCAGTCGGGTGCGGTGGACGACGAGGGCCGACCCCTGCGGCACGCCATCCACTTCCAGGAGTGGTGGATCCGGTACCGGGCCGCGATCCCCGCGCATGGCTTCGTGCTCGTCGGCGGCGAGTCCGCGACGCCGGCGCCCGGTGTCCTTGCCGCGATCGCCGAGGCCGATGTCGTGCTTCTCCCGCCCAGCAACCCCGTCGTCTCGATCGGCACGATCCTGCAGGTCGGCGGCATCGCCGATGCGCTGCGCGCCACCACCGCCCCCGTGGTCGGGGTCTCGCCCATCGTCGCTGGCGCGCCCGTGCGCGGCATGGCCGATGCATGCCTTGCGGCAATCGGCGTGGACACCACCGCGGGGGCGGTCGCCCGGCACTACGGAGGGCGGGCCTCGGGCGGCTTCCTCGACGCCTGGCTGGTCGATGGCCGCGATGCAGCCGTTGTTGACGCCGTGGAGTCGGCCGGGATCGCCTGCCGGGCGGCTCCGATGATGATGACCGATGTCGAGGCCACCGCGGCGATGGCGGCCGAGTGCCTGGCCCTGGCGGCCGACGTGCGCACCGGCCCATGACCGGGCGGTGGCTGCAGGTCGTCCCGGTCCCCGGGCTGCCGCGGATCGTGCCTGGTGACGACCTCGGGGCCCTGATCGGGGAGGCCCTCGCGTCGGTCGGATGGCCGGATGGCACGACCGGGCTCCTGGACGGCGACATCGTCGTCGTCACGAGCAAGGTCGTGGCCAAGGCCGAGGGACGGGTCGTGCGGGCGGACTCGCGCGACGAGGCCATCGCTGGCGAGACCGTTCGGGTGGTCGCGTCCAGGGTGACCCCGCGCGGAGCCACGCAGATCGTGCAGACGGCCCATGGCCTGGTGCTGGCAGCCGCGGGAGTCGATGCCAGCAACGTCGACGAGGGGTACGTCGTGCTGCTCCCCGAGGATCCCGATGGGTCGGCCCGCGCCCTGCGTGGCGCGCTCGGCGCCCGACTGGGCGTGCGCGTCGGAGTCGTGATCACGGACACCCTCGGCCGGCCGTGGCGGCTGGGGGTCGCCGACGCGGCGATCGGCTGCGCTGGTGTCCTGCCGCTCGACGACCACACCGGACGCGTCGACGGCTTCGGCCGCACGCTGGAGATGACCGTCGTCGCCGTGGCGGACGAAGTGGCCTCGGCCGCTGACCTGGCAAAAGGGAAGGTCAGCGGTGTGCCCGTCGCCATCGTGCGCGGCCTGGGTGACTACGTGACCGACGACGACGGGCCGGGGGCCGCCGCGATCGTGCGGCCGCTCGACGAGGACCTGTTCACGCTGGGCACGGCCGAGGCCGTGGCGGAGGGACGACGCAGTGCGGCGTACGCCCGACGGACGGTGCGCTCGTTCACCGACGAGCCGGTGCCCCTGGATGCCATCGAGGCCGCTGTCGCCGCGGCAGTCAGCGCCCCCGCACCGCACCATTCCGAGCCCTGGCGGTTCATCGTGCTGGGCGACCCGTCGGAGAGGGTCCGCGTGCTCGACGCCATGCGCGAGCAGTGGATCCGTGATCTGACCGGACTGGACGGCTACGACGCGGAGTCGGTGGCCCGCCGGGTCCGCCGCGGCGACATCCTGCGCACCGCCCCCGCCGTGGTGCTGGCCTTCGTCGACCTGCAAGGCGCCGCGCACGAGTACCCGGACGAGCGCAGGGCCGCTCATGAGCGTGACCTCTTCATCGTCGCGGGGGGCGCGGCCGTGCAGAACCTCATGGTCGCGCTGGCCGCGGATGGATGGGGCTCGGCCTGGATCTCGTCGACCGTCTTCTGCGGCGACGTGGTGCGGGACTCGCTGGCGCTGCCGGGCACGTGGCAGCCGCTCGGCGCGATCGCGGTGGGCCGGCCATCGGCGCCCGCAGCCGACCGGGCGTCACGCGACCCGCGGCAGTTCCTCAGCTACCGCTGACAGATCGCCGAGCGAGCAGTGCCCCTACCAGGGCAGGTCGCAGCCCACCGACTTGTAGTAGTCCGCGATGATCATCTCCGTCCCGCCGAACGCGTCGACGAAGGCCTGTGGCTGGGCGTCCTCCGGGAACCCGCCACCGTCGGCCGTGCCAATCACGAGGAAGCGATCCGACACGACCAGCGGGGTGCTCGTGAGGACTTCGCGCGCTTCCTCGAAGTTGGCTTCGTTCTCGGTGCACGTCGCCAATGAGTCCGCGCCGAACGCCGCGGCATCGAGGACCAGGATCACGTCGAAGTCGTCGCAGTTGATCTCCGTCCACTTGTCGGTGACCTCGCCGTCGAGGGTCTTGCCCTCCTGGACGAACGGGCCGACCCCCGATTCCATGCAGGTCAGGCCGTCGGCTTCCAGCGAGTCCCGTACGTCCTGAACCGTGGTCCACTCCACCGTGGCCGGGGCGACCGACGGGGCCGATGTCGACGACCCGCCACCGCACGCGGACAGGACGAGCACCGCGAACGCAGCCGTGGTGGTCAACGTCAGCTTGGCGGGAACGAGCACGGCGGTGACCTCTCGACGGCGGAACCGGAGCGCCAGATTATTGGCATCCAACCGTCAGCGTGAGCGATTGTCGGGTACGTGCATCCGGGGACCGTGACGCGGAAGCTCGATCCCGCTGGTCTCGACCAGTCGCTGCACCCGGTACCGGTGCCCGGCGAACGGCTCCAGCAGATCCGCCATGTCCTCGTCGGTCCCGTCGCGCCGGCCCGTGAACGCATAGACCAGCCCGGCGGCGAGGTGGTAGTCGCCGAACGAGACCGCGTCGGCATCACCGAGGGCACGGGCACAGGTCTCGGCGACTGTCCACCTGCCGACGCCGTCCACCGCGGCGAGGCGGCGGCGGGCATCGGGCAGGGGCAGGCCGGCGCACGCGTCCAGCCGGCCCGCATGCCGGGCTGCCCGCACGACAGTGGCCGACGCGAATGGCTCGGTGCCCCACCTGTGCCACTGCCACGACGCGACGGCACGGATCCGCTCGGGGTCGGGGAAGACGTGCATGGGCCGGGGCGTCGGCCCGGGCGCGGGGTCGCCGACCTCCTTGAGCAACGCGGTCCACGACCTGCGCGAGGCGATGCCGGTGACCTTCTGCTCGAGTACGGCCGGGATGAGGGCCTCCAGCACGAGCCCGCTGCGCGGGACCCGCCACCGCCCGGCGAGCGCGTTCCAGTGGGGCTGCAGGCGGGCGGGCAGCAGGTGGGCCGGGAAGCCCGTCGGGTCGTCCCCGGCGCCGAGCAGGCCCGGCACGGATCCGATGGCCCAGCCGGCCCCTGGACCCCAGGCCCGCGCCCGGACGGTCCAGGCACTACCGGACTCGCCCTCGTCGTCGGCGGCCAGCGCGAGGGTGGCCGGGCCGTCGGGCGTGCGCAAGGTGCGCCAGTGACGGCCGGACCGCTCCCGAAGGGCACTGGGGTCGTGGCGGCCGCGCAGGAACGGGCCCAGCACGAGGTCGAGGTCGACGCGGTACGGCGCGACCCAGTCGCACTCCGCGTCGCCGGGTAGCACGGGGCTCAGCGGTCGGAGGAGAAGCGCACCGTGCCCGGAGCGAGGATCGCTCCCGGCCACACCCGCACGCCGGTGAGCAACTCGTTGCCCGCGCCGATGACCGCGCCGTCGCCCACGACGGTGCCGTGCAGCACGCAGTCCTCGCCGACGACAGCGCCCACGCCCACGATGCTGTTGTGCACGCGGGCGCCGGCCTCGATGCGCGCGCCATCGAAGACCACGCAGCCATCGACGACCGCGCCGTCGGCGATGAAGGCAGCGCGCCCGACGACGGTGCCGCCGTGCACCTGCGCCCGGCTCGAGACCTGTGCCCCCGGAAGCACCAGCAGGTCTCCGTGCGAGGGGACCGCCGGCGATGGCGCCGCGCCCAGCACGAGGTCGCGCGACCCCTGCACGAAAGCAAGTGGCGTGCCGAGGTCAAGCCAGTAGCCGCTGTCCACGACGCCCGTGACCAGCGCACCGGACTGCAGCAGTGCGGGGAAGGTCTCACGCTCGACCGAGACGGGACGGCCACCCGGGATCGCGTCGATGACCGACCGGCGGAAGACGTAGCAGCCGGCATTGATGTTGTGCGTGACGATCTCGGCGTCCGTGGTCGGCTTCTCCAGGAAGGCGGTGACGCGCCCGGACAGGTCGGTCGGCACCAGGCCGTATGCACGCGGGTCGTCGACCGGAGTGAGGTACAGG
>JAUXRN010000227.1 GCA_030681835.1 Actinomycetota bacterium
CCGAGCTGCGCAAGACGATCATCTTCGTCACGCACAACATGCGCGAGGCCATCCGGCTCGGCGACCGAGTCGTGCTGATGGGCAGCCACCCGGGCCGGATCGTCTACGAGGAATCGATCCCGCTCCCCCACCCACGGGTCATGGACTCCCCCGACGTGGCCACGCGCGCCGCCTCGCTCACCGCCCGGCTCAAGGAACAGGGGCACGCTCATGTCGGCTGACGGCAGCATCCTCACTCCTGTCGTCGACGGGCCAGCCGCAACCAGTGCTGACGCGGGCTTCGTGCTGAAGGCATGGGGCTGGGCATGGCCCAAGGCCCTCGCGATCGTGCTGGTGCTCGGCATCTGGCAGGTCGTCGTGTGGTCCGGCTGGCGGCCGACCTACGTCCTTCCCTCGCCCGGGGAGACGCTGGAGACCCTGTGGGGCATGCTCGGCACGGAGCGCTTCTGGTCGGCGATCCAGACCACGATGATCCGCGCCGTGATCGGCTTCGCGCTGGCGCTCGTGATCGGCACCGCCGTCGGGGTCCTCGTCGCCCGGATCCGGCCCCTGCGGCTGGCCGTCGGCAGCCTCATCACCGGGCTGCAGACCATGCCGTCGATCGCGTGGTTCCCCCTCGCCATCCTGCTGTTCGGCCTCGACGAGCAGGCCATCCTCTTCGTCGTCGTGCTCGGCGCGGCCCCCAGCATCGCCAACGGCGTCATCTCGGGCATCGACCACGTCCCGCCGTCCTTCGTCCGCCTGGGCACGGTTCTCGGAGCGAAGACGGTCAGCCTGTACCGCGACATCGTCCTGCCTGCAGCGCTGCCGGCCTACGTCGCCGGGCTCACCCAGGGCTGGGCCTTCGCGTGGCGCAGCCTCATGGCGGGCGAACTGCTCGTGATCATCGCCGAGCAGCCCTCGCTGGGAGCGAACCTGGAGTTCGCCCGGCAGTTCTCCAAGGCGCCTCTCCTGCTGGCCACGATGCTCGTGATCCTCATCATCGGCATGCTGGTCGACGGGCTCTTCTCCTCCTATGCGCGCTCCATGCGGCGCAAGAGGGGCCTCGAGGTCACGTGAGCGCGACGGCCACATGACCGAGGAGGCCCGGCGGGTCGTCCACCGGCGAAGGCGCGGCACCCGCGAGAATGCTGGGATGCACGTCTCCGCCAAGGCCGACTACGGCATGCGCGCCCTCCTGGAGCTGGCCGCCGCCTACGAGGACAACCCCACCCGGCTGGTGAAGGGCGAGGCGATCGCGAAGGCGCAGGAAGTGCCGTTGAAGTTCCTCGAAGGGATCCTGCGCCAACTGCGCCAGGCCGGCATCGTCACCAGCCAGCGGGGGGCCGAGGGCGGCTACCGCCTCGATCGCAAGCCTGCCGATGTGTCCATCGCCGATGTCGTGCGCGCGCTCGACGGCCCGCTCGCCGCCGTGCGCGGGCAGCGCCCGGAGGAACTGGCCTACCACGGAGCGTCGGAGCACCTGCGCGAGGTGTGGATCGCCGTGCGGGTGTCGATGCGGCACGTGCTCGAGCGGATCTCCCTGGCCGACGTGGCCCATGGCCGGCTTCCCGACGACGTCACGGCCATGCTCAGCGAGCCGGGTGCCTGGCAACGCCGCTAGCCGCACCATCAGTTCACGACCCACCCTGGAGGAACCATGCGCACCCGTCCCGTCGTCACCGCGCTTACCGGCATCGGGGTGGTCCTTGCCGTCCTCGGTGGCGCGACCGCCTGCTCCAGTTCATCGGACGGAGCCGACTCAGCCTCGACCTCGGCAAGTGCGACGCCCACCAGCCCGGCCGACGCCATGACAGCCATGTGCGAGCAGATGATTGCCGACGCGATGACGGTCGAGGCCGCGGAGTCGCTGGCCGAGTCCAGCGGCTACGTGACCCGCATCGGCACGCTGGATGGCGAGCCGCAGGCCGTCACGACTGACTTCCGCGAGGACCGCTTCACCTTCGACGTGACCGACGGGATCGTCGTCGGCTGCACGCTGGGCTAGCCGCGGTACCCCCTCGCCGACCTTGAGGTTGGCGGGGGTCTGGACGCGCACAAGCCCCGCCAACCTCAAGGTCGGAGGGCTTGGCTAGTCCTGCACCAGGCGGCCGACGAGCGCACCGGCAGCCGTGTAGGCGTCGATGACGCCCGCGGCAACGTCGGCGGCCGCCCGGTCGAACTGCGCCGCGAGCTCGCCGGATGCCAGCCGGCGGCGCAGTGCGGCCAGCACGATCGCCTCCACCTCGTCGCGGGCGCGCCTGACCCTGCGCCCCTCGAGCTCGCCGCTGTCCACCAGCCACGCCCGGTGACGATCGAGGGCTTCGAGCAGCCCGTCGATGCCCTCCCCCCTGGAGGCCACGGTGCGCACAACCGGCGGCGTCCATCCGCCCTCCGCCCGGACGCCGAGGGCGATCATGGCCCGGAGCTCGCGGGCGGTTGCGTCCGCCCCGTCCCGGTCGGCCTTGTTGACCGCGAAGACGTCACCCACCTCGAGGATGCCCGCCTTGGCAGCCTGGATCCCGTCGCCCATGCCGGGGGCGAGCAGGACCAGCGTGGTGTCCGCGGAACCGGCGACCTCGACCTCCGACTGGCCCACCCCAACGGTCTCGATCAGGACGACGTCAAAGCCGGCCGCCTCGAGCACCCGCAGCGCCTGGGGCGTCGTCGCGGAGAGGCCGCCGAGATGCCCACGCGAGGCCATCGATCGGATGAAGACCCCTTCGTCCGTGGCGTGCTCCTGCATGCGGATCCGGTCACCGAGAAGGGCCCCGCCCGAGAACGGCGACGACGGGTCCACGGCGAGCACGCCTACGCGGCTGCCGCGCGCGCGCAGGGCGGCGATCAACGCGGAGGTCGTCGTGGACTTGCCCACCCCGGGCGCGCCGGTGATGCCGATCACCACGGCGGCGTTGCCGTGGGCGGCCAGTTCCCGCATGACCTCGGGGACCTCGGCCGAACCGTCCTCGACGAGGGACACCAGCCGCGCGATGTCACGTGCCCGTCCCGCACGGGCGCCCTCGACGAGCGCGGCCACGTCCCTCACGCGGTGGCCTAGGCCGAGGGAACGCGGACGAGCAGGGCGTCGCCCTGGCCGCCGCCGCCGCACAGGGCCGCCGCCCCGATGCCGCCGCCGCGCCGCTTGAGCTCGAGCGCCGCGTGCAGCACGATGCGCGCACCCGACATGCCGACGGGATGGCCCAGCGCAACGGCACCGCCATTGACGTTGACGATCTCGTCATCGACGCCCAGCGCGCGCGCCGACACCAGCCCCACGGCGGCGAAGGCCTCGTTGATCTCGACGAGGTCGAGATCGGAGACCGAGATTCCCTCACGGGCGCACGCCTTGATGATCGCGTTGGCCGGCTGCTCGTGCAGGGAGGCATCGGGGCCCGCGACGACACCGTGCGCACCGATCTCGGCGAGCCACTCCAGCCCGAGTTCCTCCGCCTTGGCGCGGCTCATGACCACGACGGCAGCGGCCCCGTCGGAGATCTGCGACGCGTTGCCGGCCGTGATCGTGCCGTCCTTGGCGAAGGCGGGCCGCAGGGCAGCCAGCGACTCGGGGGTCGTCTCCGGCCTGATCCCCTCGTCCGTCGACACGATGACCGGGTCGCCCTTGCGCTGTGGGACGGAGACGGGGGCGATCTCCTCGGCGAAGACCCCCGACGCTGCCGCCGCCGCGGCGAGCCGGTGCGATCGCGCGCTGAAGGCGTCCTGGTCCTCGCGGGTGACCGAGTACCGGCCGTTGTGCGCCTCCGTGCTCTCCCCCATCGCGCACTGGTCGAAGGCACAGGTGAGCCCGTCGAACGCCATCGAATCCACGAGCGTCCAGTCTCCGAACTTGGTCCCTTCGCGCGACCCGACCAGCAGGTGCGGGGCGTTGGTCATGGACTCCATCCCACCGGCGACGACGATGTCGAACTCGCCGGCCCGGATGAGCTGGTCGGCCAGCGCGATCGCGTCGATGCCAGACAGGCAGACCTTGTTGATGGTCAACGCAGGAACGGTCATGGGTATCCCGCCGGCGACTGCCGCCTGCCGGGCGGCGATCTGGCCGGCACCGGCCTGGAGGACCTGGCCCATGATCACGTAGTCGACCTGGTCCGGAGCGACGCCGGCTCGCTCGAGCGCGGCCTTGATCGCGACCCCGCCCAACTGGGCGCCGCTGAATCCCTTGAGGGAGCCCAGTAGGCGGCCCATCGGCGTGCGTGCACCAGCCACGATGACCGATCCGTTCGTGAACGACATTCGAGTTCCCTACCTCTGCTCAGCGACCACTGGTTCGATGGTGACAACATAATGCCCATGGAATCCCTGCTGACGCGCATCGACCACGTGGGCATCGCGGTGCCCGACCTCGACGAGGCCATCGCCTTCTATGGGCGCACGTTCGGGCTATCCGTCCTGCACGAGGAGGTCAACGAGCGCCAGGGCGTCCGCGAGGCGATGCTCGGCGTGGGGGGGTCGGGCTCCTGCATCCAGCTGCTGGCACCGCTGACCCCGGAGTCGACCATCGCCAAGTTCCTGGATCGCTCCGGACCGGGCATCCAGCAGGTCGCCTACGGCGTCGATGACGTGGCCGCGGCCGCCGACACGCTGCGCGCGGCCGGCGTCCGGATGCTCTACAACGAGGCCCAGGTCGGCACGGCAGGCTCCCTCGTCAACTTCTGCCACCCCAAGGACTGCGGCGGGGTCCTGGTCGAGCTTGTCCAGTCCGCCAGCAGCGAGGAGGCACACCATGGGTGAGATGGATGCGGTTCGCGATGCGGTGATGGCGGGTGGCTCGGCGGAGGAGTTCGCGGCGCTCGCCATTCCGGGCTCGTACCGGGCGGTGACGGTCCACAAGGACGAGGAGGCCATGTTCGAGGGCGTGCCGTCGCGGGAGAAGGACCCCCGCACGTCGCTGCACCTGGACGACGTTCCGGCGCCCGAGCTGGCGCCGGGCGAGGCGCTGATCGCGGTGATGGCCTCGAGCATCAACTACAACACGGTGTGGACGTCCATCTTCGAGCCGGTGTCCACGTTCGGGTTCCTGGCCCGTTACGGGCGCACCCACGCCGATGCCAAGAGGCACGACCTGCCGTACCACGTCATCGGGTCGGATGCGTCGGGGGTCATCCTGCGCACCGGGCCGGGGGTGAACACGTGGAAGCCAGGCGACCGGGTCGTCGCGCACTGCCTGAGCGTGGAGCTGGAGAACCCGGCCGGGCACAACGACACGATGATGGATCCCGAGCAGCGGATCTGGGGCTTCGAGACCAACTTCGGCGGGCTGGCCGAGCTGGCCATCGTCAAGGCGAACCAGCTCATGCCCAAGCCGGAGCACCTGACCTGGGAGGAGGCCGCCTGCCCCGGTCTGGTCAACTCCACTGCCTACCGCCAGCTGGTCTCCCGCAACGGCGCGGGCATGAAGCAGGGCGACGTCGTCCTGGTCTGGGGCGCGTCGGGGGGCCTGGGCTCCTACGCCACCCAGTACGCCGTCAACGGCGGCGCGATCCCGGTCTGCGTGGTGTCCAGCCCCGAGAAGGCCGACCTCGTCCGCGCGATGGGCGCCGACCTCGTGATCGACCGGTCGGCGGAGGGATACCGGTTCTGGAAGGACGAGCACACCCAGGACCCCAAGGAGTGGCAGCGCCTGGGCAAGCGGATCCGCGAGCTCACCGGCGGCGACGACCCCGACATCGTCTTCGAGCACCCCGGGCGGGAGACGTTCGGCGCCAGCGTCTACGTCGCGCGCAAGGGCGGCACGATCGTCACCTGCGCGTCGACCAGCGGGTTCATGCACGAGTACGACAACCGGTACCTGTGGATGAACCTCAAGCGGATCATCGGCATCCACTTCGCGTACTACCG
>JAUXRN010000255.1 GCA_030681835.1 Actinomycetota bacterium
CTCGCCAGCCTGGGGGTGGTCGATGTCGGTGAGAACCGCGATCAGGAGGGGCGGGCCAAGAAGGCCGCGGCAGACGCGCCCGGCCTGCGCTGGCACATGATCGGCCAGCTTCAGCGAAACAAGGCAGCCGGGGTCGCCCGCTGGGCCGACATCGTGGAATCTGTCGATCGCGTGGACCTGGTCGCACCGCTCGCGCGCGGCGCCGCATCCCGCGAGCACGGGCTCGATGTCCTGGTGCAGGTCTGCCTGGACCCTGAGCCCGCTCCCGGTCGCGGCGGAGCCGACCCACGGACCGTCCTGGCCCTGGCCGACGCCATCGCCGCCGAGCCCGCCTTGCACCTGCGCGGGGTGATGGGCGTGGCTCCGTATCCGGGTGATCCCGACGAGGCGTTCGCGCGCCTGCGCGCGGTGGCAGAAGCCGTGGCGCAGCGCTGGCCGGACGCCACGACCCTGTCCGCCGGCATGTCGGGGGACCTCGAGCAGGCCGTCCGCCATGGGGCGACACAGGTTCGGGTGGGGGGCGCGGTACTCGGCCAGCGACCCCCAGTGCAGTAACGTCACCACAGTGGGATCGGGCATCCCCGTGTGCCCGTGACCGACGCACACCCGGCATGGGCCGATCACCACGCAGGCTGACCGCGACACAGGAAGACGAGGGGCGATGGCTGGCGCGATGCGCAAGATGGCCGTGTATCTCGGTCTCGTCGAGGACCATGACGACGACGCCTACGACGAGCACGACGAGTACGAGAACGCCCGCCGCTCGTCCCGCGACTCCCGCGCTCGCGGGTACGACGACCGCGACGAACGCGACGACCGCTACACCAGTCGCAGCGTCCGGCCGATCCCGGACACTCGTGCCGTGCGCACCTTCCGCAATGACACCGCGGCGCCCAGCCGTCCCACCTCGGCTCCCCTTGCGGACCGGCGGCCGGCCCCGGACCTGAGTCGGATCGAAACGATCCACCCGCGCAGTTACAACGACGCCCGTCGCATCGGCGAGGACTACCGCGATGGCGTGCCGGTGATCATGAACCTGTCGGAACTGGACGACCAGGACGCCAAGCGCATCATCGACTTCGCGGCCGGACTGGTGTTCGGGTTGCGCGGCTCCATCGAGCGCATCACGAACAAGGTCTTCCTGCTCTCGCCGGCCAATGTCGATGTCGGCGACGAGGCACGAGCCCAGATCGCCAAGGACGGCTTCTTCAACCAGAGCTGACGACCGCGGCCGGCCGCCCGGCCGCGCGACCAGGGGAGTGATGAATGGCTGCCGTCGGGCAGGTGCTGGCGACGGTCCTGTGGCTGTATTGGCTGCTCATGATCGGCCGCCTGGTCCTCGACTTCGTGCAGGTGTTCGCGCGCTCGTGGCAGCCCACGGGCGTGCTCCTCCTGATTGCCGAGGCCGTGTACACGATCACCGACCCGCCGATCAGGCTCGTCCGCAAGGTTGTCCCGCCACTGCGCATCGGGTCCATCCAGTTCGACCTCGCCTTCCTGATCGTCCTCGTGGGCCTGCAGATCCTGATCAACGTCGTCCTCATGCTCTAGGCCGGCGAAGGTTCGAATGCGCTGGCCACGGGGCTGGGGTGGAGGATGATGCCGTCATGCCACTGACTGCCGCGGACGTGCGGGCGACGAAGTTCTCCACCACCCGGATGCGTTCGGGCTACCACATGGACGAGGTCGATGCCTTCCTCGACGTGATCGAATCCGAGCTCGCCCAGCTGGCCGATGAGCTGCAGGGCAAGCGCGAGGCCGAAGCCCTCCTGCGAACGCAGGTCGACCAACTCCAGTCCCGACTCAGCCTGGCGGAGGAGCGGCTGGCGGCGACGGCGGTTCTCTCCGCGCCCCCGGCCGAGCCAGTCGAGCCGCAGCCACCGGCCGACATCTCGGAGCTGGTCGCCGGTGACCCCGAGGCCATGACCGTGCTCGCGATTGCCGAGCGCACGGCAGACGAGATCGTGCACTACGCCCAGGTCCGCGCCGACCGGATCCGGGCCGCCGTGCGCGGGATGCTGGCCGAGCAGCTGGCGCTGGTCGACCGCGAACAGGCCGGCTAGCGACCCGACGCCCTCGTCAGCGCCAGCCGGATGGGCAAGTCGCTCGCCGGCTCGAATGCGCCCTCAGCCGCCTGTCCCTGCTCCAACCGCAGGGCGAGGACTTCCGTCGCGATCATGGCACCGTGAGCCGCTAGGGCAGCGATGATGTCGTGGTCATCGGACGACCAGCGCACGTCGATGCGGTCGGAGACGTCGAGGCCAGCGGCCTTGCGGCCCTCCTGCAGGGTGCGGACCAGCTCGCGCGCCACGCCGGCCAGGCGAAGGTCCTCGTCGATATGCAAGTCGAGCGCGAGGCTCTCGCCTCCGTCCGTCGCCACGGCCCACCCCTCGCGAGGCGTCTCCGTGATGACGACGTCGTCATCGCCAAGCGAGACGTCGCCGATCTCGGCGACGGTCACTGCAGCCGAGCCGGTCGAGCGCAACTCGGACACGAGGGATATGCCGGGGGCGGCGGCGATCGCCGCCGCGACGAGGGGGGTCTGCTTGCCGAACCGCGCGCCGAGGGACCGGAAGTTCCCCTTGACCGTGACGTCGACCAGCGCCGCAGCGTCCTCGGAGAGGGACTCCACGCTGGCGACATTGATCTCCTCAGCGACCTGCTGGCGCAAGTCGGCGGGCAGTGCACCCCACCCCGCGGCGGAGACGAGGGCGCGGCCCAGGGGCTGACGCGTGCGTACGCCGGACGTGGCCCGCGCTGCCCGGCCAAGCTCGACGAGGCGGCGCACGAGCGCCATCTGCTGGCCCAGCTCCTCATCCAGGAGCTCGATCACCGGCTCGGGCCACGATGCGAGGTGGACGGAGACCGGGGCCTGGGGATCGGTGGGCCGGAACAGGTCCTGCCAGACCCGCTCGGTGATGAAGGGCGTGAAGGGGGCAAGGCACAGGGTCACGATCCGCAGCGATTCATGCAGGGTGGCCAGGGCCGACGGGTCGCCGTCCCAGAACCGCCGTCGCGACCTGCGCACGTACCAGTTCGACAGGTCGTCGACGAAGGCCGACAGCAGTCGCCCGGCCCGCTGCGTGTCGAACGCCGCCAGGGACCGGTCCACCTCGAGGGCCAGCCGATTCGCCTCGGACAGCACCCATCGGTCGATGACGGGGCGATCCGCGGGCGCGGGCGCACCGTCGGCGGGCTGCCAGCCGGCCGACGGTGCGTAGAGGGACTGGAACGACACCGTGTTCCAGTAGGTCAGCAGGGTCTTGCGGACCACGTCGGCGATCGCGGAATGGCCGACGCGGCGGGCCTGCCACGGCGAGCCGCTCGCCAGCATGAACCACCGCAGGGCATCTGCGCCATGCTCGTCCATGAGCGGTATCGGCGCGAGGATGTTGCCAAGGTGCTTGCTCATCTTGCGGCCGTCCTCGTCGAGGATGTGGCCCAGGCAGACGACGTTGCGGTACGAGGATTGGTCGAAGACAAGGGTGCCGACCGCCATCAGCGTGTAGAACCAGCCACGGGTCTGGTCGATTGCCTCGCAGATGAAGTCGGCGGGGTACTGCGCTGCGAACGTGTCTGCATTGGACCGTGGGTAGCCCAGGGCCGCGAATGGCATCGCCCCCGAGTCGTACCAGCCGTCGATGACCTCGGGCACCCGCGTCATCGTCTCTCCGCAATCCGGGCAGGAGAAGGTGACGTCGTCCACGAACGGGCGGTGCGGGTCGAGCGCGGTGACGTCCGATCCGGCCCGCTCACTGAGTTCCTCGAGGGAGCCGACCGCGACGAGGTGGCCGGCGTCGCAGCGCCAGATCGGCAGCGGGGTGCCCCAGTAGCGGTTGCGGGACAGTGCCCAGTCGACGTTGTTGGTGAGCCAGTCGCCGTATCGGCCCCACTTGATCGTCTCCGGGAACCAGTTGGTCTGCTCGTTCTGCTCCAGCAGCTGGTCCTTGATCGCGGTGGTCCGGATGTACCAGGACGGCTGCGCGTAGTACATGAGCGGCGTGTGGCAGCGCCAGCAGTGCGGGTAGGCATGCTCGTACGCCTGGTGGCGGAACAGCAGCCCACGCTGCTGCAGGTCATCGACAAGCGTCTCGTCGGCCTTCTTGAAGAACATCCCCCCGACCACGGCCACGTCGTCGAGGAAGTGGCCGTCGGGGCGGATGGGGTTGATGACCGGCAGCCCGTAGGAGCGGCATGACACGAGGTCGTCCGCGCCGAATGCAGGCGCCTGGTGCACCAGGCCAGTGCCGTCATCGGTGGTCACGTAGTCGGCGAGGATCACGTAGTGCGCGTCCGGCATCTCGACATAGTCGAACGGGCGGACGTAGCCCAGCCGCTCGAGGTCCGCGCCCGCAATGGTCCGCACGGTGGTGGCGGTGCCGTCGAAGAGGGGCCCGACGAGCTCGGCGGCGACCACGAGGGCCTCGTCGTCCGCCGTGCGCACGATGGCGTACTGGGCGCCTGGCTTGACCGCCACGGCGGTGTTGGATACCAAGGTCCATGGCGTGGTCGTCCACACGAGCAGGGCCAGGCCGGGGAACTCCTGGGCAAGCAGGCTCGCCGGGTCCACCGGGAAACGTACGTAGACGGACGGGTCGACCACGGTCTCGTAGCCTTGTGCCAGCTCGTGGTCAGACAGGCCGGTACCGCAGCGCGGGCAGTACGGCGCAACTCGGTGGTCCTGCACGAGCAGGCCCTTGTCGAAGATCTGCTTGAGGGACCACCACACGCTCTGGACGTAGTCCTTGTCCATCGTCCAGTAGGCGCGGTCGAGGTCGACCCAGTAGCCCATGCGCCGGGTCATGGCCTCGAACTCGTCGACATGCCTAAGAACGGATGCCCGGCAGCGGGCATTGAACTCCGCCACCCCGTAGGCCTCGATGTCACCCTTGCCGGAGAAACCGAGCTCCTTCTCCACGGCCAGCTCGACCGGGAGACCGTGGCAGTCCCACCCAGCCTGGCGGGGAACGAAGTACCCCTTCATGGTCCGGTATCGCGGGAAGACGTCCTTGAAGACGCGGGCCTCGACGTGGTGGGTGCCCGGAGCGCCGTTGGCCGTCGGGGGCCCCTCGTAGAAGACCCACGTGGGCCGCCCCTGGCTCTGCGCCACGGACGCCGCGAACACGTCTTCCTCGTCCCACATACGCAGGACCTCGTGCTCCAGGGCCGGCAGGTCCACCTGCGCGGGCACGGCGCGATACATGGATCCTCCGAGGGCGCGAGGTGGCGGGCACACAGGATATCGACAGCGAGCGATCCGACCGCGCGGGCATCGGCGCGGCTCCCGGCCGCAGTGGGCCGTCGGGCCTAGCATCCGACGGACATCGGGCGCCCGTGGCCACGGCTGGCGCCGACGGAGTGCATCCACGCCCGTGGCGGGCAGGAGGCCGAGATGGCTGCTTCAGTGACGTCGGTCGCCCGGGGCGCGGTGTCCAGGATCATGCCGAAGCGGACCGCCGCGCCGGCCAAGAAGGCGCCGGCGAAGAAGGCGGCCGCGCCCGTGAAGAAGGCGGCGCCGGCCAAGAAGGCCGCACCGGCCAAGAAGCCCGCCCCCGCGGCACAGAAGCAGGCACCGGCGCGCAAGCCAGCAGCCAAGAAGTCCCTCATGGTCCGCGAGGACGAAAGCCCCTGGACGGCCAAGGAGCTGGCCGAGGTCCGCGCCGCGCTCAACGCCGATCACCGGATGCTGCTCGAAGAGATCACCAATGCCGAGGCCGGCCTGGCCGACCTGATCCGGGATTCCGGGGACGGGGCCGGTGACGACCAGGCGGATGCCGGCAGCAAGACATTCGAACGCGAGCACGAGATGTCGCTGGCCAACAATGCCCGCGACATGCTCGACCAGGTTGCCCACGCCCTGGCCCGAATCGACGCCGGTACCTACGGCATCTGTGAGTCATGCGGCAAGGCCGTCGGCAAGTACCGACTCCAGGCCTTCCCGCGGGCGACTCTCTGCCTTGCCTGCAAGCAGGCCGAGGAGCGTTACTAGCCAGCCCAGCCCAGCCGAGCTTGAGGTTGGCGGGTCTCCGACGCGCGATTCCCGGCGCCAACCTCAAGGTCGATGGGGTCTTCGGTAGTCCCGACGTAGAGTGCTCGTCGTGACGGATCCGCAGGAATCGACCGAACCGTCAACCCTTCGCGGGGACGCGGCCAGCACTGCCGAGGTCGAGCCCCGGCTCCGGCATCGAAGCCTGCTCGTGCTGCTGCTCGTAGCCGCGGGGGTCATTGCCCTCGACCGCCTCACCAAGTACTGGGTGGTCTCGACCATCCAGCCGAGGATCGAGTCCGGCGAAGGGCCGATCGTCATGCTGGGAGGCCTGCTCAAGTTCACGTACGTGGAGAACACCGGCGCCGCCTTCTCCCTTGGATCCGGCTACACCTGGATCTTCTCGATCATCGCGGTCGTCGTGACGATCGTGGTCCTGCGGTCGTCGCGAAAGCTCGGCAGTCTGTGGTGGGCGGTCGCGCTCGGCGGCCTGCTCGGCGGGGCGCTGGGCAACCTCATCGACCGCCTGACCCGAGAACCGAGCCCGGGCCTGGGCTATGTCGTGGACTTCATCCAGTTGCCCAATTTCGCGGTGTTCAACGTCGCGGACATGTGCATCGTCGGGTCGGCCATCCTGATGGTGCTGCTTTCCCTCAAGGGCGTGGAGTTCTCCGGCCGGGCGCGAGGCGACGCTTCGTGACGGAGCGGCTGCTGCCGGTCCCTGAGGGCCTGGCGGGGGAACGGCTCGATGTGGGCCTGTCCCGGCTGCTCGGCCTGTCCCGCGCCCGTGCGGCTGACCTCGTTGCCTCGGGGGACGTCCTCATCGACGGCCGGCCAGCGGGCAAGTCCGACCGGCTCATCCCGGGGTCCGTGCTGCAGGTCGATCTCAAGGAGCCCGTCCCGGTGGTGGCGGCCATTGCCGAACCCGTTCCGGGCATGACCGTCCTGTTCGACGACGACGACGTCGTGGTCGTCGACAAGCCGGTCGGGGTCGCGGCCCACCCGAGCCCGGGCTGGTCGGGGCCGACCGTCATCGGCGGCCTGGCGGCCGCGGGGTACCGGATCAGCACATCAGGAGCCGCCGAGCGACAGGGAGTGGTGCACCGGCTGGACGTGGGCACGACCGGGGTGATGGCCGTCGCCAAGAGCGAGGCGGCGTACACGAGCCTGAAGGCCCAGTTCCGGGACCGCACGGTCGACAAGACGTACCACGCTGTCGTGCAGGGGCACTGCGATCCGCTGAGCGGGACCATCGACGCACCCATCGACCGCCATCCGACGGCCGACTACAAGTGGGCCGTCGTGTCCACCGGCAAGCCGAGCATCACGCACTACGACACCCTGGAGGCCTTTCCGCACGCCTCCCTGCTGGAGGTCCACCTGGAGACCGGGCGAACCCACCAGATCCGCGTCCACATGGCGGCCCTCCGCCATCCCTGCGTGGGGGACCTGACCTATGGAGCCGACCCCGCCCTGTCCGCCCGGCTGGGCCTGGCCCGGCAGTGGCTGCATGCCGTAGGCCTCGCCTTCGACCATCCCGCCACGGGGGAGCGGGTGCTGGTGTCCAGCCCCTACCCGAAGGACCTGAGCACTGCTCTCGATCGCCTCCGCACGGGCGTGTGACGGCGGCAACGTCGGCGGCCAAAGTTAGGGTGGGGGACGTGTCGTCGAGCGAGGGATTCGTGCACCTGCACGTGCACACCGAGTACTCGATGCTCGACGGCGCGGCGCGCCTAGGAGACCTCTTCGACGAGGCCGAACGCCAGGGCATGACGGCCATGGCGATGACCGACCACGGCAACCTGTACGGGGCCTACGACTTCTACAAGGGAGCCCGGGCGCGCGGCATCAACCCCATCATCGGGATGGAGGGGTACTACGCGCCCCAGGGCCGTTACGAGCGCCGGCCGTTCGACTTCGGTGGCGGATTCGACGAGGGCACCCCGGAGGACACCGGGGCCGGGCGAGGCAAGCAGAGCTACACGCACATGACCCTGTGGGCCGAGAACACCGCTGGCATGCACAACCTGTTCCGGCTCTCTTCCCTGGCCAGCCTCGAGGGGTACTACCACAAGCCGCGCTTCGACCGGGAACTGCTCGAGCGCTACGGAGCCGGCCTCATGGGGACCACTGGATGCCCCAGTGGCGAGGTCAACCGCTGGCTGCAGGCCGGCAGGTACGACCAGGCCCTGGCCACGGCGGCCGACATGCGCGACATCCTGGGTGCTGGCAACTACTTCTGCGAGCTCATGGACCACGGCATCGCGATCGAGCGTCGCTTCCGCGAGGACCTCCTGCGCATCGCCCGGGTGCTCGACCTGCCCCTCGTCGCCACCAACGACCTGCACTACGTCAGCGCGGCCGACGCCGACACCCACGACGTCCTGCTGTGCATCGGAACCCGCACGACCATGGACGATCCCAAGCGCTTCCGGTTCGACGCGCGCGACTTCTACGTCAAGACCGCGCAGGAGATGCGGCAGACCTGGCAGGAGCTGCCCGAGGCGTGCGACACGACCCTGCTCATCGCCGAGCGCTGCCATGTGGAGTTCACCGAAGGCGCCGACCTCATGCCGCAGTTCC
>JAUXRN010000268.1 GCA_030681835.1 Actinomycetota bacterium
GCGAGCACGGCCCGGTCCGCGGCCGCGGCGCCCGCCCAGTCACCCGCCTCGATCGCCTCGTAGGCGGCCTCGAACCTCGGGTCCAGCAGCGCCTCGTCGGAGTCGTCCGTATCCGCCTCGGCGGCAGCGGACGACTCGACCGGTGTCGATTCATCGCTGACGACCCCGTCCACGCCCTGCTCGGCCGCGACCTTCAGCAGCTCGTCGAGGATCTGCCGCACCTGCGCCTCGGGCAGGGCTCCCTGGAACATCGGCACCGGCTGGCCCTTGATGACGGCGAACACCGCGGGGATCGACTGGACCTTGAAGGCGGCCCCGATCTGCTGCTCGGCATCGATGTCGACCTTCGCCAGCACCCAGCGCCCGGCGTACTCGGCCGCGAGCCGCTCGAGGATGGGCGAGAGCTGCTTGCAGGGCCCGCACCATTCGGCCCACAGGTCGATCACGACGGGGACGGTCATGGATCGGTCGATGACCTCGGCCTGGAAGCTCTCCGTGGTCACGTCGACGACGACCCCGGCGGGGGCACTGGCCAGGGCCTGCTCGGCCTTCTGCTGGTTCTGCCGGGCGGTGGCGAGCGCCCCGAGATCGACGGCGCCACGGGCGCTGATGTTTGCCATGGCGGCATTCTCTCTCACCCCGGTTTGCGCCCCGCGACACCCTGTCGCGCTGCTGGCTTGACACCCGTCCGGGAATTGCCTACTTTGTCTAGTACTTCCATCGGTTTTATATAGGAGATGCCGTGCACACGAGAGCCGCCCTGGCCATCGCGGCCGCCGTCGCGACCGTGCTCGCGCTGGCCGGCTGCGCCGGCGCGTCGGCGTCGTCCGGCGGACCTGACGCGGCGAACGACGTTTCGACAGTCCGGCTGGGCTACTTCCCCAACTTCACCCACGCCCCCGCGCTCGTGGGCTTGCAGGAAGGCCTCTTCACGGCCGCCCTGAAGCCCCTGGGCATCACGGTCACCCCGACCGCTTTCAATGCCGGGCCCGATGCGGTCACCGCACTGTTCGCGGACTCGCTGGACATCGCGTACATCGGCCCGAACCCGACGATCAACGCCTACGTCCAGTCCGGCGGGCAGGCGATCAAGGTCATCGCCGGGGCCGCGTCGGGAGGCGCCGCCCTGGTCGTGCGCCCCGGCATCACCGAGGCGCAGGGCCTGAAAGGCCTGTCGATTGCGACACCGCAACTCGGCAATACCCAGGACGTCGCGCTCCGCCACTGGCTGCAGGAGCAGGGCCTGACGACCACCACCGAGGGCGGCGGCGACGTGTCGATCAGGCCGCAGGCCAATGCGGAGGGACTGGCGGCCTACGCCGCGGGGACCATCGACGGAGCATGGGTGCCCGAGCCCTGGGTGAGCGAGTACCTCAAGGCCGGCGCGACGGTCCTCGTCGACGAGAAGACACTGTGGCCCGAGGGCCGCTTCGTCACCACCAACATCATCGTGCGCACGGCGTTCCTCGACCAGCACCCCGACATCGTCATGGCAGTCCTCGAGGGTCACCTTGCGGCGCTCGACGCGATCGCGTCCGACCCCGCGGGAGCGAAGGCCGCGGTCAACGCCTCGCTGCAGGGCCTGACCGGTTCGGCCCTGGAGCAGGATGTGCTCGATCAGGCTTGGTCTCAGGTCGAGTTCACGGCAGACCCGCTGCCCGCCACCTTGGTGGCCTCGGCGGACCACGCTGTCGCCGTCGGGCTCCTCGACCCAGGCGAGATCGAGTCAGCCGGCGGCATCCCGGGGACCTTGTACGACCTGACGGCCATCGATGCAGTTCTCCAGGCGGCCGGAAAGCCCGCCGTCTCGGCGCCATGACCGTCGCCGCGGCTCTGGCCGGGGACGTGGGCGTGGCCCAGCCCATCCTCAGCATCTGCAACGTCGGCAAGGTCTTCGGGCATGGCGACGATGCCACCGTGGCGCTGCAGGACGTGTCGCTCGACGTGGCGGAGGGCGAGTTCGTCACCATCGTCGGGGCATCCGGCTGCGGCAAGAGCACCCTGCTCAATCTCGTCGCCGGGCTCGACCAGCCGACCTCCGGGACCATGCGGATCGGCGCCCGCGTCGCCTTCATGTTCCAGGAGGCCACGCTGCTGCCCTGGATGACCGCCCGGCAGAACGT
>JAUXRN010000269.1 GCA_030681835.1 Actinomycetota bacterium
TTCGCACGCCAACCTCAAGGTCGATGGGGGGAAGGCGGGCGTGGCTATCCTTCAGGGGTGACTTCCCCCGGTTCGGCACCTGGTGCCGCTGCGCCCACCCTGCGCGTGCCAGGGGAGTCGGTGTTCGACGAGCTGGAGCAGTTGCTTCCCTTCATCGGCAAGCCCATCCAGTACGTCGGCGGCGAGGTCAACTCGGTGATCAAGGACTGGGACGGCGCCCTCGTCCGATGGGCCTTGATGTACCCCGACGCATACGAGGTCGGCGCCCCCAACCAAGGCGTGCAGATCCTCTACGAGGTCATCAACGAGCGCGCGGACGCCCTCGCGGAGCGCACGTACGCCGTCTGGCCGGACCTCGAGGCACTCATGCGCGAGCATGGCGTGCCGCAGTTCACCGTCGACGCACATCGTGCGGTCGGCGACTTCGACCTCCTCGGCCTGTCCTTCAGCACCGAGCTCGGCTACACGAACATGCTCACGGCGCTCGACCTGGCCGGCATCCCGCTGCTCGCAGCAGACCGCGTCGACGGCCATCCACTCGTCATCGCCGGTGGCCACGCGGCGTTCAACCCCGAGGCCATTGCCGACTTCATCGACGCTGCGGTGCTCGGCGACGGGGAGGAGGCCGTCAACCTCATCACCGACATCGTGCGCGACTGGAAGCTCGCCGGGCGGCCCGACGCGCGCGCCGGCCTGCTGCTGGAGCTGGCGAAGACCGGCAGCGTCTATGTCCCGTCCCTCTACGACGTCGACTACCTTCCCGACGGCCACATCCGGCGCGTCGCACCCACTCGGGCCGAGGTGCCATCGCGCGTGCGCAAGCACACCCTGATGGATCTGGACGCGTGGCCCTACCCCAAGAACCCCTTGGTGCCGCTCGCCGAGACGGTGCACGAGCGCATGAGCGTCGAGATCTTCCGCGGCTGCACCCGGGGGTGCCGGTTCTGCCAGGCCGGCATGATCACGCGCCCCGTCCGGGAGCGCAGCATCACCGGCATCGCCGAGATGGTCGACAACGGCCTGTGCAAGACCGGCTACGAGGAGGTGGGCCTGCTCTCGCTGTCGAGCGCCGACCACTCCGAGATTGCCGACATCGCGCGCAACCTCGCCGATCGCTACGAGGGCAGCCAGACGTCCCTCTCGTTGCCGAGCACGCGCGTCGACGCGTTCAACGTGGACCTCGCCAACGAGCTGTCGCGCAACGGCCGGCGCAGCGGGCTGACCTTCGCGCCGGAGGGTGGCAGCGAGCGCATGCGGCGGGTCATCAACAAGCTCGTCAGCGAGGAGGACCTGATCCGCACGGTCACTACCGCGTACGCGGGCGGCTGGCGGCAGGTGAAGCTCTACTTCATGTGCGGCCTGCCGACGGAGACGGACGACGACGTCCTGCAGATCGCGACGCTCGCGCGGGAGGTCATCAAGGCCGGGCGCGAGGTGACCGGCCGGAGGGACATCCGCTGCACGGTGTCGATCGGCGGCTTCGTGCCCAAGCCGCATACCCCATTCCAATGGGCGGCCCAGCTCGACCACGAGACCACTGACGCCCGCCTGTACAAGCTGCGCGACGCGATCCGCGCCGACCGCCAGTACGGCAAGGCCATCGGCCTGCGCTATCACGACGGCAAGCCCGGCATCGTCGAGGGACTGCTGTCCCGTGGCGACCGCCGAGTGGGCTCGGTCATCCTCCAGGCCTGGCGTGACGGCGCCCGCTTCGATGGCTGGAGCGAGCACTTCTCCTACGACCGCTGGATGGCGGCCGCCGAGGCCGCCCTTGCCGACCAGCCCGTCGACGTCAACTGGTACACGACGCGCGAGCGCGAGCGGACCGAGGTGCTGCCCTGGGACCACCTCGACTCCGGCTTGGACTCGGAGTGGCTGTGGGAGGACTGGCAGGACGCCCTCTCCGAGGTCGCCGTCGAGGACTGCCGCTGGACGCCGTGCTTCGACTGCGGGGTCTGTGACCAGCTGGGCACCGAGATCCAGGTCGGACCCACGGGTGTCGTCGACCTGCCGGCGCCGACCGTGCGGCCGGACGGCCCGGTCCTGACCACGCCATGACGGAGGGGACCGATGGCCCGGCCCGCGCCTGACCGCGATGCGGCCCCGACCGTCCAACGGCTGCGGCTGCGCTATGCCAAGCGGGGCCGGCTCCGGTTCTCCAGCCACCGGGACTTCCAGCGAGCGTTCGAGAGAGCGCTGCGCCGGGCCGAGGTCCCCATGGCCTACAGCGCCGGCTTCAACCCGCACCCCAAGGTGTCGTACGCCAACGCCGCGCCCACGGGGGTGGCCAGCGAGGCCGAGTACGTGGAGATCGGGGTAGCGGCGCGTTGCGATCCGGGCAAGGTCAGGGCCGCCCTCGACGATGCGCTGCCCCCGGGGCTTGACGTCGTGGACGTGGTGGAGGCGCGGACGCCCGACTTCGCCCAGCGCCTCGAGGCGAGCGTGTGGCGGGTCGAACTGCCCGGAGTGCCCCTTGACGAGGCTCGCGGGGCCGTCGGCCGGTTCCTCGTGGAGGAGGAGATCCTCGTGGAGCGGCTGACCAAGAACGGGATCCGGTCCTTCGACGCGCGGGCGGCAGTGATCTCGCTGGACTGCGCGCCCGGCGACGGCCCGGATCCGGACTGTGCGATACTGCGGGTGGTCGTTCGGCACGGAACCCCGTCCGTTCGACCCGACGACGTGATCTCCGCGCTTCGACGCGTGGCTGACCTCGTGCCGCCGAAGCCCCCTCGGGTGACCCGGCTGGCACAGGGGCCGCTAGACGAGGCAGGAACCTCCGTGGCCGATCCGCTGGCGCCTGACCGCGCGGGCTGAGGTCAGCCGGCGGGAAGGTATCCCGACGGGTTCCGGAAGACGCCGCCGGCGGTCCGAGCCAGTTGCGCCCATGCGCCCTCCTCGAGCCGCATCCACGAAGGCTTGACGAGGACAGCCGATCCGGCCCCTCGCACGAGGAGTGACCCGACCGCCCTGGCGGCCGAGGTCCATAAGGAGCACGACCACATGGTCGACAACGACGATTCCCCCCGTCCCGCGGACGAGTCCGCGCCAACCGACGAGGCCGTGGCCAAGCGCACCCGCCGTCGGGCAGCCAGCCGCCCCGCCGGCCCGCCGGCGGTCGAGCCAGCCCCCGCAGCGGCGGACACCGCGCCCCCGGAAGCCAAGTCGCCAGCCAAGAAGGCCGCGAAGAAGTCCACCACGCGCAAGCCGGCCAAGAAGCCGGCAGGCGACAAGGACAGCGCGGCCACCGGCGATCAGGCCACCGGCGATCACGGCACCGACGAGCCGAGCACTGAGACTGCCGAGCCGTCGAAGCCGGCCAAGCGGGCCCGGGCCAGCAAGAAGTCCGCGGCCGCGTCCGGAGACCGCGCGGGCGGCGCTGCCGACGACAGCGGCCCGACGCGCATGGCCACCGCCGGCTTCGTGGCGCCGCTCTTCGTGGCGCCTGAGCCGGTCGGGACCGGCGATGCCGACGAGCCTCCCGTGGCAGCCAAGCGCACGCGGCGCAAGGCGACCCCCGCGGCCCAGGCTCCCGAGCCCGCTCCCGACGGCCCCGACAACGAGGCGACCGATGCGGACGACGACGAGGGCGGCGACGGAAGCCGCCGCCGCCGCCGCCGGCGTGGCGGTCGCGGCCGCAAGCGGCGCTCGGACGAGGACGGCCCGGCCGACGAGTCGTCTGACGCGTTGCCGGACAGCGGTCCCCAGGGTGCCGAGGACGAGGCAGACGAGGGCGATGCAGCGGGCAAGCGCCGCCGCCGGCGTCGTCGCCGCGGAGCCGATGGCGAGCTCGAGCCGCTCTCCGACGACGCGCCGGCCACGACGTCGCGCTCCCGGCAGCCCCGCGACCGGGGCTCGGACGACGTCACCGGCCTGCGCGGGTCCACCCGCCTAGAGGCCAAGAAGCAGCGCCGGCGCGAGGGCCGGGAGGCCGGCCGCCGCCGCGCCCCGATCCTCACGGAGGCGGAGTTCCTCGCCCGCCGCGAGGCCGTCGAGCGGGTGATGGTGGTCCGCCAGAAGGGCGACCGCACTCAGATCGCCGTGCTCGAGGACGGCGTGCTCGTCGAGCACTACGTCACGCGCGGCTCGTCCTCGTCCATGGTGGGCAACGTCTACCTCGGACGCGTCCAGAACGTGCTGCCGAGCATGGAGGCGGCATTCGTCGACATCGGCAGGGGCCGCAACGCGGTCCTGTACGCCGGCGAGGTCAACTGGGACGCGGCTGGCCTCGAGGGCCAGCCCAAGCGCATCGAACTCGCCCTGAAATCGGGCGATCCCATCCTCGTGCAGGTCACCAAGGACCCCGTGGGGCAGAAGGGCTCGCGCCTCACCAGCCAGATCTCGCTGCCCGGCCGCTTCCTCGTGTACGTGCCCGACAGCAACATGACCGGCATCAGCCGCAAGCTGCCCGACACCGAGCGC